>DUMM01000097.1 GCA_012839845.1 Bacillota bacterium | reverse complement strand
GTACTGGCAGTGGAAGAAGGCCAAAGACGAAGCAAGCGGGGAAAAGACTACGTCCGAGGGAGATCAGGCTGCGTAGAACCGGCTCACCGACCAGGAGGAGAATTTACACCACATTTCGGACGTGGCCGCGCTCGCCCCGCAGGTAGATCTCGCCTGCGTCAGGTGCATAGACACCGGCCAAGATCTTGATCAGCGTCGATTTGCCTGCACCGTTCTCTCCCACGAGGGCGTGGACCTCTCCTTTTTCTAGTTCGAAGTTTACCTGGTTCAGAGCCGTGACTCCGGGAAAGTGCTTCGTTAGTCCCTTTACGCTCAGTAACGCCACAACACAGCGCTCCTCCCTTCTTTTCAACACAAGGCCGATCTTGGAGATATCGGAGCATCCCGACCGGGATTCATCTTTTTTGCCAATGTTTACGATATATTTTGTTGATTTTTATTCTTTGCCCTTTCTGCTTAATCGCTTATTTGGATATTTTTCTTCTCCTCAACCCTTATTCGCGGACTTCAGTGTATATATATTTCTTCTTTTTTCGGCGCTATCCTTCAGATAAATTCGATCCAACAAAAGCTGATCACACAGAAATAAAAAAGAACCCCAAATTTAAGGGGTTCCGTCTTCCAGTCTTTATTCACAAATACTTTTGCCCGTTAAAAGAACTCAATGCTGCAGCCTGACTCTGCTCATCCAGACCCACAACCTCACTCCGGCAACCCAGGAACACCCGCTAGGCCCGGGCCGAAGTTTTTCAGCATGACCAAATCCTCAGTCCGACTCTCATTGACAATGGTGACTCCTTCTCGGGCAGCATGGTATGTCACAAAGACTTCGTCTTGAGTCATCTGTCCATACCTAACCATGGTGGCTGCTTCCACAGCCAGCGGACCTATTCGGCCCCGGCCCTGCACTACGATGACTCCATAAGCACCATCGTCTCTAATGGTCACAGTCCTGCCGGGCAGAACCGTAAGTTCCTTAGCAGAGAAGAATTCAGAGCCGTAGACGATCCACTTTTCAATGTAGCCCTCCGACTGCATCTCCTCCATGTCTTTCACCGGCACAGGCTGCAAGAAGTACCTCTTAGCTAGGTACGGATCGACATTGGCTTCCCAGTCCAAAACACTTACTATGTATTCCAGGTCATGGCGGTATTTTTCAGGGATGTCTTTGACCAAAAGCTCCCTGGGAGTTGGCTGATCCCAAACGACAGATTGGAATACTAGGGAAACATCGCTGGCCCGCTGGGGCTCATAGGTCACCAAGGTACCGGGGGCGTGAAGCAGCCCTGCAGGCACATACCAGCCGGTACCAGGTTCGAGCTTATACGCCTGAGATAGCTCCAGGATCTTGTTATCTCCTGCATCAAAACGGCGCAGGCAGTCAATCACCTGCTCCTTGCTGGTTCCGGGCCTCAGGCCGAAAAAAGTGTAGGGGAATAGTCCCTTGGTGAAGTTAAGCTGCGGCGGGAAATAGTACGCTTCCGGCTTGCCGAAGGAGCCAACCTTGGCGGCGTGCTCATCGTTCAAGTGGACATGATGGGGCAGCGGCGCGTGGTTATCGAAGAACTTGCTGAACGTAGGCCAGCAGCCGTATTCCTCCATGAGCTGCTGCCCGATGATCTCATCACCCATCAGCTCAACGGCTTCTTTTAAGAGGATCCGCTGCTCTTGGCCTCTGCTTTCGGCAGCAATGTAGCTCAAGCCTTCATCTTCAGGTGTTCCGGGACCGTTGTCTGCCTTGGTAGTAGAGTTAAACCAGCGCTCGTCAATTCCACCCCGATGCTTGCCCAAGGCATAAAGATCACCGGGATGAAGCTTAAGCCGACCGCCGGGTATGCAAAAAGCCCGGGGGACCCAAGTGGGAGCCAACCTGAGGATTCCGTCTCCATCCGCTAGTGCTTGACGTACTACTTCTTTTTTCTTGTCCATGACAATACCTCCCCGCTCTAGACCGCCGATCTTCGGCACCTAACCACTTCTTCGTTGCCTGCCTCTATCCTTCACATAAATCAGCGGGAGAGGTTTTTCACCCCTATCAGCTGTATCTATCCCTGTTCAGGCGACGTGGACCTCAGGGAAAGACGGAAAGGGCCGAAGCTTCCAGACCACAATACCCTTATCCCCTAGCTGCACTCCAGAATCCTCTGGAGAACCGTTTCGGTTACGTCGCCCTGGGACTGAGCTGCATTCTTGGTGGCCGCAGCTTTGGCGGCATACTGCTTGACCTCTTCCCCAGTGAGCCCCACCATGGGGCCAGCCAGTTCGCCCATGATCCGGCTGAACTCACCGATGTCTTTAAGTCCCAGCCATGCGAGCACGTCGTTAACCCGCTCAGGCACATACTGGGCGCTGAAGCGCAGATACTCGCCCAGCAAAAGGCCGTTGGCCCTTCCGTGGGGAAGGCCGTGATAGTACGTCAGAGGATAACCCAGCGCGTGAACTAAGGTGGTACCGGTATGGGCAATGACCATTCCTCCTAAGGTGGATGCAACCAGCAGAAGATCCCGGTCTTCTGGAGTCAAGGCGCCCTCCCGCAGGCCCTTGAGACACTTGGCCCACAGCTTCATGCCCCGCTCGGCCAGGAAGTCGCTGGTGCCTATCGCCTTGCGGGATAGGTACCCTTCCACCAAATGGGAAAGGGCATCCAGTGCCGTGTCCCGAGTAATACTCAATGGCAGCTTTTCGGTGTAGCGCCAGTCCAGAAAAGCTATTCTTGGGAAAAGCTCCGGCACGGAGAAAGATTTTTTTGTTTCCAGTTCATTGTGAGTCAGTACCGAATACGGAGTCACTTCACTGCCGGTACCGGCAGTTGTAGGTACGGCTACTATGGGAAGCGGGGGGTTATCGAACTTGTTGCGATAAAGCTCCTCTGGTTCTATATTGTTGACAGCCAGCACGGCCACAGCCTTACTGGCATCAAGGGGAGAGCCGCCGCCGATTCCCAAGATGAAATCCGGCCTAAACTTCCTGGCAGCTTTCCCTCCCGCACCCACGTTCTCCAAGGACGGATTGTTCTCCACCTGGTCAAAGAGTTCGTATTCTATGCCCTGAGACTTAAGGGCTTCCACGGCATCGTCCAGGGCACCGCTGACCCTAGCCGATGTCTTGCCGGTTACCAGGAGGCACCTATTCCCCAGCTGTTTCAGCAGACCTGCTTGCTTAACCAGCTCCCTTTCTCCATGGATGACCCTTGTCGGCATGAAAAAGCTGTAATTCTGCAATGCTATACTCCTTTCCTACACCATCATGATCTTGCGGCAACCCCAGCGGTTCCCAGTTTCCCGCTGCCAGCGCCTATCCATTAACTGTAAACCGCTGTACCAGACTCTTGAGTTCATCGGCCATGTTATTGAGAGTATTGGCCGCAGATGCCAGTTCCTCAATAGAGGCGGACTGCTCTTCGGTCGCCGCCGCCACCTGCTCGCTGCCCTTTCCGATCTGGCCAATATCCGCAGCAAAGCTCTTGATCTCTTCGATGATCGGATTGATAGCGGCCACAATCCGGCCGAGAAGTTCGTTGCTGTATGTTACCACCTCGACGGTATCAGCTGCCTCCTTGGCTCCCTTCTCCATCTCAACCACGGCACCTTTAGTCTCTCTGCGGATATCTTCAACCAGCGCTGTGATCTCCGCAGCGGCCGCCGCTGACTGCTCGGCCAGTTTCCGGACTTCTTCAGCCACCACAGCGAAGCCCCGGCCGTATTCCCCCACCCTGGCTGCCTCAATAGCGGCGTTAAGGGCCAACAGATTGGTCTGATCGGCTATGCCTGTGATCACTTCTACGATCCGGCCGATCTCGGCTGAGCGCTGGTCTAAGCTCGCCACTACCTTAGAGAGGCTGGACATGGTGGCCTGCAGTTCCCCAATTTCGTTGATGGCTCTGGCTGCTGCTTCGCCGCCATCGGCGGCCATAGATGAGACTCCAGATGCAGACTCCGCCATGTGCTGGGCCTTCCTGCCCATGGTCTCAACGGTGGAGGCAAATTGGTTGGCGGTAGCTGCCACCTCTTCGACGGAGGCACTGACCTCTTGGGTTGAGGCGGAAAGCTCTTGGCTGGAAGCAGCAATTCCTTGAGCCGAGCTGTCTATTCTGCTCACCATGTTCCGCAGATCGTCGACCATGGCATTGAAAGCCGCGGCCAGCTGCCCCAGTTCGTCCTGCCGGTTTACGTCTGCCTTGACAGTGAGATTGCCACCTGCCAGCTGCTGGGCAGTGTCCCTGAGAGTGATGATGGGAGTTATTATATCCCTAGCAATCAAGGCAGCTAGAACAGCTCCGGCGGCAATTCCCGCAACAGCCACCAGCAGGCTTACGACCCCTTGGCGGTAGATGGGAGCCAGAACATCATCCTCGTCAGCCATCATGACCACTGTCCAGCCGGTCACCCCAACGGGAGCATACGCGGCAATTTTTCTTACGCCTCCAGAGGTCAATCTCATGGTTCCAGTCTTTCCCGTCATACTTTCTACCGCTGACCGCAGCTTGCTGTCACCTGCAAAGAAATCGCTGTTTCCTATGTATTGCTTGTCAGGATGGGCCACAGTCACGCCCCTGTTGTCCAAAATCCAGCCGTGCCCATAGCCGCTTATTTTCATCCCCTCCACCTGGCTCTGCAGGTAGTCAAGCCTCAAGGTTCCGCAGATCAGCCCTACGGGCCGATTTGCCCCGTCACGGAAGATGGGCTGGACAACGGCCACCACCAATTCTCCCGAAGCGCTGTTTACCGTCAGGTCGGAGAAGACGGTCCGCCCTGTGGCCATGGCCTGTTTGATGTAGTCCTGGTCGCTTAGATCCGCACTTCCCCCGGCAGATAAGACAGCAAAGCCATCGGCGTCGACTATAGCCAGCATTTCAAAGTCGGGTTGGCTTTCGGCCAGCCGCCGGAGAACTGGGATCTGCAGGTCAAGGACCATACTTCTAATATCATTGGTGTCTACCAAAGCTCGGAGCAGGTTTGCTTTGGCTTCCAACCAATTGTTGATAATTAGTGCGTTATTGGCGGCGCTGTGAGCTGCTGCATCCAAAGCCGAGTGTTCGATAGCACTGCGAAACTGTACGTATGTAATCCAAGTGGACGCTCCGAGCAGAACAAGTGTAGTGATGACGATAAAACCGATCAGCCTGCTCCGGATGCCTTTCGCCCAAAAGGAAATTTTCATTTTGCATCGCTCCTTCAACCAAGGCCTTCTTTGACATCTTCCTCAAAAAAAGGGCAAGATCCTCTCTCAAGTGAGATGATTTTGCCCCTTTTGACAGGTCTTAAGCACCAATTTTGCTGCATTCTCTGAAACTTCAGGGACGGAAACCCGAGCTGCACGGGTGGAATGCTCACACCCGCACTGGATTGATGTCACCGCCGTGGGTTATGACACCAACCCGCGCGCCGGAGCCCATCTCAGTCAGCACTCGATCAAGGGTTTCCTGTGGATCATCAATCAGCTGAAACCCAAACTGCTCGATCTCGCTCTCCTTGAGTCCATCTGAGTATACATAGGTGCGCGCCACTTGCTCTTTGGAAAGGCACAAGGTCAAATACCAAGCCACCGCCACCTCATCTTCAAACCTGCCGCAATCGGCCCCCTCCAAGGCCTCTTCATACGACAACTCCCCGATAGAGTACAGAATCGGATGTCCGGGAGCAAGTCCTCCCCAAGCAGGACACATGAGAATTATGGTGCCGCCAGGTTTGACCATCAGGCTTGCCGCCGAATAAGCTTTGCTCGCCTGCCAGAAATCCGCATTCCCCGGGTAGGAACTGGCCAGCACAACATCCGGCAGCTCGCTGAATTGGACGGAGTAGACTTCCTCCGCATGTCTAACGCCTTCCCGGTGGGCAGCTACCACATCTCCGGCCACCACTTTCACTACTTCACCCCTGCGGTTGAGCACGGTATTTATAATCAAGTCAAGACCCGACTGCCTGGCAACTTCCTCCATTTCCCTGCGCACGGGGTTATCGACCCTGCCCAGGATCTCCCTAAAACGGGGAGCGGCCACCATGTGGGTAGCAGCTGTCGTGGCAGGACCCGAAACTCCGGGCTGCACCAGTTTAGCTCCTCCCGACCAACCAGCATATATGTGGGGAACAATGTTCCCGACGGCGATGGAGAGATTTGCTTCGTAATACCTCCGGTTGACGCTGATGGGTACACCCAGCTTGGTCGTTCCCAGTTCCACCAGCTGGTTTGGGTCGTCATACATATGGGGGATTACCCTAACCCGATCCATGATTTCCGCACCGAACTTTGCCAGACATTCTTCCCGAGTCATCTGCCTGTGGGTGCCTCCGGCGATAATGAGTGTTATACTGCTGTCCGGTATACCCAGCTCATTCAGCCGGTTCAGGACCACCGGCAGGATCTGAGCCTGGGGTGTGGTGCGGGTATAATCGTCAACTAGAATAACGGTGTTCTTTCCCCGACTGCCAACTATTGTCGGAAGATCGGGACAGCCGATGAGGTTGTCCAGAGCATCGTTCACCGCTTGTCCGATATCCTTGACCCCGGGTACATCCTTGGGCGAACACACCCATGCCAGTCTTTCCGATGGAATCGCTATATCAATGGTCTCCCGCCCGTAGGGGACCGGAATTATCTCCAACTGTGTTTCCATAGTTACTAACTCTCCCCCTGGTTCCTCGCCCACCGCGTTACACTCGCTCAAATCTCTCCCGCAAAGCCCAAAGACCTAGGGAGGGATTGCTGACAAAGAATACATCTTCACCGTTGACTTTGTTGAAACCATCCTGCAGTCTGTCTGGATGGTAGCGCTCCAGGGCTTCGGCTAGCTCCATGTACTCAAACCCAACCCCTTCAATTTCCTTCCTGGTCAAATAGCCCGGAGCGTAGACAATTCTAAAGCGCCCTTCGGAGGAACCGTGAATCAAATGGGCCGCTGCCGACAAGTTCTCCCGCAGGTCTTTGTTTTTCCTAACCATTTCTAGAACGTAAGGCGTCCCCCGGTATCCGTATTTTCTGATCAGTTCATCAAACACCGGATCTTCGCCGAAGTGCCTTACACCAGGAGCGATAATCAACAGCTCACCGCCGTCGGCCATGGCCATCCGCAGGCGGTAGATGGCCTTATTGCCCACCCAAGTGCTCTTGAAGTGATCGGGTTCGAGATACGCAACTACCTTCTGCAGAGGTTCATCCAGCAGGTCGAGGTTCTTCTCTTGACTGAGGGCAACCGCTGCCTCAAAGTTCTTTCGGGACCTGCCCAGGAAAAGGCCCTCGATGGTGGTGACATCGGCCTTGGTGGTCGTCACTGTGAGGATGTACTCGATGGGCAAATCCTTTAGGAAGTGTTCTTCTGCATAATCAAAGACCTTTCGGACGGGACTGTGGTCGCGGCCCATCAGCTTCTCCATGCCGCTGACAGCCCCTAGGAAATGGGTCTTGTCGATCATGCCCTTACCGCCGCAGCCTACCAGCACGTTCTTGGTGTAATTGGCCATCCCCACTACCTCGTGGGGAACCACCTGGCCGATGGAGACTATTAAGTCGTACTTAGGGTCCAAAAGCCTCCGGTCGATCTCCACCTCTATAGGGAAATCCAGCTTGCCATCGGAAACCTCCCGGACAAATTCCGCCGGCACTTCACCGATTTTGACCACGTCGGTCCGCCAGTTGCGGTGGATGTAGCAGTCTTTGGGTATTCTGGTGCCGAACATCGCTTCGATCTCGGCCTCGGCCATGGGCTCATGGCAGCCCAAGGCTGGCATGATGTCCAGCTCCGCAGAGCCGCTCAGCAAATCGTACAGTTCCTGAACAATGACGCCGGCCCCAGAGTTAAACCTGGTAAAGTCAGGAGGGAGCAAAAGCAGCCTCTCCAGTTTATTGTCTAGGGAATCAAGCCACGCTTCCAGCCTTGCACGAAGCTCTGCCCTATCCATGTGAACCCTCCTCACCGCGCAATACCTGCACCATACCCTATTCCAGCGTCTTGTACAGCTCAAGATACCTCTGATAGCGGGATTCGTAAAGCTTAACCGCCTCTGGCTCAGGCTCGTATACTTTGATGACGCCTGGTCTGTACTCCGCTGCCGCGTCAGTTCCGCCTACAGCCTCCAGGGCTACTAAAGCGCCGCCCACAGTGGATTCATTGGTACTGCTTGTCACCTTAATCTCTCTTTGGAAAATGTCTGCCGCCATCTGCATCCAAGGAGCGGAGTTGACAATTCCTCCGGACACCAAGACTTCCTCTGGCCGGCCGCCTACCTGTACCAGTATGTCATAGCACTGGCGCATGGTGAACAGGATGCCTTCCAGGATTGCATAATACAGATCGTACTTGTTGTGGAAGGCTTTGACGTCCACAAACCCGCCGGTCCGCCGCTCATTCCATCCTGGGCTCCTTTCGCCGAAGAGGAAAGGCATGAAAATGGGAGCTTCTTGCCGCTTGACTTGTCCTATACCCTGAGAATACCGGTCATAGACTCGGCCGGTTAGCTCCCCCTCCTGAAGGGTGAGGAACCAATCAACACAGTTTGTGGCATTGTTGACAGCGGCACCGGCTATTCTCCGGCCTTTGGTCAGGTAGTAGCACCAAGTAGACGGTTCCTCGGGAATCTTGGGTTCCAGGTGCACAGCCCTCAGAGCACCGCTTGTGCCCACCGACACGGACATAGCCTTGGTATCCAGCCCGCCGATGGCCAGCTGGTTCATAGCACCGTCTGCACAGCCCACAGTCACCGGTATCCCAGTCGGCAGCCCCACCTGCCGAGCTGTTTCCGCCTTCAGCGGGGCTGTATGGAAAGCTTCCACCAGCGGGCTGAACTGATCCCTTCTTAGACCCAGGAAGGCCAGTACCTCATCATCCCAGTCCAGCGTGTGGATGTTGAGAAAGCCCGAACCCGAAGCAATGGAGCGGGACACCGCGCTTTGCCCTGTCAGCGATTCAAACACAAATTCCATCTGAGAGGCGACAAACCTGGCCTTTTCCACCAGTCCAGGATAGGCCCGCAGCAGATAATACCACTTCCAGGCTGGATAAACGGCATTCACCATACAGCCCGTCCTGTGGTACATGCTGCGCACCAGTTCCCGATCCTTGCGCAGGGCTGACACATGGTCAGCCCCGGAAAGATCAACCCAGGTTTTGATCCTGTCAACGGGCTGCCGCCGGCCATCCAGAAGCAGCAGACTGTGCCAAATCCCTGTCAGGCCAATGGCTTCGATCTTTAAGCCCCGGTCCCTGGCAGCTTCCACCATCTGCTGCAAGACATATAGGGCACATCCCACCACCCCATAGGGAGCTTGAGTTGGGCCGTCGGCAACCCCAGGTCTGTAGCGCTGAGATGCTTCGGCGATGATCCCATCTTTTACTGAAAACAAAATGCACTTGGCCGAGGTAGTACTTGTCTCTAAACTAGCTACAACCAATTCGCTCACACTCCGCTGTAGGCTTGGAATGCGCCGTCCACCGGCACCACTACACCGTTGACAAAGCTAGAAGCATCGGATACCAACCAAAGCAGTGTACCGATAAGATCCGCTGGTTCTCCGTACCGGCCCATGGGCGTATGGCTAATAATCCTCCGGCCCCGTTCCGTGGGCTCTCCTGTCTCCTTGTCCACCAGCAGGTAGTAGTTCTGCTTGGTCAGGAAGAAACCCGGTGCCAGCGCATTCACCCGAATATTGGGCGAGTAATTCTGGCTGAAATGTACCGCCATCCACTGGGTGAAATTGCTCACCGCTGCTTTGGCTGCGCAGTAAGCCACGGTTCTGGTCAAGGGCCGGAAAGCCGCCATTGACGATATGTTGATGACGACCCCCTTCCCTCTCTCCGCCATGACTTTCCCAAACACCTGGGTAGGCAGAATAGTCCCGAGGATGTTTAAGTTAAACACCCACTGAATGGCCTCAACGGGAAGGTCGAAAAAGGACATATCATCGCTGACGGTGGCCTCGGGCTTATTGCCTCCGGCGCCGTTAATCAGGATGTCCACCGTCCCGTACTTCGCCAAAACCACATCCCGAGCCCGCTCAACAGAGGCTCTATCCAAGACATCGACAGCGACAGCGATGGCATTCCCGCCCTGGTTCTTAATCTCTTCGGCCAGCGCCTCAGCCTGCTTCTCATTGATGTCCAGTACAGCAACCTTCACTCCCCGGCTGGCGAGGGCCCGAGCCATCTCGCTGCAGAGCACGCCCCCGCCCCCGGTGATTACTGCTACCCTGCCGGTGATATCAAACAAGTCAGCCATGTAACCGCTCCTTTCCAGAAGGTCATACTGCTGCCCGTGCCGCCTGGGCTGCAGCGACGAACTGGGCTGCCCGTTCAGCCAGCTCGTCCCACCTGCCTTCTGCAACCAGCTTCTTGTCCACCAGGGATGAGCCGGCTCCTACAAAGACAGCGCCAGCCCTGATAAAATCGCCCAGGTTCTCCAAATTGATGCCGCCGGTGGGAGTCAGCTTCACCTGAGGCATAGGTCCAAGGATGTCCTTCAGATAGGATGGGCCGACGGCAGTGGCCGGGAAAACCTTGACCACATCTGCCCCTGCCTGCCAGGCCCGCAGGATTTCTGTAGGCGTAAAAGCACCCGGAATTGCGATCTTGCTGTACCTGCGGCACATCTCTACGATGGCAGGATCGAAGACCGGGCTGACCACGAAGTCGGCGCCGGCTAGGATGCACATTCTAGCTGTCTCGGCATCCAGGACCGACCCTGCGCCGATAATCGCCTTGGAGCCCAATACCTTAGAGGCTTCTTTTATGGCCTCCACTGCCCCCGGCGATGTCATGGTGATCTCTACTCCCACCACACCGCCCTTCGCCATGGCTTGGCAGATATTGACCAGTTCATCGGCGTTCTTGGTCCTGATTACCGCCACCACACCGGAATCAGCAATGGCTTTCAGCTGCTCATGTTTTCCCATACTGTTAACCTTCCTTCCTCTTCACAGCCCCAAGACTTCCTTGGCGTTGCCGGAGAAGAGCAGATCTACATCCCGCTTAATATCCTCCTTGGTCAGGGGCCAGCCGGTCTCCAGCAGCTTGCGGTAATTGTCGATCAGCACATCGGCAATGATCTCCTTGCTGTGCATCCACTTGTAGATAAGGTGATCCAGCACCCTGGCATCGGAATGCTGCGGGATAAAGCTCACGCCCAGCATTTCCATCCGCATCTCGGTAATTTCCTTGACCAAGCTGGGATTGTTGAGGAACCACCAGCACCCGAAAATCTTCAGATTGGGGAATTTCCGGGCCGCAACACAGAGCTCGTGCTGGTTCTCCCTAGAAAGCAGTGTGATCAAGAAGTTCACGTCGGGATTGTCAAGACACATCTGCTCCAGGGATGCGACGCAGCACCTGCCCACACTATCGCCACCCAAGCGCATTGCGGGGTTGACCAGTTTTCTTACGCCGATCATCAACGCAGCGGGAATATTCCGCTCTCTGCAGAAGGGTATAATTACTTCCTCCATAATCTGGCCCCTTACTGTTCCGTCCTTCCATCGGAAGGTTGGAGGCAGGGAAGCTGCAAGGTACAGGGGCTGAATCCGGTCGGCGCAATCAGATAGGAATCTCCGCATTTCCGCCGCGGTTTGAGCGGACATCTCCGGTCCGGTCTTGTAGCCTTTGTCCCGCATGAATCGCATTGCCTCATCTGGGGTATTAAGCAGCGGATCAATCCGCAACGCTGCCCGAAAGCGCTTGTCCCTGACAAAATCCGGACCCCAGTAGGCCGTCTCCACTGGATCGAACGCATCGTTGGTCATAATCAGGCATTCCAGATTGGCTGCCGCGAAGACTCGGTCGGCATGTTCCTCGGGACTCAATTTGCTGAAAAAAGCCCGTATCTCAGCCAAAGAGTCCGGAGCAGCATCCAAGCCGTAGGTCTTCAGCACAGTGAGCACACCCCGGCAGGCCTCACTCACCGGCGAATGGTCTACGAACAGGGTTTTCCAAACCTCATCAGCCTGCTGTTCCTTGCTCAGGGCAAAAAAGTCTGCTGGCTTAATCCTGCCGTAGCGAAGGGTTTCTACCAGCAGGTAATGATAGGTCAGCATATCATCTATGCCCCGCAGGAACAGTTCTCTGCACACCGGCGGGTACAGATGGGTATGGAAGTCCACCACCCGGGCTTCCCGCACCAGGTCTCTGACCACTCTGGACAGCTCGTCAGCTTGCACTAGCATCTTCAACACCCCCATCGGCTATCTGATTGACGATATACTTAGGAATTTCTCCTCGCAGCATCGCCAGCAAATTAGCTGCAGCCAGTCTCCCCATGTTTTCAACTGCTTCCCTAGTGTGAGCACCAATGTGTGATGTGAGCACTACATTATCCAGCTCCACCAGCCTAGAGTTAGTCAGGGGTTCCGCCTCAAAGACATCGAGACCGGCTCCCGCTATTCTGCCTTCCTTCAAAGCTTCAAACAAAGCTTGCTCATCGACAATTCCGCCCCGGGCGGTGTTAATGAGCACCGCCGACGGTTTCATCTGCCACAGTTCTTTCTTGGAGATCATGCAGCGAGTATCCTCGGTCAAGGGGACGTGGATGGAAATATAATCTGCATCAGTGATGATCTCCTGGAGTGTTACGTACCTGGCACCGATGGATGCCGCCCACTCATCATCCGGGTGGATATCGCAGCAAATTACCTGCATTCCCAGTCCCCTAGCCAGCTCTGCCGTATCCCTGCCGATTTGTCCGGTACCGATGAGTCCCATTACTTTGCCCTTAACCTGCAAGCCGGGATACTGCTGCCACCTTCCCTGGCGGATGTTGCGGTCAGACAGGCAAATTCTCCTAGCAACAGCGAACATGAGTCCAATGGTCAGCTCCGCCACCGCTAAGCTGTTGGCCCCCGGAGTATTGGCTACCAATATGCCCCGCTTGCTGGCATATTCCAGGTCTATGTTATTGACCCCAACCCCATACTTGGATATGGCCTTGAGGCGTTTAGCTTTGCTGAGGACGGAGGCATTGAGAGGATCAAGTCCGACAATAATTCCGTCAACATCTTCAATAAGTGCAGACATCTCTTCTTCAGTCAGCAAACGTCCATAGGGATTACTGATGACTTCGCAGCCCGCTTCCCTGAGCATCTCCATAGGAACCGGGTCGGCTTTGCCGAAGGTTCTTGGTGTCACCAGAATCTTTTTTTTCATGCAACGGCCCCCTTACTACTCAGCGAATTCCACCCGTCCGTCAAATGCCGCATCTCCTAGACTAGAAGCGCTTTGGAGCGATGACTTCCCTGGTGAGCCGGATGTTCCTCACTGCCTTCTCAGGATCCCGGAGACAGACTCCTATAAACAGCGCATCGATTATGGCCAGCTGGGCAATCCTCGATGACGTGCTCTCCATGCGGTAAAGGGTCTCGTGCGATGAGGTGCCGAGCTTAATGGTCAGTACTTTATCTATAGGAGCCCGGGCATAATGGCATATACCAATGGTAGTAACTCCCCTGGACTTGGCAATGGTCAGTGCATCGATGATGTCGCGGCTGCTGCCGGAGTGGGAAATGGCCACAATCACATCGCCCGGCTCCGTTAAAGCTGCCGCCATGGCCTGCATGTGGGTATCAGTGTAGGCCACCACCGGCTTGCCGGTTTTCATAAATTTATGGGCTGCATCCTGGGCTACAGGCCCCGAGCCCCCCACTCCATAGAACTGGATGGACCGGGCTGCAGATAGGTAATCTACAGCCCTAACCAGTTCCGATGATGAGACTACCTGAAGGGTGTTGTCCAAGGCGGTGATATACGCTGTGACCACTTTTTGCATTACAGCTTCCATGTCGTCATCTTCGCTGATCTCTTCGTGAACGGCTTGGATGGGGCTGACAATTTCCATAGCCAAATTGATCTTCAGCTCCTGGAAGCCTCGGAAATCCAACTTCTGGCACATCCTCACAATGGTTGCCTCGCTCACTCCGATCCGGGCCGCAAGTTCAGTAATGGGGAGATTCACGACCTCCCGGGCGTGGGCGATGATATAATCGGCCGCCTTTTCTTCGGATGAGCGCAGCTTCGACTTCTCCTCCACAAGTCGTTCTATTACTGTTTTGGCCACTGGCATTACCACCACCTTAGCGTTGAGGTATGTCTTAGGGACGAAGCACGATCTTGTACGCTTTCTTTGCCTCCACTAAGTCACAGGCTTCGTTAACGGTCTCCAGGGGCTGAACTGAGCTGATCAGCGGATCAATCTTGATCTTACCTGTCTCAATCAAGTCAAGGAGCATCAGATAATCCGCCCATTCAAATCCCTGCAGACCCTTGAGCATCTTTTCGTCTCGGACGACGTTCCACGGCTTGAAGCTTACCGATTTGCCGCCGAATCCACTGCCTCCCATGAGAACCAGACCTCCCGCTCCTGCCATCTCCAGGGCCTGGCTCACGGCATTGACATCACCGGTAGCCTCAACTACTACGTCGGCACCGTCGCCGTGGGTCATCTCATTGATTGCCTCCACCGGGTCAACTACGTCTGCTTCAATGACATCGGTAGCTCCCAGTTTCTTGGCCAGTTCCAGACGCCCCTTGTCGCGGCTGAGTCCGATCATGACCAAGCGCCTGGGCGATGTGGTAAGCATAGCCTGCATGATGAAAAGGCCAAAGGGCCCGGGGCCCAGCATGGCGATGAAGCTGCCGGGCTTGATGTGATTGGTCCTGACTGCCCGCACTCCGGTGGTTGCCGGCTCCAGAATAGCGGCCTGCTCGTCGGTGATAAAATCCGGTACCTTAAACAAGATCTCCGCATCGACGGCTACGTACTCAGCGAAGCTGCCATCTACATCGATGCCGATGTGCACCCACTTGCGGCAGCGGTTGTAAATCCTCATCTTGCAGGCTCGGCATTCTCTGCAGCCCCAAAGGCAGCTGGAGGTCACGCGGTCGCCGACCTTAACGTCCCGCACTCCCGCCCCTACCTCAACTACCTCCCCTGAGAACTCATGGCCGGGGATAATGGGGAACTTCACAGGGCCGTGGCGGCCCATGAAGGTGTTGTTCTTGATGGCTACGTCAGTGCCGCAAAGCCCGGTGGCAGCCACCTTAACCAGTGCCTCATTGGGGCCGATCTTGGGGATAGGCACCTCTTGAATAACCAACCGCTTCTGCTCGTCAACTTTCACTGCTGCCTTCATCATGGTCATGGGTCACTGCCTCCTTCGTCATTTCTCAACGCCTGCATCCAGCTCTGCAAGGTCAATGCGCTTGCCCTGTTCAGCACTGAGATAGGCTGCGTATGTTGCCCGCACAACTTCGAAGCCCAGCTGTCCATCGGATATGGGAGCGCGGTCGTAATAGATTGCCTCCATGAAGTCTTGAATCTCCTGGGGGTAGCCCCGCATCCAGTCCTCGTCTGGGGATGGGAAGCTCCAGCCGGCCTTCGTCTGAATCTTTTCGGTAATGTACTCATCTCCAAAGGTTTCATTGGCGGGGGCATAAGCCTTAACTGCGTCGTTGCCGGTCATGTCCACTTTGATGACGGCATTGTTTGCATAGATATTCAGCGTGTTCACTACTCCGCCCAAGGTGATGTCGTTACTCATGACGAGGGCCTTGGTTCCGTCCTCGAAGGTAATTACTACAGTTGCCCAGTCCTCGACATCGTGCCACTCGTCTACCAGCCACCTCTCCTTGGTCTGGCGGAATACCTCGGTATGGGTAATATTGGCTGTATCGGCCAGCACTGAACGGACGCCTATGGGCTTGCCTGTCTTTCGCACGCCTTCCCAGCGCTTGAGATGAATGACCAATCCCAGGGGGTGAGAACCAAGCCTTAAGAGTGACCCGCCGCCGGCCTGGTGCCAGAAGCGGGCGTACTTAGCATGGGACCCGCTGTGGCTTTCTTCAGACCGCAGCTCGAGAATTGTTCCGCCGCTGGCCTCAAGCAACCGCTTGGCCTTCACCACAGGAGGTGCATAAACGAAGTCCTCGGCGTAACAGAGCTTGACTTTGTTCCTGACCACCGCGTCCAGGATCTCCCTGGCATTCTTTACTGCACCCTCGTACATTTCCCGCCGGGAGAGCTTGCCGACCTCCATAGGGTCAACATCCTTATCCTCTCCAAAATAACCCGTCAGGGGCTTCTCGCAGATGATGTGCTTGCCGGCCTCCGCTGCGTCGATACACACCCGGTGGTGGAGAATATTGGGCACGCATACATCTACGACATCGATATCTTTATTGTCCAACAGCTCGCGGTAATCGGTGTAAACCTGCTTGATGCCGTACTGTGCGGCAAGCTTCTCGCCTTGCTCCCTGTTGATATCCGCAACAGCAGCCACCTCAACAGGTACACCTGCCACCCTTTGATAGGCATTTAGGTGCAGGTGTGATACAAATCCAGCTCCCACGATACCAACCCGAACCTTGTCCAATGTCTTTCCCCTTTCTCTTTGGTTTTAGCTGCCGCCAAGATAAGCGGCCAGCATGTCTTTATCCTTGGCTAGCTCGCTGCTGAGACCATGGCTGACCACTTTCCCCACCGACAAGACATAGGCGTAATGGGACAACTCCAGCGCCAGGTGGGCGTTCTGCTCGATCAACAGGATGGTAGTGCCGTGCTGATTTATTTCCATAATCTTCTCCATAATACTGTCTATGATCACTGGTGCCAATCCCAAGGACGGTTCATCCAGCATCAAGAGTCTGGGTTTGCACATCAAGGCTCTGCCGATGGCCAGCATCTGCTGCTCGCCACCGGACATGGTACCGGCCAGCTGTCGTTTCCTCTCGGCTAGGCGGGGAAACAGCTCGTATACGCTCTCCAGCTCCGCCCTGAGCTCAGATTGGCTGAATTTGCGGGTATACGACCCGATTTTCAAATTTTCCTCCACAGTAAGACCAGGAAACACCATCCGCCCTTCGGGTACATGCGCGATACCCATCTCCACGACTTGATCTGGCCGCAGGGAAGTTATCTCCGTCTCGCCGAAGCGGATGCTGCCCTCTAGGGGGCGGACCAATCCGGAAATTGTCTTCAATGTGGTGGACTTGCCCGCTCCATTGGCACCCAACAGTGCGACGACCTGACCTTCCTTAACCTCGAGGTTGATGCTGTGCAGAACCGGAGCAACCTCATATGCAACGGTAAGATTCTCGATCTTGAGCAAGCTCAGTCCCTCCCTTTGCCCAAATAGGCCTCGATGACAGCCGGGTTCTCCTTGATTTCTTCAAAGGTTCCTTCGGCTATCTTGCTGCCGTAGTTGAGGACAAAGACCCAATCGGCCAACTCGCCTACCAGCTCCATGCGGTGCTCGATGACGAAGACCGAGATACCGGTGGCGTTGATCTTCTTGATCAGCTCCATGAGCGTATAGATTTCTGCCGAGTTCAGCCCGGCTGCCGGCTCATCTAGAAGCAGGAGTTTAGGCCGGGTAACCAGCGCTCTGGCAATTTCCAGGATCCTCTGTCTGCCGTAAGGGAGGTTCCGAGCCAGTTCACTGCGGACATCATCAAGGCCCACAAACTTCAGCACTTCATCGACTTCCTCGGCAAAGGCAGCCCTTTCCCGGCGGTGCTTTGCCGTGTCGAACATTATTTGAAACACCCCCGCCCCGCCGTTGCCGTAACCCTTGCCCAAGAGGGCGTTATCAAATACGGTTTGGGAGCCCAAAATTCGGATATTCTGGAAGGTGCGGGCAATTCCCCGCCAGCAGATGGCATGGGAGGGCAGACCGTTGATCTGTTCACCGCAAAACTCAATGCGTCCGTCGTCCACCGGGTAAATCCCGGTAATCAGGTTCAGTACCGTCGTCTTACCGGATCCATTGGGACCGATCAGAGCACAGATCTGACCTTCATAGACTTCAAGGTCCAGATTATTGACTGCTACCAACCCGCCAAAACGCTTAGTCAAACCTTCTGTCCGCAGGACGACCCCACTGTTTTTCTCCATCTCCATGTTCTCAACTCCTACCTCTGGACCCAGCAGACTTGGCCCTTGCTTTGCTGCTCCTCACATGATAAATCCGCAAGTATACCAGGAGAATCAGGGAATATACCAGCAGTCGGCTTTCCGCCAGGAAACGCAGCACCTCCGGCAGCACAGTAACAAAGAGAGAGGAGATTACACTGCCGACCACATTGCTCATCCCACCCATGACCACCATCAAGAGATAAGTGGTGCTCTCATTGGCAGTAAAGGAGTCGGGGTTCAAATAACCAGTAAGACTGGCCAAGAATACTCCCGACAAACCGGCCAGTGCCGCCGTCAAGGCGTTGGAAATCAGCTTCACCCTCCTTACGTTTACTCCCATAACTTCGGCCGCGACTTCATCTTCCTTCACGGCCTTCATTGCCAGGCCAAGGCGAGAGCGGCCAATTCTCTCTGTCACTACGGCCAGTAATGCCAGGACCACTACCATCACATAGTACACTCCCCGGGTAGTGGGCATCACCGCCCTGAAGCCTGAAAGGCCGTAAGGTCCTCTAGTGAGCGGCTCCCAGTTGAGGATGAGAATTCTCACGATCTCGCCAAATCCCACCGTCGTGACCACCAAGAACGGCCCTGAAAGCCTGAAGGCGGGAAATCCCAGCAGAGTGCCGACAAGAGTGGTAACCAATACGGCACCGATCGTTCCCAGGAGGGGCGGCCATCCCAGCCTAAGCAGCAGGATACCGTAGGTATACGCACCGGTGGCAAGCAATGCGGCACTGCCTAAAGTCATAAGGCCCGTGTAGCCGATGAGGATCACCAACCCCAGTACCAGCATGGCATTCTGCACTCCCCGCTGCACAACATAAAACTCGTACTGGGTGGTAAACTGCGGCACGAGGAGCAGCAACACCGCTACTATGAGGAGGCCGTACCGATTCCAAAAGACTCTGAGATTGTTCATATCGCCCCTCCTTTCTTACACCTTTTCCGAAACGTGGGCTCTGAAGATGCCGCCTGGTCTCGCCAACAAGAACGCAACCAATACCAGGAAGATGAAAACATCTTTATACGTGGGCGTCACCAATGTAGCGAAAACCGTCTCAGCAACACCCACGGCGATGCCGCCGATTAAGGTACCGCTGAAGCTGCCTAGGCCCCCGATCAATACTGCCGCCATGGCTTTGACGGAAATCAAGCCGCCCATATCCGGTGTCAGGGGGATGATGGGAGTGATCAATATGCCGGATACAGCAGCGATGGCTGTACTCATGCAGAAGGTAAGAGCGATCATTCGGTCATTGCGAATACCCATGAGCCAGGCAGCCGTCTGGTTTTGAGCAACTGCTCTCATGGCTGTGCCAACCATTGTACCCCGCAGAATGTACTGCAGCAGGATGAGCAGGCCAGCCGCTATGCCCAAGATCCAAATCACGTGGGGCATGAGGAAGATTCCGCCCAAGTTCATGACTTTAGTGCCAAAGGGGTTCTTAAAGGTCGTTGGCATAGTGCCCCAAATTACCAAGATCAAGTTACGGATAAAAACAGAGGCCGCTACAGTGCCAATCAAAATGATCTGGGGATGAACCCTGTGCTCCAACATGGGGTAGAAGTAGATGCGGCTGATGAAATACCCCACCAAACCCATAACAGCCAGCGTCAGGACAAAACTCACGATGTAAGGCAGTTTCATCATGCCAAAGAGAGTAAGCATCACATACCCGCCGAGAGTGAGCAGGTCACCTTGGGCAAAATTGAACAACCCCGTAGCGTTCCAAATAAGGGATATCCCCAGCGCCGGCAGGGAGTACAGGACTCCCATAGCCACGCCGTTAAGGATAATCTGTATCCACAAACCGACACTCAACAGGTCACCTTCTTCCCGGGTTCTTAGCTGGGCATGCAATCGCTGGTGCGGGACAAGCCCGCACCAGCGGCCTTCTTGCAAACCTCCAACCTTGCGCTGACGAGAGAGCCGCTACCCGTACTAGTCCTCGGGATAGTAGTCCTCCATCAGCAGGATCTTCCACTCACCGTTCTCATACACCTGAGAATACATGGTATGGTTGAGGTTGCCGTTCTTGTCGGCTCGGTAGTATCCCAGAGGAGCTTTGAAGTCGAGATTGGCCAGTGCCTCCCGAATGGCCTCCCGGTCAGTTCCTACGCGGCCGATGACATCGGCAAGGATGTAGATGGTATCATAGTGAACAACGTGGGTGGGAGACATAGCAACGTCGTATTTCTCATTCCACTTTCTCACAAACTCCTGCTTTACGGGATCAGGATCTCCTGTGCAGAAGTTAGTGGTAGTTACTACGCCTTCTACATTTTCAGATCCGGCCAGCTCTTCCACCGCAGGAGACGCGCAGCCCCGCTCGCCGAAAATGCGCAGGTCCTGCATACCGAGCTCGCTGCGCTGCCGCAGGATGATACCCTGCTCAGTCTCATACCCATAGCAGAAGATGGCATCTGCTCCAGCAGCCCTCACCTTCAACAGCTGTGCGGTAAAATCGCGATCGCCGTCGTTAAACGTCTGGACGGTCACCGGCTCGATCCCGTACTGTTCAAAAGCAGCCTTAGTGGCGTTCCAGAGGTCCTTGGAATAGTCGTTGAGTCCGTAGATAACTGCCGGCCGTTGGACACCGTAGTATTCCAGTGCGGTACGGATGAGCAGAGGTGCCCAGTAGGTGGACTCTACCTGTACTCTAAAGGTATAGGGATTTCCTCTCTTGGTGATCTCGTTATTGGTACCATCCACCAGGAATGGGATTTTGGCTTCTTTCCACAGATGCTCAGCAGCCAAGATGGTTCCGGAACGGTTGGGACCAATTACAACCACCGGGTTCTCAGCAATAGCCTTGCGAACGGCCTCGATACCCGATGACGAGCTAGAAGTCTCGTCGATAACGATATACTCAATCGGTACACCATTGATTCCGCCCGCGGCGTTGATCTCCTCAACTGCCATCTTAGCAGCGTTCACGAGAATCTGCCCCTGAAACGCAGAACCTCCGGTCAGCGGCGCCAAGTGACAGATCTTGATGGTCTCCTGCGCCAAAACTGCCGCAGAACCAACTAAAACCAGCACCAAAGCAGTTACCAAGATACGCGTGATCCGTGAGTTAAGCATACGTGAACCTCCTCATCTCGTCTTATGCTTTTCAGATTTTATCTTGCACAAGCCTGCAGTACTTCCAGCTCATTCCTCCTTCCCGATGCCGAACGTGCGGCTTCATGAACGTGATATTCATGCGGCGGTAATTTGTGATTAATTTCGCAATCTGTTCTTCCTGGTGGAACTTTTTTTACCGCCGATCGTCTTTTTATAAACGGTAATTCTAGCCTATTCTCTAAAATCCTTCTGTGTATGGTGAAGTTTTTTCCAGGTTTCACATACGCACTTTCCCCTTTCATTTAGGAACCATCCGCTTGATCTGAGCTGACGAAGGCGCGCTAAGCCCAGGTTGGTTTTCTCCATACAGCAGAGGTGAAGAATAAACACCGGGTTCGAAAAAGCTCTAGAAGGTACTGAAGAGTACTGAGCAGATACCGATTGGACACCACTCTGACAACGAACCGGCTTTCTCAGAAAGCTATCTGCCTAATAACCTGCCACTGCCGCTTCCTGCCATCAACTCTCATTTTGAAGAGGGCCACCTGCTGACAGGGAAATGTCTCGGAAGGAGCGTAATCACCGAGTTCTTCCATATAAACACTGAACTCCCCCGGCGACAGCCTGGTGGCCAGGGTGATGTGAGGCTTATATGGCCGATCCTCAAGGGCAACGCCTCGGCTTTCCAAACCCGCCGCCACCCTTTGATACACCCTCAGCAGTTCCTGCGACAGTTCCACATCTATGTAGATAACCCGCCGTCCGAAGCGGCCTATGCCCTCAGCTCTAATTTCAAAGGGCGATATGCCTTCGAGGCTTTTGGAAATGACCTCCTCCAGGTCCTGATCCGTCCCCGACCAGCTGAAGGGAGGTATCAGTGTTATGTGAGGTGCTGTCTTGGGCGCAGCAAACCGCTTCCGCCAGTTTTCAACTTCTGCCGCAAACTCGTCCGGCAAAGTAATGCCTAGGAAAAAATCCGCCACAGCTGGATACCTCCTTCTGAGAATGTAAAGCTGTCCCTTGGTCATTCCCCACCGACTGCCCTTGATCCTCTGCAAAAGGAAAGCCGCCCTCCAGGGGCTGTGCCCCACAGGGCGGCTGTTGTCTCACGTAAGTGACTGTCAAGCTACTACTCAGTCCGGCTGCCTTATCCCACCCGGACCTTGGCCTGAGCCATCTCCTCAGCGGCGATCCTGTCTGCCACTTCACCCCAAGCCTTGGCGTAACCCTGGAGTTTGGCGGCAAATTCGTCCACCGTCTCATCGGCATCGGCCTCGGTGTGATGGGCACCGGACTCGTGGACCATATCCCGAATGGCCTCGGGATTGTCGATGAGCGGACAGGGCCGCAGGTGATTATGATTGAACGGTATCCGCTTCTGGTACGCCTTGAAGAGCGGCGACTGGAGAGCCTCCGCCAGGGATTTTTCCTTAATGTTATCTGTCGCGTAGTGGACGAAAGCACAGGGCTCTACCTCTCCTGCGGCGTTAATGTGGAGGTAACGCCGGCCGCCTGCAATACAGCCGCCGGAGACGATGCCGTCGTTCCAGAAATCCATCAGGAAAATGGGCTTCCGCAGCCGCAGTTCGCTGATGCGCTTGTGCATATACCCGCGCTGTTCTGGAGTTGCCATGAGCTCCAGATCGGCATTGGCGCCCACAGGCACATAGGTGAAGTACCAGACAAAGCGGACTCCCTTATCGATCAATAGATCGATGAACTCATCGGAGGACACATCTTCGATGTTGTGGCGGTGGTAAGTCACTGAAGCGCCGAAGAGGCACCCGTTTTCTCTGAGCAGGTCCATAGCCTCTAGGATGTTCTGGAAAATACCCTTGCCCCGGCGGGCATCGGTAAACTGCTCGGTACCCTCCAAACTGATGGCCAAAGTCACATTGCCCACATCGATGAGTTCCTTGACAAACTGCTCATTGATCAGGGTCCCATTGGTAAACAGGTGGAAGACCTGCTCCTTATGCCTTCTGGCCAGTTCAAAGATGTCTTTCTTCCGCAAAGTGGGCTCACCGCCGGAGAGGACGATGAAGTAGATTCCCAGCTCCTCCGCCTCGGTGAGGACCCTGTCCATCACTTCAAAGGGGAGATCGTCGCCTTTGTACTCTCCAGCCCAGCAGCCGGTGCACCTTAGGTTGCAGCGGGATGTAGGATCCATCAAAATGGCAAAGGGCACCGATACCCCCAGCTTCTTGGCCATTTCCTTCTGCTTGGGCACACCGATAAAGGCGCCATTGACGAAGAAGTTAACGGCAATGGTATCCCTAATATTGGGGTGAATCTCCGTAAAGGCTCTGACCATATAATCCGGCCAGGGACTGCCGGGTTCCTGGAGGACATTACGAACACTGCTGATCAGCTGCTTGTGGTATGGGTCCCGGGCGATCCTATCAGCCCAGTCTAGAATCTTAAAAACATTCTGTTCCGGCGATTTGGATATATACCCTAGTCCTTGGCGTACTACAGCTTCACCCAGATAGGATATGGCTGTTTTCATCCTTGACACCCCTTCCTAACTAAGCCTCCACAGCAACCATACGCGATGTTGTGATTCCCGAGAACAACAACTCCTGAAGGGTCATCTCCGCCCGCTCTATGGCCCCATCACTCGGAAGATCCTTCATAGATAAAGCTACCATGCTGACCATGCCGTACAAAGCAGTAGCCACAGTTTGAGGATCCAAGGACCTCAACTCGCCGTCTTTGATGCCTTTCTCAACCACCTCCTGCAGCATCCTGATGTAGCTTGACCGCACCCGCTGAGCTAAAGATGAAGACTGATCGCTGTGCCCCCAGACTTCCCGGGTAATCAAGCGGCAGAGAGATTGATGTTCGTAGAAGTACCGCAGCTGTTCACGGACGATGGCCCTCAGCTTAGCAGCACTTCCCTGCAGCGTCCTAATCTTCCTCTCTATATGCTGACCCATGTTTGTCAAGCCTTCGATGAGCAAATCCGTCAGAAGTTCTTCCTTGGTGGCAAAGTAGATATAAAACGTACCTTTTCCCACTCTGGCTCTCTCAGCGATCTGCTGAACTGTTGTATTGGCATATCCCTGACTAGAAAAGATCTCTAGGGCCGCTTTCTTGATTCGCTCCCGCTTGGCGTCCATAGGTAGCCGTCCTTCCTCACCGGTTGTATCGGCTTAGAACTGACCGGTCAGTTCTAGGAAGTTCTTCTACACTGCCGGCGGAACTCCTGTCAGATTTTGCCCTTTCTTACATTAATATATGCTGGAGGATCAGCAGTTATGGTTTGGCTCGTCACAATGAACTCAACGGCGGATCCTCAAGCGCTAGACATTACTTCTTCCGGCAGTCTGGAAGATCCTCCCCAAGGTTCCCCTGCTCCCCGCCACCGGCAGTCGTTGGCTCCAGCTGCTTGTTCTGCAGTGAAATCTAGGTTATACTTATGGACAGACGCTGAATCCAGCTGCTGCTGGAGCGGGGGATCCCTTGGGTGAATCTGCGCAAGCAGAGGGGCTGCCCGGCCCTAACCGTTCAGCTAACCTCGTAAGCGTAGGGGAATACTGCTCTTGAGGGATCCTAATGGCCAAGTGCGTCGACTGCGGTGAGCGCATCGCTGTCTGGGAGGATTATTGCCCGAGGTGCGGAGGCCGGAAACCAGTAACAAGGCCGACCCCGAGGACATCCCAGCCGCAGGAAAAAAAGAAGCCGGGCATCTTGGGCTGGCTCTTCAGAACCAGCTGACGGAACGGCATCAAAACCCAATTATAACGAAATGCCCTAAGGGCCTCTCTGCTTTCAAAGCAAGCCCTTAGGGCTTCTTTATTATTCCTTACTAGTTGGATTTCCAAAGCCCGTGCAGGTTGCAGAACTCCCGGGCATAAACCTCCTTGGCGTCGGTAATGAATTCTGCCACCGGTTCCTCGCCTGGCTTGAGGTACTTGCGATAGACCATTCCATCAGCTACAAGTTCTATCCACTCAATGTAGTGCTCTGGGATCATGGGATGCAATGCACTGCCGACCTGTACTCTGTAGCCGTTCTCAGTCTTGGTAATAACGGGTACGTGCTTTTCGGTGGATGCGTCGACAGTGTTCTCCTCATAGAGCTTCATGGGCTGATCGCAGCAGACCAGCGTTCCTGCCCCCGGCTTGATTACTTCTACCCTGTTGCCGCACACTTGACACTCGTAGACTTGATGCAGTTTGGTCATAACTGTACCTCCCCTGAATTCTCCTCTGCCAAAGCAGAGGGCTGCATCTTACTACTCCTCATACTATATTTCGCCAGAGTCTGGAGTTCTCAAACTCTAGCACTTTAGTCCTAGTGGGAATCCATCCATCTACTGAGCTCAGACGGAAGCTCCTTCAGCATCTGTATTACCTGAGGCATCCTTCGCACCCCGCTCGACGATCTCATCGAGAATCTCAGCTGCTTTGACTATCACTGCCTGACAGCCCATCTCCTCGGTGCGGTATTTCTCCTTTAGAGGTGCGCAGAGAATGCTGCCCATTGCCTCGGCGTACAGGTTAAACAGTTCCCTGACCAGCTCTTTGATGCGGCCGCTTTCGTGGGCCCGATCTTTGACGTACATTCTGCCCAACACCATAATGGAGGCCGTCAGCGCGCCGCAAATGCTCTCGATAGCCATGCCGCCTCCAAAGCCAGCCGCCAGTTTCAAGTCATCTCGGTCAAGTCCGAGGTTGTAGACCTCATTGGCGCCGTATAGGATCCTCTCTGCACAGTTGAGGTCCTCCTTGATGCCGAAACCCTGCTCCAGCAACTCCTTCAGCATCAGCCTTTTCCTTCCTTTACACTATCTCACCAGGGGTTCCTCAGCCTTCTTCTCCCGGCAAAGGACTGAGTTTGTGAGGAGAGCATGACTCTACTCACCGCTGCAGCCTTGACCGCACGCTTGGGACAGTCCCGGCAGAAGCACCTGCTCTAAAGCCCGCACGACATCTTCCAACACCACTGGCTGCCCGTGCAGAATCAAGGTAGCAAGGGTATAGTCCAGGGCACCGTTAACGATGGCCGCAGCCACCAAGGGAGTCACAGGATGATCTGGGGGCAGGAGCCGAGACAGAGCTTCAACTGTAGGCTCTTCCAACCCCTTGCGCAAATTCCAGATCCGCAGCCTGAGCTCCCTCGAGAAATTAGGCAGCGAATGGGACAGCGATTCCAGCAGCCATTGATTCCTTATGAACAGCTGTCCCCGCACCTTGGCTAATGTCTCAAGAAAGCAGTGAACAGAACAGACATCCTCCAGCTTCTTGGTCAAGGTAGCCACATATTCCCAAATCCTGTCTTCCAAAAGGGAAACAAAGAGGTCTTGTTTGTTCTCAAAGTACAGGTATAGGGTCCCTTTGGCCACCCCTGCCAGTTCTGCTATTTCGTCCATTTTTGCGGCAGTAAAGCCGTTGGCGCTAAAAACCTTCTCGGCGGCATCCAGTATATCCTGACGCTTATCCTGTGTGATATCCGAATTCTTCAAAGCACACCTCTCCTAATGGTCCATCAGTCTATCCCACTGGTTCCGTCCCACCGCCGCCATCAAGGCCTCGGGATGTATGCCCATGGCGACTGCTAGTTTCGCTTTGGCAGCTTCGTAGGTAAGAGCAGCGTCCAGCACTCGGTTTTGGGCCTGAATTACCATCAGTCTGCCTTCCCGCACTTCTTTGCCGGTGACGGAACCCAGCTCGTACATAGACTCCAATTGCTCCAAGGTTTCCTTGGCAGCCTGCTCGCCCTGCAAAGCCAGCTCATAAGCCCGGAGGGCTTGGTCTAGCTGCTGCAGACAGCTCTTCAGCTCAAGATAGCACCCATCCTCTGCCATTTTAACCTGGAGCCTTGCCTTTTCCACTGCTGCCATCTTGGCATCCAGCTGTGCCCGACGGGCTCCCCCATCGCCAAACCTGTAGCTGAGGCTCAGCTCGACCCGCCAAGGATCCGGCCCTGACTCGTCGGCGGTGG
>DUMM01000096.1 GCA_012839845.1 Bacillota bacterium | reverse complement strand
GTATGTTGCCCTTAAGGGCTACCTGGCGAAGTCTTTCAACCAAGTGTTTGGCAGGAATCGCTGTGCGGTCCATAACCGTCAGGGCGGGTCCTTTGCCCACCGAAGTGGAATGCCCGTGCTGCGGCACCCCTGGGACATCGGATGCCGTGGTGCCTTCAATTACCAAGGCCAGGTCCGGCTCTGCCGAATAGGCTGCGGGTCCGGCTCCCCGCAAGCCGACTTCTTCCTGTACGGTGAAGGCGCAGACCAGGTTGCAGTCATACTCCTCCTTCAGCAGTTCCAGGAGCACAGTGCACCCTACCCGGTCGTCGAATGCCTTTCCCATAACGATGTCATCAGAGAGCTGCCGAAAGGAGGTGGCGAAAACCGCAGCCGTCCCCAGGGGAACTAGCTTTTCTGCCTCTGCTCTATCCTTTGCGCCTATATCAATGTACAGCTCCTGCCACTGGAAGGGAGTCTTGCGCTCATCCTTCTTCTGCAGGTGAATGGGTTTGGACCCGATCACCCCAGGGATCTTTTCCGGACCAACCAAAACCTGCTTGGCAACCAGCACCCGGCGGTCTATCCCGCCGATGGGCTTAAACCGCAGCAGACCGGAATCCTCGATCCCCACCACCATCAAACCCACTTCATCCATGTGGGCCGCTACCATGACTGTGGTAGACCCCCGCCTGCCGGGTTTATGCGCCAGCACATTGCCCAGGGCGTCGGTCTTGTACGTCACCCGCAGTCTTTCCAGCTCGGCTTTGATTAAGTTCCTGACCTCGTTTTCCTGGCCGGAAACACCTGCTGCTTCGCTAAGTCTTGCTAAAAGCACGTTAATCCCTCCACAAACTCGGAATCGACAGAACAGATAAACAGCGCCAGCAGCCGAGCCGCGGCATCCAGATCTGACCAATCCAGGGTCTCCACCGCTGTATGCATATAGCGAAGCGGCAGGGAGATCAAAGCCGTAGGAATCCCGTGTTGAGTAACCTGAATGGCGTAGGCATCGGTACCTCCTGGCGAAGTAGAGGGTTCTACGCTGTATGGTATCGACCACTTCTTAGCCAGTTCAACCAGGCGCTGGTAGATCTTGGGATGGACCTGGGGGCCGTAGGCTATGCCGGGCCCTTTGCCCATAGGAAGCGTATCATAAGAGGGCACTCCAGGCATATCTCCATGGCCTACATCGATGGCAATACCAATATCAGGTACTATCCCATAAGTACTAACCACCGCTCCCCGCAGCCCTACTTCCTCCTGCACTGTAGCAACGACGTAGACATCGGCTCTGTGGGACAGTCTGGAAAGGACCTCTAAACAAAGATACATGACCGCAACTCCCGCCCGGTCATCAAGGGCCTTGCCGGCGAGGCGGCCATTCAGCAGGTCCACAGGCTGCTGAGCTATAGTGGCCGTATCGCCAACGGCTACCAGTTCCTTCACCGTATCGTCATCGAGCCCAACGTCAATAAACAAGTCTTTCATCTTCACAGTCTTGTCCTGTTCATCCGGTTCCTGGATGTGGGGAGGTTTAGCACCGATAACTCCCAATAGGTCTTTCCTGCCGTGGACTATCACCTGTTGAGCTAGAAGTACCCGGTCATCTATCCCGCCGATGCTCGCGAATCGCAGAAAACCGCCGGGTTCATAGCCGGTAATCACCAGACCTATTTCATCCATGTGCGCGGCTAACATCACCTTTTTCCTCGGCTCAGGACCGCTTCCCCGCCTAAGCATTACCAAGTTGCCCAACTTATCTTCCCTGATTTCATCGACCAGCGGGGCAAAGCTTTCGGTCAGCAAGGGTACCAAGTCTGACTCACAGCCGGATACGCCTTTCCTCCCAGAAAGCGCCCGCAGAAGGTCTTTTGCTGTCATCTATTCCTTCCTCCCTATCAGCGCTGTAAAAACCGGCAGCCATCAGCTGTTAGTATTACATCTGACTTATCTACTATTGCACATGGGGTACAGCTATTCCTCTCCCGACAGCCATTCTCCCCCGATGATACCAAACACACCACTGCCAACTGCTAGATTACCTCACCTTTCTCCGCATAGCCTTGTATATTGCCGTATTCTCCGTCCGTTCACGGAAACTTAATTGACCTTTGGGACACCTCTATAGTAGGATAAGAGAGGATTTTCCCTGTAAGCCGTGCTCCCAGGAAGATGCAGCAGCATGCAAGTAAGTGGCAATGTGATGAAAGAGTGATACAATGCTGAACCAGGCTTTCCACCCCGCAGACGTGTGGGTGTTGTGCGATTTTGACGGGACAGCGTCAGTCCGCGATGTGCAGAACATGCTCCTGGACCATTTTCTCGGGACCACCTGACGGGACGTGGTTAACAGCGTCTTGAACCGAGGACAGAAAAGCGCCGTCCATATGCCCCTTTTGTACAAAGACTGGCCCGCCTCCAG
>DUMM01000001.1 GCA_012839845.1 Bacillota bacterium | reverse complement strand
GCGATGTCTACGCCATCGCTCTTCATGAGACCTCGCTCCTTTCTGTCTATCTGTTGGTGCGAGGTCTCTATTTTTATCTCCACACGCGTTTTTCCTGCCACCGCCTACCAAAACTTTACGCTAACTTTGCCATTGGATAGCGTTAAAATATCGTAGATTTGGGATATCGCCAGGGTGAGCCGCCGTTCATCCTTGCTGAGCGCCTTCGGCATAATGCGCTGAGGCTGGACCCGCAGGCCCAGCCCCAGCTACCCTTGCAGCGTTAATGCTGTTACTCCTCCTTATCTTCGTTTTTCCTTTCTTTGCTCAGCTCCTCCAGCCGCTCTTCAATGCGGGCCAGTTCATCCTGTAAAATTCCTGCCTGCTCCTGGAGAAAAGCGATCTCGTCCTCGACGTTCCACCGGTAGGGCGCCGGACCTCCGGACTCGGCGGAGCCGGCCGGTCCGGGATGATGGACCGGTGCCCAAAAGCCAGGGTAGGAGCAGCGTGCCCATCCCGGTAAACCGGTGGCATAGTACATGTGCCGCCAGCCCCGGCGGAGACCCCGGCCCAAGCCTCTTCCCCACCGGAACCAACCCCATCCTGGGTTCATATATCCGGGAACGCCGAAACCGGCGCAGTATCCAGCCCCTCTTCCTGTCATGGGACCGAATCCCATGGGCCCAGTACCGTCTCCTCTGGGCATAGGTGCACCTCCTTTCAAATTACATCTCCCTCAGCTGTTGACGGTGTTTCTATTGCCTTTTGATGAGCATATGCTCATTATTATCTTAGGATCTCCCGCGTAATTTGTCAAGTGTTCATAACTTTGGATGATGTCCAGTCCCTCCCTTTCCCCAGACAAGCCTGTCGATGTGGAAGGAATAGGGAACTGCAGGGATAAGTCATACAGCAAGATTGTAAAGTCCATCGCGAAAACGGCGAGACTATCAAGACAGGGAGGCAGACCGCTTTATGGCAAAAAAAGCACTGATCGTTCGAGGCGGCTGGGACGGTCATCAGCCGGTTCAAGTCTCGGAGCTTTTTAGAGAGATTCTGGAAAGTGAAGGGTTTCAGGTGGAGATCTCTGAGACTCTCGATGCATTTCTCGATGTAGAAAAACTCAAGGCTCTAGATCTCATTATCCCCATCTGGACCATGGGCAAGATCACCCGGGAGCAGGTTATGCCTGTGCTGGAGGCGGTAGCCAGCGGAGTCGGTTTGGCAGGATGCCACGGGGGCATGTGTGATGCCTTCCGGGAAAGCGTCCACTGGCAGTTTATGACCGGCGGACAGTGGGTGGCCCATCCCGGTGGAGATGGAGTTGAGTATGTGGTAAACATCAAGCGGGGATCAAGTCCCATCGTCGAGGGGCTGAACGACTTTAAGGTGAAAAGCGAGCAGTATTATGTACATATTGACCCCGCCGTCGAGGTCCTGGCCACTACCCGCTATCCCACAGTTCCCGGTCCCCACTCTGCCAACGGCGAAGTAGATGTACCGGTGGTTTGGACGAAACGTTGGGGCAAAGGCAGGGTCTTTTACTGCTCCCTGGGTCATCACGCGGATGTACTGGAGGCCTATGAGCCCCGGACCATCATGAGGCGGGGATTCTTATGGGCCGCAGAAGGAAAAGAGATTGCAAAGCACAGCAATGAAGAAAGCTACATTGAAGCCCTCAAGAGAATGTTCTAAAGGAGTGAAGCAGGTCCATGAACAGGGTTAAAGTAGGTATCATAGGGTGCGGGAATATAAGCGACATTTATCTTAAGAACTGCACTCAGACCTTTGAAATCTTGGAAGTTGTCGCCTGCGCTGATCTGATTCATGAGAGAGCCCAAACCCAAGCAGAAAAATACGGTGTGCCAAAGGCATGTTCGGTGGAGGAGCTGCTTGAGGACCCTGAGATTGAGATTGTACTGAACCTGACAACACCCAAAGCCCACTATGAAGTCTGCAAAGCAGCTTTAGAAGCCGGCAAGCACGTCTATGTTGAAAAACCCCTGGCAGTTACCAGAGAGCACGGCAAGGAGATCTTAGAGCTTGCCAAGAGCAAGGATCTGTTGGTTGGCTGTGCCCCTGACACATTTCTAGGCGCCGGTTTGCAGACCTGCCGCAAACTGATCGATGATGGATGGATTGGGGAACCGGTGGCAGCTGCAGCTTTCATGACCTGCCACGGCCATGAGAGCTGGCATCCGGATCCAGAATTCTACTACGAGATCGGCGGCGGACCGATGCTGGATATGGGGCCGTATTATTTGACTGCCCTTATCTCTCTCCTAGGGCCAATTGACAGGGTTACCGGATCGGCCAGGATTACCTTCCCCGAAAGGACCATCACCAGCCAACCCAAGTACGGCAAGAAGATCCAAGTGGAGACACCCACCCACATTGCCGGGGTGATGGATTTTGCCAGCGGCGCCATAGGGACTATTATCACCAGTTTTGATGTGTGGAGCGCTGATCTGCCCCGGATCGAGGTCTACGGCAGTGAAGGCAGCCTTCAAGTTCCCGATCCCAACACCTTTGGCGGCCCGGTGCTGATCCGCCGTTGGGATGCACATGAATGGACCGAGATTCCCCTCACCCACGGGTATGCTGAAAACAGCCGGGGGATTGGACTGGCAGATATGGCCTATGCCCTTCGGTACGCAAGGCCCCACAGGGCCAGCGGCGACATGGCCTACCATGTGCTAGATGTCATGCACGGTTTCCTCGATGCTTCGGAGACCGGAACCCATTACAAGGTGCCCAGCACATGTACCCGTCCCGCTCCCCTGCCCTTGGGCCTGCTCCACGGGACGCTGGATAGGTAAATCGGGACAAGGTCGTTCAACAGAAAGCCAGTGGCGGGTATCTGTCACTGGCTTTCAGCTTCAGCAAGACAGCTAGCCGCCGGCGGCATAGAACATCCATGGGCGGGAAGTCAAGTGCCACTTGTACAGCAAAAGCCGGCAAGAAAGCATGGCTTAGAAGGAATAGAAAAATCGGCGGATAACGTCAAAGTGAACCGCTAGATAAAAGAGAAAGGAGAGTGTCGATATGACGAAAACCCAGGCAGTTGGCCCCCAGGCCCCGGTGCAGCTTCGCTGTGAGTATGTACGAAATCCGTTGGGCATAGACCGCCCAAAACCCAGATTATCTTGGGTTTTAGAGCACAGTGCGCCCAATCAATACCAAAGGGCCTATCAAATTATCGTTGCCGATGATAAAGCCCTGATTGCCAAGGAAGAAGGAAACATCTGGGACAGCGGTAAGGTTGAGTGTTCCCGCTCAACCGGCATTGTCTATGCAGGGAAAGAGCTGGAGTCTTGCCGCCGGTACTATTGGCGGGTCCGCTGGTGGGATAAAGACGATCAGGTCAGCCCCTACAGCTGCATCAATGTCTTTGAAACCGGCTTTCTGAAGGATGAAGAGTGGACAGCCTCTTGGATCGCTAACGGAGATGACGCTTCCGCCGATGCAATGACTGTGGACAACTCCGAGTACAATCTCCGGCCGGGAAGCCTGTTCAGGAAAGAGTTCAGCTTGGACAAGGAAATAGCCTACGCCCGAGCGTATATTTCCGGACTCGGTTACTATGAACTGCGGATCAACGGCAGAAAAATCGGGGATCGGGTACTCGACCCGGGACAGACAGACTACCGTAAGACGGTGTTGTACTCGGTCTATGATATCACCTGCAGCCTCAAGCCGGGAGCAAATGTCGTTGGAGTTATGCTGGGCAACGGCCGCTACTGCAGCTTCCGCTGGGACGGCGGCAAGCTCCACGGCTACGACGCTTTCCCGTGCCTGCGGGCAGAGTTCCACATCACCTATGCCGACGGTACCCAGGACAAAATCGTAACCGATAGCACCTGGCAGGTAAAACGGGGTCCAGTGGGCGTCAACGGCATCTACTTCGGTGAGATCTATGATGCCCGAATGGAGATTCCAGGATGGGATATGCCCGGTCTTGATGCATCCGATTGGGGCCAAGCAGTGAAGGTTGACCCGCCGGGAGGCCGCATGCGGGCCCAGATTATGCCGCCGATCAAGATAACCAAGCGCTTCCAGCCTGTGGCTATCTACAATCCAGACCCCGGCGTGTATATCTATGATTTCGGTCAGAACATGACCGGCTGGGTCCGCCTGAAAGTGGAGGGCCCCCGGGGTACCCAGGTTAAGCTCCGGTTTGCTGAGGTCCTGGATGACAGCGGCCGGCTGGATACCCGGATCAACCGCAAGGCTGAAGCCGCCGATACCTACATCCTCAAAGGGGAAGGTGTGGAGATCTACGAACCCCGGTTCACCTACCACGGCTTTAGGTTCGTGGAAGTCACCGGTTTCCCGGGAACTCCAGGCCCAGACAGCTTGGAGGCCTGCTTCGTACACACTGCGGTAGAGTATACGGGCGGCTTTGCCTGCTCGAAGCAGCTGTTCAACAGAATCCACCAGAACATCGTTTACGGGCAGCTGGCTAACCTAATGAGCGTACCTACCGACTGTCCGCAGCGAGATGAGCGCATGGGCTGGATGGGAGACGCTCAGCTGGTGGTAGAAGAGGCCGTGCACAATTTCGATATGGCCGCTTTCTATGTCAAGTATCTCCAAGATATGAAGGATGCCCAGCAGGAGGACGGCAGCCTCTCCGACGTGATCCCGCCTTACTGGCCCCGGTATCCCGCTGATCCTGCTTGGGGTACTGCATATATCACCATCGCTTGGGCTATGTACCGGTACTACGGCGATGTTGAACTGCTGAAGGAACACTATGACAGCATGAAGAAGTGGGTGAAGTTCCTGGAATCCAAGGAGGAGAACGGCCTGGTCACCTATGTAAAATATGGAGACTGGTGTCCTCCCGGCAGTGTACTTCCCAAGAAAAACCCCAGGGAGATGACCTCTGCCTTCTACTACTACCACGACGTCCTGCACTTGGGCCAGATCGCCCGGGTGATAGGCGAAGAGGAAGATGCTCAGTACTTCCATAAGAAGGCCGCAGAGATCCGGGAGGCTTTCAACAAAAAATACTTCAATCCGGAAACCAGGGCCTACGGCAACAACGACCAGACGTCCAACCTCCTCGGCCTGCAGTTCGGCCTTACTCCAGAAGGTATGACCGAAGCAGTGGCCAAGAACCTAGTGGCGGATATTGCTATAAACGCGGACTACCACTTCGACACCGGTATTGTCGGCACCCGGTACATGCTGGAAACCTTGACGGAGTTGGGATACAAGGAAGTGGCCTACAGGATGATGGCCCAGGAAAGCTATCCCAGCTTTGGCTACATGATCAAAGAAGGTGCCACCACCGTCTGGGAGCGGTGGGAGAAGCTGACCGGCACCGGCATGAACTCCCACAACCACATCATGCTCGGTTCCGTGGATACTTGGTTTTACAAAGCTCTAGCAGGCATCCGGCTGGGCGGACCAGGTTGGGAGACAGTGATCATCAAGCCTGCCATTCCCGCTGCCCTAGACCACGCCAGCGCCTCTGTAAAGACCCTTAAGGGGCAGGTCATGTCCGCTTGGAGCCGGAATAGGTCAGGCTTCGAAATGGCAGTAACTATTCCTGTAAACACCAAAGCAATTATCTACGTGCCCAAACTGGATTACAGCACCTTGCAGGGGACTGTTAACGGCACCTCTATCCCTGACGAAGCCTTTAGGCTGGTGACTGAAAACGGTGAACCATACTACCGTTACGAAGGCGGCTCAGGCTGCTACCGTTTTACCTTGAAATAACCGGGTGGAACAGCCGGCGCTGCCGCCAATCTTGATCTTCTGCTGCCGGCAGTGGTGACCCACCAAAATGGCGGCGAAGCCCCAACGGGGGGAGCGGGCTCCCAAGATAAAGCCTGCTCTCCCCGTTTTTCACTGCGATATTTAAGTCGCTACAATGGGTATAAATCAGGTGATAAAGCAGGATTTCTCCACAGCCCACGGAATTTTGGAATTAAAGAGGAAAGACGGGAGAGCTTCGCCATGATGGTAAAGACCCGTATGACGCCTAATCCAATCACCGCTTCTCCGGACATGGGGGTTCTGGATGCCCTGAAACTGATGAGGAAGCACAAGGTCAGGCGGCTGCCGGTACTGGACGAAAACGGCAAGCTGGTGGGGATTGTAGTCGAATCTGAGCTTTTAAGGGTAGCACCTTCCCCCGCCACTACTTTGAGCGTGTTTGAGATGAACACTCTCCTCAATAAGATTACCGTCAAGGAAGTGATGACTCCCAACCCCGTCACCGTCACCCCCGATACCCTCATTGAAGAAGCTGCTGTCCTTATGAGGGAAAATGTAGTCAGCGGACTGCCGGTGTTGGATGAACAAGGACAACTGGTGGGAATCATTACTGAGACTAATATTTTCGACGCCTTTGTTGACTCTATGGGGCTGCGAAGCCACGGGATTAGGCTGGCTTTGGAGGCCGAGGACCGGCTTGGCGTACTGGCAGAGGTTACCAAGATCATTAGGGATCACGGTATTAATATTGTCAGTTTAGCTACTTTCCATGAGGAAGAGAACAAACGTTCCATTGTCTTGCGCCTGGAGGCAACGGATGTCTACGCCGTAGTGCAGGACCTGGAGAAAGCAGGATGCAAAGTCACTCACATAGCCAATATGGCGCAGTGGGGTGAACGTTAAATCTAAAAAAATATAAGGAGATGCAGAGGACATGGCATTAGTTACTCTCAAACAGCTGGTGGATGACGCGTTTCAAAACGGGTACGCAGTAGGAGCTTTCAACGTCGCCAACATGGAGATAATCCAAGGTGCCTTGAAAGCAGCTGAGGAGAACAGATCCCCCCTCATCTTGGCCGTAGCTGAGGCCCACTTGGGGCTGCTGGACTTAGATGTGTATGCTCCCATTATCATACGGGAGGCAGAGCGGGCCAGTGTTCCGGTGGCGGTGCACCTCGATCACGGTCAGACTTTCGGCACCTTTGTGAAGGCACTGCGCTGCGGCTTTACCTCGGTCATGTTTGACGGTTCCACCTTGCCCTTTGAGGAAAATGTCGCTAAGACCAAGGAGATCGTCCGCCTGGCTAGTGCCGTGGGCGTATCGGTTGAAGCTGAATTGGGACACGTTACCGGCGGTGAAGGCGATCCCAGCCAGGGAGTTGCTGATCCCACCCTGTTTACCGATCCGGAAAAAGCTCAGCGGTTTGTCAGAGAAACGGGAATCGATGCCTTGGCTGTTGCAATCGGCAATGTCCACGGAATCTACAGAGGGAAGCCAGAACTAGATATACCCCGCCTTGCCCGGATCCGGGAGCTGACTGGAGTGCCTTTAGTCCTCCATGGCGGTTCCGGCTTATCTGACGATGACTTCCGCCGGGCTATTGCCAACGGGATTGCCAAGGTCAACGTCTACACCGACATATCTCAGGCAGCCATGGCCAAGATCCGCACTGCCCATGGACTGCCGCCAAATGCCGACTTCAGCCGGTTTATGGCAGAAGTTGTGGAAACCATTAAAGAAGCTGTAGCTGAGAAGATGAGGATCTTCGGTTCAGTGGGAAAGGCTAAGTAAGAACAGAAGCTCAAGTCCGAGAGAGCGTAGATTGCCGAGCGGGCCCTATGATGTGGGGACATAAAGACGGACATAGGCTATGCCCCCACATCACAAGCAGGTGCCCGCTCTGCTTTACTTGGTACAAAAAGATAGATAAACAGCGACCCCAAGAGCCCTACACACCCGCCGATACCGTAGGCAGCCAAGATTCCCGCCTTGTCAATCAGCATTCCAAAGAGGAGATTACCTGATATTCCCGCCACGCTCCAGGAAACAGTTGCAAGCACCGCCTGCCCAGTGGAGCGAAACCGGCGGGGCACCAGGGCATCCACCATCAATACCGCTGACGCCTGGAACAGCGCAAAGCCGATGCCGGCCATTGGCTGAAGAGCAAGTACCAGCCAGTGGATGGGGAAGAGCGCATTGAGGACCAATTTCAGGCCGAAGAGGAGGGTACTTACAACTAGCATCGGTTTGTAGCCCAACCGTTCCACTATCCTGGGGGCTGCTAAGAAGACGGGGATCTCTACGAAGGCCATAGAGGCAAAGGCGCTGCCGATCATACTGCTGGAACCGCCGATGGCATCTAGGTAAACGCTGAGGTAAGTCTCGCCCGCGCTGTTGGCTGTCTGCACCAGGAAGATACCGCCTAAAAGGAAAAGAAGAGCCGGATTAGCAAGAACTTTCGCCAGTTCCACCGGCGCCTTCTCATGCTCCTCACCGGCTGCACCAGCACCACCGAGACGGAGGGCCACATAACTAGCTGTGCCTATGAAAGCGGCGTTGATGAAAAACATGGCGGAGAAACCCAAGACCTGGTAGACCCATCCAAAGAAAAGCGCTGCCACAGCAAATCCGAAAGACCCCCAAAGGCGGTACCTGCCGTAGGTGTCTTTATCTTCGCCCAAAACGTCTAGAGCGATGGCGTCAAACATCGATGTAGTGGAACCGACAAAAACCGCGTGGGAAAGGCGAACCAGGAGGAAAACAGCGAAGCTGCCGGCAACCAGCGGATGCAGGAAGACGAGACAGGCGCTCACCGCAAAAGCGAAAGCCAACACCTTGCGCTTATCCGAAGCATCGGACACCCTGCCCCACAGCGGTTGGGTCATCATGACCAGTACGCTGCTGAGAGCCCCCACCCAACCAATCCTGCTGGCTGACCAACCGAGATTCTTCGTTAAGTAAAGGTTGAGAAAAGGAAAGATGGCTCCGTTAGCCATAAAGATCAGGACATACTGCAGGCTGATCAGCCTGTGCAGCTTCCCTCTATCCGCCGGCTGCAAGAGCTGGCTCACTGGCTCCACATCCTTAATGCAGTCAGTACTCATGCAGGAGGCTTGACATACAAACCCTAAACCGGGTTTTGCAGCTTGTCCCTTATTTGATCTGGGCAAAAACCGGGGGCAGTTCCAAAACCTGCAGGGCCTGCAGCGGCCAGTAGCGCCACACCGCCCGTCCTTCAATCAGCCGATAAGGAACGAATCCCACCAGCCGGCTGCGGCTGTCGTGGCTGTTATTGCGGTTATCTCCCAAGACAAATACAGCATTGGGGGGTACTTTCACCGGCGCCATGCTGCCCCGGGCTTTTTCCATCAGATAGTCCTCTTCCAGTTTCTGGCCGTTGATGTAGACGACCCCGTCCTGGATGGCTATAGTATCACCGGGAATGCCGATTACCCGCTTGATAAAATGCTCCGTGGGATTAGCGGGATACCGAAAGACGATTACTTCTCCCCGCTGGGGCGGCCTAAATCTGTATGTGACCTTGTCAATGAGGAGCTTTTCTCCAGAATGCAGTGTAGGCAGCATAGAAGGTCCGTCTACTGTAAAGGCCCTGGCGATAAAGGTCATGATAAACAGAGCCAAAATCACTGCCCCGCCCACTGTCTCCAGTAAGTCCCGCCATAAAGGTTTCTCTTGGCCCGGCGAACTAAGGAAAGACAAACTATCATCCCCTCTTTATAGGTTAAAACAAAGGCGCCGCACCACGGGCGCCGTTATTAAGACTCTCCTGACTCTTCCCACCGGCGGCGGCGTTCGCCAATGGTGTCAGGTAAGTATTCTACCGATAGTTTACCAAATCCTCCCTACTCAAATTCCCAAAGGCACCGTTCCCTCAGCCGGTTATACAGCTTTACAATTTCGTGGAAACGCTCTGAGTTCCTTTCCGCCAGGGCCAAATCAATCTCCTGCTTCAGCAGGATAACCCAGAGAGCTATGTCCAGCTGCTCCCGGAAGGTGTCAGCCGTGTCTTCCTCTTCCTCAACCGTTTCCCCTCCCTCGGCAGCTAGAGCGGGATTTGGCTGAACAATGGCCAAATACCAATCAGGGATCTCTCCGGCAAAGGAAAACTGAGTGTACAGCCGGCCTTCAAAGTTTTGCAGCGCTTCCCAGGCTTCCATGGGGTCATTGAGACAGAGTCTGCGGGTCCGCTTTACATGCCGCACCAGTCGGCCGTTAACCAGGGAGACCTCTTCCTGGCGCCTGGCCCCCAATTCCAGTTGAAATCCGATCCGCGAGCTTCCCAGTTCCGATACCAGCAAAGTGTTGGTCAGCATTTTCCTGTCGAGGACAAAAACCATCCTGTCCACAAGCTCCTTGTTGTTCAGCAGCCGCTGCAAGAACATCTTGCTGGCTGGCTCTTTCAACAAGCGCTGGCTGAACTCCAGGATCGCGCGCTGCTTGGCATCCACTTTTCTCACCCCGGACCTTCCTGGTTTCTCCCTGTTTACTTCATTCTTATGCCCCCGTTTGCGTTCCCTGAACTAGATCCGAGCTCTTAATTTCGCTGTACTCCCACTTGTTTCTATCCTTCCATAACAATGGTCCAATTCCTCTTGATTCCCAAGGGCGGCACAATGGTATCTCTTGTTAAACCTTTTGGGATCAATGCCCATATCATGTATATAGCTAAACCTGGCGAGGGGGCGTAGACAAAATGCCTGACAGCTTCATAGAATCTCAAAGGTCCCGTCAGCCGGTAATCGGACTTGCTTTGGGCGGAGGGGGCTTGAGGGGAACTGCCCACATCGGCGTTCTAGAGGTGCTGCGATCCAAGGGTCTTCCTATCCATATGGCAGCAGGCACCAGTGCCGGCAGCGTCATCGCCATGCTCCACGCCTTGGGATGGACGCCGGAGGATATGCGAAATTTGCTGGCTGAGATCGAGATCAAAGACTTGGTCGATCACGTAATCAACGTCAGATCCCTGATCCTCATCGGCATCAAGACTATCCTGGACCGCCTCTCCCTACCCCATGGCTGGCTGCCCCCTACCCCCTTGGGGTTTGTCAAGGGCAAGAAATTTTACCGGCTCCTTTGCCGCTTGAGCAGACAGCAGCATTTCTCTGATATAGATTTTCCCCTGTTCATAACCGCAACTAACCTGTGCAACGGCCGGTTAGTGTGTTTTTGCCCGCCTCGTGCTGCCGCGCAGCTGGGCCCCCAGCGGCCGGAGGTTATTTTTACCGCCGATGCTTCGTTAGCTGAAGCCGTTCGGGCCAGCACTGCCATCCCAGGGATTTTTGAGCCGCTGATTTGGCAGGGACATCTCCTTGTAGATGGAGGCCTGAAAAATAACGTCCCCGCGGATCTTTTGCGCTGGGCCGGTGCCGATATCATTATCGCTGTGGATCTTGGATTTCATTCCCAAGACAGCGGCGAAATAGACACGATTCTGGAAATCCTCATCCAGTCTTTGGATATTATGGGCCAGACCAGCACGGAGCTGCGCTTGGAACAAACGGCCGATGTGGTCATCCAGCCTGCGACAGGCACTGCTTCTTTGACGGATATAGAAAAGGTGCCGGGGATCATCGAAGCCGGCCGGCAAGCTGCCTTAGAGGCTTGGCCTCAGATCGCCCTCTTGGTGCAGAACTTCGCCAAAAGGCGGTCCAAAGTCCAGCCCAACTTTTCCTAAAACCAGCAAAATATAACTGCAATAGGTCAGGCTGTTCTCCCTTGACACTCCGAAGGGGCCTGACGTATACTTTTGATACGAACAGTTGTTTGGCGAATGTATGTTTGCCATAGGAGGTGGGCAGCTTGGCATCTGCGGCAGCATACATCCGATTGCAGCATTTCTATGCCCTGTTAGAAGCAAAGCGCAATCCCAACCTCCGGCAGCAGCCCTTTGTGGTTATAGACGGTTCCAGGATTATCGATGTTTCCCCTGAAGCTGCCAAGTTCCACATCACCACCGCCATGAGCATACGGCAAGCCCGCCTTACCTGCCCAACCCTGCAGGTAGTCGAGGCGGAAGCTGATCCACTGCCGGCGGCAGAAAGGTTTTGGGATACCTGCGCCAGTTTCAGCCCTCTGGTAGAACCGGAAGGTCACAGCAGCGCTTTCGTTGGGCTTTCTGTGCAGGGCAATCTCAAGGCTGCCGGTGAAAGGTTAATGCGGCGCTTAGCCCTAAAACTGGCAGTTCCCTTTTATTTGTCCATTGCTCCCAATAAGCTGACAGCCAAAATCGCCTACTTGGAAGCAGCTGATCTACCCCTGTCGGTTTCTGGGGAAAAACACTTAACCTGGAACCAGGGACGGGGGCAAAGCTCTGCTCCTCTAAAGCTTAATGACAAGGAAAAGCCAGCAGTAAACAGCCGCTGTTTGATTATCTTTCCTGAGTCGGTAGAGGATTTCCTGGCACCGCTGTCTGTAAACCGGCTGTGGCTCTGGCCGGATAAAGTCCACCAGCAGCTGCAAAACCTGGGGATATACACCATCGGCCAGCTGCGGCAGGTACCAAGGCTGGAGCTTGAAAGGCTCTTTGGAGAAACGGGTAAAGCACTTTACGATGCAGCCCGAGGAATAGATCCAGCGCCAGTTAAAGGCCTTTATCCGCCCAAGGCAGTCCAGGGATATTTTCAGCTGCCGCCTGAAACAGATGGATGCCGAACTTGGGATGCACTGGTTAAGTATCTGCTGCCTGTTTTGGAACACTGCACGCAGGAGCTGCAGAGGTTAAGTCAAGCCTGCACCAGACTTCGGTTGTGGGTTGAATATGAAAATCTAGAGGGAAAATGCTGGGATAAACAGCTGAAAAATGAACTGCAAACTGCTGATCAGCTGCTTCTGTCAGTCAAAGGCCTGTTGGACCAAGATTGGCCTGCCCCCATTACCGGAATGCGGCTGATGTTAATGGGGCTGAAACCAGCAGCTTTGGGGCAGCTAACTTTGGCTTCTTACCTGAAACCCCAGCGCCAGCGGAAGCTGGAGCAGCTTTTGCCTTCACTGCAGGCCAGGTTTGGAGCCGATCGGGTATTCACTGCCTCGGAGCTTTCCATCCCCCGCCGGGAGCGGATGCTGCAGCTTTTGCCAGGTTTCGGGGACTATCCAATACCGGTCCTAGGGAGGTAAAATCCCTTGACCCACCGTGTCAATGCGCCTATCCGGGTGATTTGCCGAGGAAAACAGCCTGTTGCCTTTAGCTGGGGCGGGCGGCTGTACACCATTGTCCAGGTCATCGACAGCTGGAAAGAGATGGGTGAATGGTGGGAAAAAGCCCCTGAGATCACAGTCTATCAAGTAATGACCGATGATCAGGGGCTCTATGAACTCCATTATCAGGCTGTCGGCCGGTGGATATTGTATAAGATCTACGATTAACCCGGTTAAGAATCACAGAGGGGCAGAAGGCCCAGCTTTCTCTGGAACCGCTTCAGGGTCTCCTGGGCTATGGGCTCGGCCTTCTTCTTCCCCTGTGCCAACACCTCTTCGATGACCCCTGGACGGGAAAGCTCCTCAAAGCGGGCTTGGATAGGCCGCAGGGTTTCTACTACAAGTTCCGCCAAATCTTTCTTGAACTGGCCGTAACCAACGCCGGCATATTCATCCCTGATCTCATCCAAGGATTTGCCGGAACAGAGGGAATAGATGACCATCAGGTTAGAGATAGCCGGTTTATTTTCTTCATCATAGTAGATTTCCCGGCCGGAGTCGGTGACCGCCGAGCGGATTTTTTGCCGGATAACATCAGGAGGATCTAAGAGAGTGATAATCCCCTTGGGATTTTCCGCCGATTTGGACATTTTCTCCAGGGGATTCTGCAGGTTCATAATCCGGCCCCCGGCGGCTTTCGGTGGAATATAAGGTTCGGGCACTTTGAAGATCTGTTCATCAAATCGGTTGTTGACCCGGATTGCAATGTCTCTGGCCAGTTCCAGATGCTGCTTTTGATCCTCTCCCACCGGCACCTCATCGGTCTGGTAAAGGAGAATATCGGCAGCCATCAGCACTGGATAGGTGAACAGGCCCGATGTGACAACTTCCCTTTTGGCTGCTTTATCTTTGTACTGGGTCATCCGCCGCAGCTCGCCCACATAAGTCGTGCATTCCAAAAGCCAGCTCATTTCGCTGTGGGCTGGAACATGGGATTGGACAAAAATGGTCGCCTTGTTGGGATCGATACCGCAGGCTACAAAGAGCCTGGCCACATCCAATGTTCGCTGGTAAAGTTCCTGGGGATCCTGCGGGACTGTCAGGGCATGGAGATTCACTACACAGAAGAAGCACTCCGCTTCATCCTGCAGTCTGACAAAATTCCGCAGGGCTCCGAAATAGTTGCCGATGGTTAATGAGCCGCTGGGTTGAACACCAGAGAAAACTCGTTTTGCCATGATAAGCGGTGCCGAAAAGCACCTTATCCCCTTTCACAGTTCCTGATATTTATCCTGCCCCTCTGCCGTTGGGCAGCATGCGGTTATCGACTTTAACACTCTTTGCTACAAAACCGTGGAAATCCTGCTCCTGCTTGGATTTCTTGGCAGAACCAGCTGAGGGAGGTCTTTTCCTTGGCATTTGTTCATCTCCATGTCCATTCTCCCTTTTCTTTTCTCGATGG
>DUMM01000095.1 GCA_012839845.1 Bacillota bacterium | reverse complement strand
GACATGACGGAATACCATGAATGGAAAAAACAACAGCAACAAGCAAAAAAAGTAAGTAAGGTTACCCCAATACGCTGAGTTCATCTAACCGAGGGATTTTACACACACTTATGGACTTGATCGGAGTCTCGGCAGCTGGAATTGTGGGTGCTGGCAGGTTTAGATGTCTGCCCCGGAATGTCAGTGGTAGAGGCTCAGGCCGTCGGGTTCACTGCGACGGAGAAGCTGGATGGTGGACGGGTATCTCGGCCGGTTGAGATAACTTCAGGGAGATTTACCGCAGCGTCGCCCCGTTCCACCGTGGATGCCCATGTGTCTCTTCCTCTGGGCGGCAGCGCTTCATTGGAACTTGAGTTGAAGCCAGATCCAGCGGCGGCATACCCTCCTCCTCCCCTCAGGACCGAGTTGAAAAAGGAGAGGCGGCAGCGGAATCCGCTGGTTCCCATCTCCGAACCTCTGACGGTGAATATAGGTGAACTGCCGCCCCACCGGCTGCGGGTGCGGGTAGAAGGAGACGGCTGGGCAGTAGAGGGCGGCAGCTGGCGGCACTTTCTGCCGGCAGGGCGGTTGCCCATTGATGAACTGACGGTAGCCGGCGTGAGCGGAGCGGTAAAGAATGGAGATGTGGTCTTCCGAAGCTTCTACGGTGTTCCAGAAACATGGCCCTACTTCCGCCTATTTCCCGCAGATAACACATCCGGACCTTTCCCATTACCGAAACCTGTGTCCGGAAGCGGCACTATTGATGTAAAGGTGCTGAGCTGGGATGAGCGGAGAGGAGTGTGGCAGGAGGAAGCACCGGTGCTTTACCGGGTTGACTATTCCCGCGGGACGATCACCTTAGGCCGGGCGGTGAGTTCCCACAACCCCCGGGGCGACCGGCAGTATGTGCTCATAACTCACACCCACTTTGGCCTACAGGAGGATGCCGTCTGGAAGGAAGCGGGTGTTGCCGTGACCAAGGACAAAGTGGTGTTTTTCGGAAGCTTGATGGAAGTTGGAGAAAAAGGGTCAGAACTTCAGTTAGCCGGCCTCCGGGGTCGATTTGTCGACGGGTGTTTTGTCCTTCAGGGAAGCTGGCAAACCGTATTGAGAAACGGCCTTACTGCCCTGGAGAAGTCACTGCTGCCCAAGAGCGGCAAGGAAAAGCCGCTGGGAAAATCCATTGCCAGCCGCTCTGCTTGGCAGCTCATAGGGGCCGTGGAGATATATCCTGGACTTCGGATCGGCGGCGGCTGGGGAGAGGAAGGCAGTGAATACATGGGCTTTTGGGGATTGACCGGCGGTGAAGAAAGTGCCCCTCTGGCGGAAAGCCGGCTCGCGGGACTGGTTAACAACCTGTGGCATCAGCTGGCTTCAACTCAAGCACGGGTTCAGGAAGGACAGGGACCTTTAATCTCTGGAAAGGGCGGAACCCGCCGGTGGGCCTTGGGTCTAGAAGCGGACCTAGCGGAGAGCTGGCGCACATCCTTCACAGCCAAGAGAGAAGAACTCGCCGGCGAGTCCAATAACACCGCCGGCTCCGGCAGCGGCGGTTTCTATGAACCGGCGGGACAGGTTTTTACTCAGTGGGAGCAGAGGCTTACTTATGAAGCAGAGGGGCTTCCTCGATTAAGTCTGGGGTACGGGCACAAGGCTGCGGAATCGCTGGCCAGAGAGAAGAGCCGCTATGGACTGCTTGAAGCTGAAGGTACAGTGGCAAAGCTGCAGTGGCGGGGACAGATTTCTCTCATTCAGGACTTGTCCGGCGGTGGAGGTGATCGAGGCCGTGAGGGCGAACAACCAATTCAAGCTGTGGCTGAGCTCAGTGCCAAGTATGGAGGCGAGCGCTTTCAGCCCCGCATTACAGGGCGGTTGGGCAAATCCTTGATAGGAGGTGCTTCACCCACCCAAAGGGATTTCGAGGAATGGTCTATCGGGCTTGACGGTAAGCTCAATGATCACCTGGTGGTGAGCATTGTCCACACCGACAGGTATCAATTCAGCTATACGTCTAAACCACTACAAGAAACTGACATCCAGCCCAGCTCATCAGCCGTAGAAAAAGCCTCAAGCGACAAAGGATCCTCCACCGACATTGACAGCTACTCCCAGGCAGTTGCCTTATCTGCCCGGTATTCCAAAGGGGAAAGCTGGTCCCTCACCGGTACCGGGGAGTGGACAAGGAGCGATGGCGGTGGGTTCCAGCGGCAGGGCAGTCTAGAACTTGAGACAAGCCTCGGATGCAACTTCGCCCTCCAGCTGTGCTGGTCAGGCGGGGAAGAATTTTTGCCATTCCAAGCTGAGACCCAGTGGGTGGACCGGTTTACCCTGACCCTAAGACAGGAGGAGCCTGATGGACTGTGGACAAATCGGCAGGTGCTTGTGGGGACCAGTCTTAAGGGAGCCAAGGCTCTAGCATGGGAGGCTGCTGCAGAAGGAACGCTGCACCTAAAGCCGTGGGAGGTTTGGAGCCGGGCAGTGGTCAAGTCCGTAAGCAATCCGCTGGTAGGTCAGCTGGTTACCAAGCAGGGAATACTCCGCCTGTCCCGCCAACTGAAAGAGCATCTGGCCGGATTTGTGCAGCTTGGGGCTTGGCAGCAGCTGGAGAAAGCAGAACTCAGCTGCAGCCTGGGAGTGAGCTGGGAAGTAGTCCCGGGCATCAGCATTGCTGCCGGCTACACCTGGCCGCTGTTTTGGGAAGGCTGGGAGAGTGGATATTTGTCCGTCAGGCCGGGGCTGTTTGCGCAGCTTTTCGCCCGCTAGATTGGTACTGCTGGACCTTTTGACCTTGGCTCAGCCAAAACTCAAAGAGGGAGTGTCGCCCCGATGAAGTGGATGGATGTGACCTGGAAGATTCACCCCCGGATGACCATGTGGCCGGGAAGTTCACAGCCTGTTTTTGAAAGGACATCAACCCATGAAAAAGACGGTCTGCAAAGCAGCCACGTCAGCTTCAGCGCCCATGCCGGTACCCATATCGATGCGCCCCGCCACTTTATACCTGGGGGAGCCACCATCGATGAGATCCCGGTGGAGATATTGGCTGGACCGTGCCTTTTGCTGGATGTCTCAGGCTGTAGTCTAATCGAACCCAGCCATCTGGCGAATGTGGAGTGGAAGGGAATTGAACGGGTTGTCTTCCGTACAGATAACTCGGCACTGCCCATGGAAGGAGACTTCCAGGAGAAATACACTGCACTCAGTCTAGAAGCGGCGAAGTATCTTATTGAGCGAGGAATCAAATTGGTGGGGATCGATTATCTTTCTATCGAAAAGTATGAGCCTGATTCGGACTTTGCCGTCCACAAGGCCCTGTTGGGAGCAGGGGTGGTAATTGTTGAGGGACTGAAACTGAAAGACTTAGCCCCTGGACGGTACTACTTGATGGCCCTGCCTCTGCTGCTGGAAGGAAGCGATGGAAGCCCAGCCCGGGTGCTGTTGGGGAAAGATGACTGAGCAAATCAAAGGGGAAGCAAAGATCCGACAAACAGAGTCCGAAGGCGATAGTTCAGCACATAACCCCGGGGTCACTGCTCATCGTCCAACAGTCCCCGGGGTTTAGTTGTACACAATTATCCTCTGTATCTACCGGCTGGAACTTTGAGTTCCTTGATTTGTTGCCTTGAACTTAGCTTTTTTTCTTATCTTTAGCTGACGGTGCATTGAGGCACTGCTGTTACTGCCCGGGTCCCGGAATTTCAATCTGCCAGGGCTCGAAGATGAGTTCCCCGGTCAGCTCTTGGGGCCAATCGCTGTTTATCTTATCCAGCAGCATAACCAGCACATCCCAGGCGGTGTCCGGGTTAGGAGATAGCGCCCAGATGGCAAAGATCTCATTGCGCGCCGGATGAGGGACGCCGTAAATACCCCCGTCTACGCTGTAGGGTTCCGTTCCGTTGGGGAAGAATCTAGCAGCCAGTTCCGGGTGCCCTTCCAGGTAGGGAGTCAGGTCCAGCAGCGCTTTATTGGCGGCGAACATGCGGAACTGCTGCTCAGCCAGGGAGAATATATCCGGTGCATCCCGGGCTCCCAACAAGACCACAAGCTTCTGCTGATAAGCTATAGAAGGCGTAACAGAAAAAGCCAAGTACAGCTCCTTTTGGCTACTGTTGAACTCATCGATAAAAGGCTCATAGTAATCTGTCTCGTAGATGCCGCCGGGTACCATGATGCTGATCTTAGTCCGGCCGGCAGCGGGGTCGGGAGCCGGCCGCAAGGCAAAGGCAAGCAATCCCAAGGCCACAATTATGCCTACGGCCATCATGGCCTTTTCCCTCGGGGTGCGCTTCAGCAGATGTGAATCCCCCTCCGGTCCCTTCTTCTCTTTCTTAACAGCTACTGCCACGGTGGGACAGCCATAGCTTCCACAGCCGCCCACCTCCCGCCAGCAGTCACCGTGGTGGGGAGTCTTGCACCGAGGGCAAACGACCACTTCATCATTGGGCTGGAAAGCTTTCTGGCAGACGACACACTGGCGGCCGACCAGTTCATGATCAGCGGATAGTACTACTACCGTCTCAACTACTTCCATACAGCTGCTGCCTCCCCCCAAGTAAGCTTCCGTGTACCTGCCCCATGATCCAGGATAACATATTTACTGGCGGAATGCTACGCAAGTCTGAAGCTGGCGGCGGCAGGTTGCTCCCCGCTGGAGAGTCGGTCTTCCTGCCTCGCAAATCTCAGCCGGGAAATGGGCACTTTCCTAATAGATGGCATCAAGAGCAAGTTGAACGGAGGTGGTTATATGCCGCTGGCAGTGATAGGGATCTTGCTGAGAAACAGACGAAAGCAGGCGCCGGAGGTGCAGGAGGTCTTGACCAAATACGGGGACCTTATTCTTGCCCGGAGCGGCGTCCACGACCCCGAACGGGAGCGGGGGCTCATCACCTTGACGGTAGAGGGGTCAGAAGAGGAGATCACAGCCCTGCAGAGGGAGCTGGAGGATGTCTCCGGAACTTCAGCAGGCACAGCTCTCTTAATTGACGAGTGATAATGACCCTTCGGGCTAGGACCGGTGCAGAGGGAAAGGAGCGTCCAGCAACGAATGTCTATGGGGCGGCCGGATTGACAGCCCAGACAAAGGAGGAACAGCTGATGAACGGTTACGAGAGATATATGGCAGTCGTCAAGGGAGGCTCCAGTGACATACTTCCCCGGGTGCCCATCTTGATGGCCTTTGCCGCAGACTACATAGGGTCCAACTACGGTGAATTTGCGTCGGATTACCGAGTGTTGGTGGAAGCCAACCTCCGGTGTGTCAAGGACTTCGATTTTGACCAAGTAAGTGCGATTTCGGATCCCTATCGGGAGACCCAAGGCTTCGGCGGCGAGATCGAGTTTGTCGAGGATGGCGTGCCCCGCCTCTTGGCGCCGCCCCTGGCAGACACCAAAGACTTGTCCGCGCTTAAGCGGCCGAATCCGTATAGATCCGAGAGAATGCTTGACCGGATAAAGGCAGTTGAGGCACTGGCGGAAGCGGTGAAGGGACAGTACTCCATCCTGGGCTGGGTTGAGGGGCCAGCGGCGGAAGCTGCAGACCTTAGGGGTGTGATGAGTTTCCTTATCGACTTGATGGATGATCCTGAGTTTTGCCGCTCTCTTATGTCTCTCTGCGCTGAAGTCGGCGGAGAATTTGCCGCAGCCCAGCTCAAGGCCGGTGCAGATACCATTGGTATCGGCGATGCCATTGCCAGTCAGGTTTCGCCCCAGACGTATGCTGAGCTCATCTTCCCCTATGAAAAGGAGCTGGTAGACCGCATCCACGCTGCCGGCGGTTTGGTAAGGCTCCATATCTGCGGGGACATTACCCACCTCTTGCCCAAGATTAAGGAGCTGGGTGTTGATATCCTCGACCTAGACTGGATGGTTGATCCTGCCTACGCCCGGGAAGTTGTGGGGCCGAATACGGTATTGGTGGGGAATCTGGACCCAGTGGCTGATGTCCAGTACGGCAGGTCTGAAGATATTGCTGCCAAGTTGCAGGAAGTCTACAAAGCGGCAGGCAATCCTTTCTTTGCCGGGGCCGGCTGCGAGATCCCCAAGGGCACCCCCATTGAAAACCTCAAAGCCCTTTGCCGGCCCATTAAGTGCGTCTAGCGCCTCCCCACCGCGGTTGACACTGGCAGAGTGAGGTAGTAGGATATAGAAGGTGTTTTACGTTCATCTTGGGGGAGGTGGCATAATATGGCCTATGTGATAAGCGATGAGTGCATTGCCTGCGGTGCCTGCCAGGCAGAGTGCCCTGTGGAAGCCATTAGCGAGGGCGATGGTAAGTTCGCGATCGATCCTGATCTGTGCACCGATTGCGGCTCCTGCGCTGAGGTTTGCGCGGTGGAGGCAATTCAGCCGGAGTAAACCCTAGGGGTGAAGCTGGGATTTGTCTTCAGGGAAGCGGCTCGCGTTTCTGGACAAGCCCGGCGGGATAAGTACTTAGGGCCGGGCGGTAACCCGGCCTTAACTCATTCTGTCAAGGTTCCTGCTGCCTCCCTCGCCAGCGCCTCTTCCATAATGGCTTCGGTGGCGGTGGCACCAATGCGGGTGGCTCCTGCCCTGCGCATCTCCAGAAGAGCATCCAGAGTTCTAATGCCGCCGGCTGCCTTGACCTGGACCTTCGGTCCCACGTGTTTCCGCATCAACTGCACATCGGCAGCTACTGCACCGCCGGTGCCGAAACCGGTGGAAGTCTTGACAAAATCTGCTCCCGCAGCCTCACAGATCTCACAAGCCTTGATTTTCAGCTCATCGGTTAAGTAGCAGTTCTCAAAGATGACTTTGACGATAGCTCCCCGGGCATGGGCGGCATCGGTAACGGCTTTAACTTCGTCAGCTACATAATCGAAGTCGCCGGAAAGCAGGCGGGAGTAATTCATCACCATGTCCAGTTCAACTGCACCGGCCTCTATGGCCTCGATGGCTTCCTGCAGCTTGATGGAGGCGGTCTGTGTTCCGTGGGGGAAGCCGATGACGGTGCTGACGGCGATACCCGTTCCCTCAAGGAGATCCCTCACCAGGGGGACATCGGCGGGACGGGCGCAGACCGACGCCGTCTGATAGCGCTTAGCAACTTCGCATCCGGCCTTAACGTCTTGCACAGTGAGGTTGGGGCGAAGCAGTGAGTGGTCAATCATCGCCGCTATATCCTTTGCTCTGAGCATTGCTGACCCTCTCCTTCCACTTGCTGGTTCCGTATTTCATACTTCTGCCCCACAAGACCTTATCCTTTCATTTTCTATCCGAAAGAGGATACAGCAGCTGCAAGATGGAACAATTCTATAACCAATAATGAAATGCCGGATACTAAGGCTCAGACCGGCTAGAGCCATCCGGTTGAGTGCCGAACCGGCAAAATTATGGTATGATCACTTGGATGGGCCAACGGGAAAACGGCATTTAGATATAGATTGGTACAGAAGGGGAGTAGGACAAGTTGGCATTGCCCTTTAGGTTTACCCGCAAGCTGGTTGAGGTCAATGGCAAGGTGCGGGAATATCATGTTGTTGAGCATGGCGGAGCTGTAGCTGTGGTGCCGATTCAAGACGGCAAGATAACCCTGGTGCGCCAGACCCGGCCGGCAGTGAACGAGCGACTCTTGGAGATTCCGGCCGGTTGCCTTGAGCCCGGAGAAGAGCCCTTGGCCTGCGCCAAGCGGGAATTGGCTGAGGAAACCGGCTGGCGGGCAAAAACCTGGCATGAGCTGGGATGGATCTACCAGGCGCCCGGCTACAGCAGCGAAATCTTGTACCTTTATATTGCAACGGACCTGTCTAGCGGGGAGCAAGATCTGGACGATTCGGAGGATATACAAGTAGTGCATCTGCCTGTGGATGATGTTCTGGCCATGGCCCGGAGAGGGGAGCTGCGGGATGCCAAGACGGTGGCAGCACTGTTCCATCTCCAAGCCTGGCTGGAAGACCGCAGGTGGGCCCGTGAGGGTGCTTGAGCGAAGCTCTAAGGGGAAAGACGGGACCAGCCTGCGGGCAGGTTTACAGCTTTGGGAATGCTAAGCTGTAAGCCGCGCATGGTAAGGTTGAGCTGGCAGTGGACCACGGCAGTGCCCGGAAGGCCAGCAGCTTGCCCGGGCAAGAGGCAGGCGGGCGGCTGCACCTGGGGAATCGGCAGGCCAGTGCGGGAGGGATCGAAGTCGATGGAAAGATACCGGGAAATCATGGAAGAGTTGGAGTACATCACAGACCACGATGGGTTTGTGGAAACGTGCTTGGATCTGCGGGATTCCATGTATTTCTACGATAGGGGGCTGATTATAGCCGGGTACGCCAGTTCAGTGGAAATGCTGATGAGTTTTGCCATGTTCTGGGCTGTACTGGAGGCGCCGGAACAATCGCGGGAAGTTTTTGACCGGATTGGCGAGATAGTCTACAACCTCGAGAGCAGGCTGCGGGCCGACGATGTGACCATGGATGTCTCGGCCATGATCGAGACCTTTCTCCAGACCAGCGGCTGGGTATTGAGCCAGCGGTTTATTGTTTTCCGGCATATGTTTGAAGCCTACCGAGACAACCGCTACAGCCTGGAGGAAAACCCCGACAGACTGCTGCGGGAGATCCAGAACCTGGTGGAAAAGGATACCGACCGGGCGGCGGAGCTCTTGGGCCGAGTGGGCGCAATGGCCCTGCGGGGAGCGGGGGTCAGGCCGGTCTGGCTGGTAATTGCCCGGCCCCGGCTGCAGATGTGGCTCAGGGGTGTATTGGGAGTGATCCAGAACTTCGCTGCCGCCAGCCACTTTTCATTCCCTGTGGATGCTGCTGACCGGGAGCGTCAGAAGTGGCGTCCGGATGCCGGCAAGCCCGTAGTGGACCTCAAGGCATTCCGCAACCTGCGCTACCCCATGATGCCCAGCGATACTCCCAATGTCCTGCGGCGGGAAGCAGTTGATGACTGCTTGCTGGAACTGTTTGCCGCCGGCCCGCTGCGGGAGGAGACCAAAGGCAGACTGATTGCTGCCGGTGACGCCATCAAGGACGTTCTTTTGGCTGTGCTTGCCACCGAAGAACTGTTTGAAGACAGGGATGATGCTTCAAGTTCCCGGTGGGTTTTGACCAATGTCCTGGGGCTCTTGCGGGAGCTGAAGTATCCGGAGACGATTCCCACCCTGCTTGGTCTGCTCTGCCGCGTTGCTCCCGGCAGCGCTTCATATACCCAGGTACTGGAGTTTCTCCTCGACCACAGGGAAGAGGCCGCCGAAGCTGCGGCAGATAAGCTGAAGGGCGATTACTTGAGTGTGGAGGAGGCTTTGGCCCTCACCGATTTTCTCAGTCGAGTGCGGCCTGGGGAAGTCTACCCAGTCTTGATCAAGCTCTTGGATAAGGTCACTACCTGGGATGAGCAGCTGGCAGTAGCCAGGAGCCTCATCCAAACCGGCGATATCCGTGCCATTCCTCACCTGCGCAAGCTGGGCATGGCTCTGGCAGATTCTCCCTACCGGCGGGTGGTGCAGGAATTTTTGGCATATGCATCCCGGCAGATGAGGAACGGCAGCCGAGGCAACCGGAGAGTCTTGGGTAAGGTGCGGGGTATGCGGCGGGTCAACGGGT
>DUMM01000094.1 GCA_012839845.1 Bacillota bacterium | reverse complement strand
TATGTTCATAAGAGATCTCACTCCTTAGAGCCTTGTGCTCTGCCAGCTGGAATGGCAGTGAGATCTCTTTTCTATTCCTCACCAGTATCTTCCTATCTGGATGACCTACAATAACTTTACACTAAGGGTTTGCCGCTTCCCTTCACCGACCAGGATAGTATTAGGAAGACTTCTCCGGAAGTCTGTAAGGGGAGGGCGAGCACATCTCCATGGGGTTACCAGGCGATATGCCCGCCTGCGTTGTTCGCACCGCACATACCACAGGTCAGCAGCGTGTGTCGAAAACTCGGCTTCGACTCTGGTATGCCGGGACTTGTTCCCTGCTTTCGAGTCCCCAGCCCACCGGATGCTGGGCCCTTTTCTTCGCATAGTCTCTTGACACCGTCTTCATTGAGCATGGACATAACCGTAGAACCATGTGTCGCCATCCGCGGCCGTGTAGGTGACTTTAACCTGCTGGCCGCTGCTCACTTCTCCATCGAGATCAAATACTATCTCATCGGCAGCAGCGTCGCTGACGGTAAACCGGCCGAGTTCGTCACCTTCCAGAGTAGCGATGCTGATCTGATCGCCGATGGTTTCCACAAAGGCAGTACTGCCTGTAACCAGCTTGACTTTTCCTGGGGCAGAGACTAGTATACCCGGCGCCTCTGGGTAGGCGGATAGTGGAATCATAGCTTTGCCTTCGTACGGAGGCAGTCCTTCCATACGTGCTTCAAATTCAGCCCTTACCTCTGCCAAAGCCTCAGGGTTCATTACAAGCTCTAGACCCCAAACGGCCAGCACTTTAGAAGCGGTTATCGCACCTTTCAACCCGTATATGGATCCAGACTGAAGTGCCGATGCCTCAGAGTGGCCAGGTGTGCCCGGTACCCAAGTAGCTATATTCACCGTTGCAGTGGGCGTGTTCCAGGTCACATCGCCAATCGGGTTGGACCCAAAGCTCAAACCACCGCTGGGTTCTGAAATTTCCTGGCTGGGCACCCCTTCGATGCCAAGTGCCTCCATAGCCGCAATTTCTTCGGCGGTAAACTCCGCCGGCCCTATTGCGTCAATGGCTTCCACGCCCAGCATTGCCAGCGCCTTGTTGGGTATCTTGTTATAGATCCCTGAACTAAATCCTATCTCCAGTTCCGCTCCGGTTGCAAGAGCGGCAGCCTTGGCGCAGTCGTCGATCCGCTTCCGGGCATAGGCGACATCGGGATACTCGGGACCGCGGATAAAGTAGCGGCTGGCAGCGGTGGCCGGGACTATGTTGGGGGCTTCACCGCCGTCGGTAATCACGTAGTGGATGCGCATCTCCTGGATAAGGTGCTCCCGCAAGTAATTCACTGCTATATTCATCAGCTCGACCGCATCCAGGGCACTTACTCCCATCTCCGGTGCGGCGGCAGCGTGGGCTGCTTTACCCTTGAACTTGTACTCCACGTGGTCCATGGCCATCGTGCTGCCAAACTCGGCGGTGTTCTGACTGTCGGCATGGAAGCTGATTAACACGTCAACGTCGGCATAGTGGCCCGCGGCTGCCACCAGCGGCGCCACGTCCCATATCTCCTCAGCAGGATTGATAAACACCTTGATGGTTCCAGGGATAGAATGGGTTTCCATGGCGTGCTTGATCGACATGGCAGCCACCACCCCGGCTGCAGTATTTAGATTGTGGCCGCAGCCGTGCCCAATCCCCGGAAGTGCATCCAAATCTGCGTAAATACCGAGAACCGGCTTGCCGGAACCCCAGGTGGCAACCAAACAGGTGGGGATACCAGCTGCCGATTGAATAATGCTAAAGCCTGCATCTTTGAGAACATCTCTCACGTACACATACGACTGATACTCATTTAGGCCTACTTCGGCATAGTTCCAAAGGGTTTGTGCCAATTCCACAGTCAAGTCTGCATGGTCAGCAGCAAAGCCAATGGCGGTTGCCTTGGCCGCCTCCAACTGTGATTCACCAGCAAACGCAGCGGCTGTACAGAACAACAACAGCACTACTGTAAGGGACACTACCTGCAACTTGGTCATGGTTTCACACAGCTCCTTTCGGTACTAATTGGTTTATGAAGTAGATTATATACTGCAAGTTTATGCATTGCAAGCTCAAATTTATGCGCGCGGACTAAAGTCCCATTAAGCAAAAAAAGATAACACACGGCCCAACACCGTAAATGAGTTCTTGCACCAGCAGTATAACCTTTCGGCTGCTTTTTCGAACCAAGTTGCGAAACTCTCAGTGAGGCTTATCTTTCCGGATACATCGTACAGGCAATAACTTGCCTCGGAACAATCTGATTTCGCATGAAGGCGGGCTATCCACGAAAGCTGACTACCACTAGATCCAGAGGAAAAAAGACTGAAGCAGAAGGTGGGTGATAAATATGCAAATAGGGATCTTAATCCGGAAGCAGATGCGTTCTCCGGTTAAGTATCCCTACCCGATCTCTGTGCAGATAGATATTTGGAGCAATCCCAGTTGAACGGTTTGCAGCAGCGGTGATAGCAACCCAGTCCCCTAGTCGTACTGCTCCCAGCTTATATTGGGAAAGATTCTGCCCAGCTGGTTGGTCTTTACGAACAGCTGAATTGCGGCCGCAGTTCTTTTATACACAGCCGCTGCCTGCTCAGCTTTCGCGGACCGCAGCTCGTTAAGGGCTTTCATCATTTCCAGTTCCGTTGTCATCCGCAGTCCGTACCGGCGCCGGGTCATCTCCAGCAGCTCCGTCGCCCTTGCCACCTCCAGCTCTGCCAGCTGCAGCCGTTCATCGCAGTCGAGATATTCATAGTATAGGCTCAGAGCCTCTAATCTAACTGCCTCCGCTGCCGCTTCCAGCGCGACAGCCGCCCGCTGCAGCTCCGAGGCGGCAGCTTCCAACCGCTGGGCGGCTTCCTGGCCGTCCCAGAAATACCAGGATGCCTCCACTCCAACTCGCCATTCTCCGGCTTCGTTAATAGATAGACTGCTGTTGACTTCAGGCCAGGTCTCTTGCTGCGCCTTGCGCAGCGCTCTTCTGGCAGCAGCAAGGTCGATCTCCAAAGCTCTAAGATATGTGTTGGCCTCCAGAACCTGGGCAATGGTCGCCTCTAGGCCGGCATCCCATGTGATCGGCGGCGGTGGTACCAGACGGCTCATCCTGCTGAGGCTTAGACCGGTGGCGTTCATTAACTGCTGCCTAGTTAGGTCCACCCGTCGTCGGCTCTGGGAAACGCCGTACCGAGCCGCGGCCAGCTCAATCTCAGCGGTCCGCAGATCCAGGGAGGCTCCCATCCCACGGCTTACTCGTTCACGTACGAGGCGATGCTGTTCCTGCACAGCTTCCAGTATCTCAAGAGCTACGTCCAAGTCCTCTTGGGCCTTGACCGCTGCGAAAAACAGCTCCGTGACCTCAAGAATCGCCTCGCGGTCTGCGGCCTCCCTAGCCAGCTTGGCTTTGGCGTAGGCATCCTCTGCCGTTTGGATACTCCACCAGGGTTCCAAAGTCTTGGGATCACGTCCCAGAGGTTGTTCCCAGGTCATCCGACTGCTCAAAGCAGTTGTGTAGCTTTCATCCCCCAAGACTGGGCTGTTCAGCCCCTGCACAAGCCCCCAGTCCAGCTCCAAAGAGAAGCGACCGCCAGAAGGAACCGCCTTTGTAAAACCCAACTGCACGGCACCTTCCCAGGCATTGTCACCGGCGGCCGCATCTCGAGTGTCCTGATCAGGAACAGCCTTCTCTGCCAGGTCCAGTCGGCTGAAGGTGCCGGCGCGTACCGCCGGCCGCAGAAAACCCCGAAGCTCAGCAGCCCCCCGCTGAGCAACGAGCCTGGCGTAAGCCTCCTCCACCTGCAGTTGAGCCTGCCGTACTGAGCTGTTTTCCTTGAGGGCAGCTCTTACAGTATCCTCCAGGGAATAAGTGTGAAGTGTTCCCTGCGCCTGTCCTTCCGCCTCCTGAGCCCCGAACACCTCATCCGCCTTTGCAGCAGCCGCAGCTATAAAGAAGCATAAGCCAACCAGCAGGCCCAGACTGAGATACCGCCGCTTCTTACCCATCTTCCCTTTACCCTTAGGAACAGTCATCATGCCACTTCCCTATTCCCTTATTCTCCCATTAGGTTGAGCAGCCGGATCCTGGCTAAATTGTACTCAAATATGGCGGTAACCACAGCGTGCTCAGCAGATGTCAAAGCGATTTGGGCCCGCAGCAAATTGTTGGGGATCTCTAAACCGCCGTCAAACCGATTCTTGGTAATCCGGTAATTCTCCTGGGCGGCTTCCAGCTCTTTTTCGGCCAGCTTCACTTGATTCTCCGCCTGCTTCAGATTGTTCCAGGCCCGCTTGGCTTCTAGATAGACTCTGCGGGTAGCTTCCCTCAGATCAAGCTCTGCCTTCATGCGGCGGTTGGTATAAATCTCTTTCAACAGCGGTGCGGTATACTCGTTTCTCGCACTCTCCTCCTGGAGCTGGCTGAGCTCCAAGGCCCACTGCAGCCGCAGCAGTTCCAGACTGCTGGCCAAAACTCTCTCCACCACCTCTTCAGGGGAAAGCCCAATGGGTTCCTGTGCCACCTCGGGGGGTTCTATGGTTATAGGCTGGGAGTAGCCCAGACCAATTACCCGCTTAAGATTCAGTACGGCCAGTTCTTCTTCTGCTGCCGCCGCCTCCAAAGCTGCCTTACTCTGGATTACGTTTTTCTCAGCATTAACAAGGTCCAGTTTTGTAGCCATCCCTTGCTGGGCCTTAGTCTTTATTATTTCCAAATGCTCTTCCGCCTGGGCCAGGCTTTTCTCGGCTATTGCTTTCTTCTGCATCTGGCTCAAGACAGCGTAATACGCACTGCGTACCTCCAGGTCTACTTGGTTTCTGGTCTGCTCCAGCAACAGCCTTTGAATTTCCACCTCCACCTCCGCCTGCCGGATTGCAACCGGTGACGGGTTTACGGCAGCATCGGCATGTGCCTTGATCAACTGTTTTTCGGCATGCTGCAGCTCCAACCTTGCCGCCTGCAGAGCCAGATTGTTGTCGCTGGCCAGCTCCAGCGCCTTTTCCACGGTTATCACATAAGTCTCCGCTCCAGGGAGTTCCTCCGCAGACAGACAGGCTGTTCCCATCCCCAGCGCTAGGACCAGACAAAGCAAACAGACGGCAGCATTTCGCATCTTCACAGCTTCCAACCTGCCTTTCCCCTGTAATAGAATCTGGGGCTGCTGCAGCCGTTTTAACCAGTGCTTTCGCCAATGAAGAGTATAATTTGGTTAGATAATCTCAGTCCTGGCCCCACCTTCTGGAAACTTCTGCAAAGGGTATCAACTTCCTCCTTATTGGCGGTCCCGGGAACCAGCCCAGCTCTTCGGCGCATCTTCGCCCATCTTGATACTCCTCCTACAACTTCATCTTGGCGAAGGCCTGGAGCAGCGGCCAAGCCAGGGCTGCACTTCCGAGACCCTGGACCAGATTCCCCGGCACGCTAGCCAAGGCAACATCAAAACCTACCATTATACCCCCGGCCACATAATAGCCGACCACCATCCACAGGGCGGATATTACCAGACTAATTACAACTCGCCCGCTGACCCGCTCCTCTTGCCGATATACGCCGTGGCCTAGCACTCCAGCCACCAGCCCTTCGACACCCTTAATCACTAGAGTCCAAGGCGCCCAATGGGAATACCCCAGCAGCAGGTCTGCCAAAGCAGATCCCAGCCCTCCGGCCATCAACCCCACTTTGGGACCCATCAGCAGGGCACTGAGGAAAATGACTGTGTCGCCGACATTGATAAACCCCTGGGTAGCTGCCATAGGTATGTTGATGACCATGGTGGCAATGGCGACTAAGGCTGCAAAAAGGGCTGTCAAGACCAGGCGATGCAGGTTGAACCTATTGAGCATGGACATACTCCACCTCTTTCGGCAGATGATGGTACAGAATATAACGAGAGCTCTGACCCGATTGGTCAGCCGTTCGACAAACCTCCTCTTGGTTCCTGCACCAAGACCCGCCCGCTAGCCGGAACCTTTTCGAAAGCCTGGGTTTCAGGCTGTGTTTCTGTTATGATTAGTTTGAGCAGGTTGTGATAGGAGCGAGTGAATTGGCTGCAAAGAAAAGCCAAAAAAACATTCTGCCGTACAAGTATAGGGGACTGGTCTTGGACGAATTCCAGAGACAGGCCATCTGGTACCTAGAACACAAGATATCCACTTTGGTATCTGCGCCCACCGGTACCGGCAAAACCCTTATTGCCGATTTTCTAGTGGAAAAAACTCTGGAGGCAAACCAGAGGTTGGTCTATACGGCCCCCATCAAGGCACTGGTGAACCAAAAATACCGGGAGTTTCACAGCCGCCATGGGGAGAAAATCGGTATTGTCACTGGAGATATCAGTTACCGGCAAGAGGCCCCGGTGGTAGTAATGACCACCGAGATTCTCCGCAACATGCTGATTCGGGGCGACAGTCGAGCTGCTGATGTCAACTGGGTTGTCTTCGATGAGATACACTATCTCAATCACCCTGAGCGGGGCACGGTCTGGGAAGAGACCATCCTGTGCATCCCCAAAAGTACCTTGATACTTGGGCTCTCAGCTACCATTCCCAATGCCAAACAGCTGGCCCAGTGGATGGAATCCATCGGCCGCCATGTGGCCGTTGTGGAGCACAGGGAAAGGGCAGTGCCCCTGCGCCATCTTTATTTCACAAAACACAGTGAGGCCGTAGAAAGGGAGGGCCTTCTGCAAGCGGTGGCAGAATCTCCATCCATCAATGCCGACACCAAAGGAGGCACTTTGGACTGGGATGAGCTTTCCATCCTGCGCCGGCAGCGCCGAAGCGGATCAGCCCGCACAGCGACCCACCTAGACCTAATCCATTACGCGGCTAAGAATCGCCTGTTTCCGTGTCTCTACTTTGTGTTTAGCCGCGAAGGGTGTGAAGAAAAAGCTAAGGAACTAGCGGGAACCCGGGATTACCTGTCAGCGAGGGAAAAGGAGGCCGTAAGAGTCAATGTGCGGCGGAAACTGCAGAAGGCAGAACTCAGTCCGGAGGACATTCCCAAGTACAACACTTGGTACAGCCAGTGGCTCAGGGGCATAGGAGTCCATCATGCCGGACTTTTGCCGGTAGTGCGGGAGATCACTGAGCAGCTGCTGGAAAGACAGCTGCTGAAAGTGATTTACGCTACCGAAACCTTCGCGGTGGGAGTAAACATGCCGGTTAGAACGGTGTGCTTTGACACCTTGGTTAAGTACGACGGAGAAGAGGTTCGTTACCTTACACAGCATGAGTACTTTCAAATGGCAGGCAGAGCCGGCCGCCGAGGCTGGGACAAACAGGGAACAGTGATATCCCGCATTGAAGAAACTGCTCCCGGGGCTTTGCCTACTTGGAGTGAAAGCAGCATTGAGCCGATCCGCAGCCGCTTTCATATTTCCTTTAACATGGTCGTTAACCTCTTAGCCCGTTTTCAGCCTTGGGAGATAGAAGAGTTTCTCTCCCATACTCTTTGCAGCTTTCAACACCAGCAGGGTGTCCCGGATGTCCGCAGCAGCGCTGAGCTGATGGATGATTTCCGGGCCAAATGGGCACTATTACAGGAGTTGGAATACATGGACGGAACCAAACTGCTGGCCAAGGGAGAGATCTGCCGGAACATCTACATTCAAGAGATCCTGGTTACGGAGCTCATCGCTTCAGGGCTGCTCCAAGAACTTAAGCCCGAGGAACTGGCGGGCCTAGCAGCGGCCATCGTGTACACGCCCAAAGCTGGCGATCCCAATCTCACCCTGTCGCCTCCCCGCTGGACACCGGCCGTAGATCTAATTTACGACAGGGTAAGCAAGATCGATACTCAGCAGTTGATCGGAGGTTTCAGCGTTTATCCAGTTATATCCCCGGTGGTAGCTGCGTGGGCTGAAGGCAGAGGACTGCGGGAGGTCCTCAAGAAACATCCTCTAGACCCCGGAGACCTGGTAACAGTATGCCGGCAGTCCATCGATCTGCTGCGGCAGATCCTAACAGCGGTTCCCCAGGCTTCCATTAGGGGGAAGGTGCTGGAAGCCATAAGTAGACTGGACCGGGGAGTCGTGCGGGTAACGACCGAGTGACTGGTCCAACGGGCCCGGAAGACCCTTGCGGGCGGCTGCGGGTTTTACCCTCAGGGCGGCCGTTCCCTGGTGCAGGAATTGCCCTGATGAGTCAGAATTACTTTACCCAAGGCCTTTTCGCTGCGTTCAAGGCTGCGGTTAGGTATAACCACAATATGACACACTGTACGCTGAATTGGACAGTTGTGCATCTACACTGGCGAGGGAGGATTTTTTCATGGATGCGGGAATGAGGTTGCTGACCATAGATGACGTCCTCAATTTTAGGCAGCAGGATGTCCGGGATCTCTACAAAGAGTACATGAACCCTGCTCTGGCCCAAATGCTGGGCCTGTTGAACTTCGATAAGCGCTTTGTAAAGGCCTCCGGTATGGAAGTCTGGGACGAAGAAGGCAACATCTATCTGGATTTCTTGGGGGCCTATGGAGCACTAAACTTGGGACATAATCCCCCGGCGGTACAGGAGGGTTTGGGTAAAGTCCAAGAGCTGCCCAACCTTTTGCAGGCCAGCCTCAACGGCATGGCTGCAGCTTTGGCCCACAATTTGGCCCAGGTTACGCCCGGCAATCTCCGGCACACCTTTTTCTGCAACAGCGGCGCCGAAGCCGTTGAATGCGCTCTGAAAACGGCCAGAATTGCTACCGGCAGGCGAAAAATCATCTACTGCGAAGGGGCCTTCCACGGGAAGACCATGGGAGCTTTGTCAGTGACAGGGCGCAGCAAGTACCAGCAGCCCTTTGCACCTTTAATCCCAGACTGTAAAGCCATACCTTACGGCGATGTCGTAGCATTGGAAAACGAACTTGCCCGGGGAGATGCGGCAGCTTTTATCGTGGAGCCTATTCAAGGCGAGGGCGGCGTCATCGTGCCCCCGGAAGGGTATTTAGCCAAAGCCCGGGAGATATGTTCCCGCTACGGCACACTGCTGATCGTGGATGAAATCCAAACCGGCTTTGGCCGTACCGGCAGGTTGTTTGCCTGTGAATACGAGAATGTCGTTCCCGACATCCTCTGCTTGGCCAAGTCCTTAGGCGGAGGTCTCATGCCCATCGGCGCCGCTGTCACCACACCGGAGGTCTGGGACAGAGCTTACGGCTCCATGGATAAGGCCTTGCTGCATACCTCTACTTTCGGCGGCAACACCCGAGCAATGGCAGCAGGCATCGCCGCCGTCAATGCCATCGTGGAACAAGACCTCCCTCGGCAGGCTGAAGAAAAAGGCCGTTATTTCATGGAAGGGTTGAAAGAACTGCAGGCAAGACACAGTCTCCTCACCGACGTGCGGGGCAGGGGTCTTCTCATCGGTCTTGAATTTGCCAAGCCAAAGGGGTTGGTTGACAGGCTCACTGGCGGCGCCGTCAGCAAGTTCTCCGAGGAGTATTTGGGCGCCATGGTGGCCGGCGAACTCTTGAACCGCTACCGCATAATTACCGCTTATACGCTGAACAATCCCAATGTCATTCGGTTAGAGCCGCCGCTCATCGTCACCAAGGAGCACATCGACAAAGTACTGGAAGCCTTGGACGACATCTTTACCCGCAACCGCAGCCATTTTCATATGATGCTGACCAGCACTAAGACGGTTGTCAGCAGCCTGTTTGGCAAAAGGTAAGCTTGACCGCTGACAACTGCAGCAAAATAAGAGCTCACAGCCCTTTTCCGCCAGACAAGAGCTGTGAGCTCTTTGATCTTCTTCCTGGTTGTACTTCCTGGTTTGTTGTTAAGTCTTTTTGCTCCTTGGCCCAGCAGTGCGCCCGCAGCTGCCCTTCGGCAGCCCCAGGGCAAGACTGCCCAACGGACCACTCGCTGCTTCGCTAAAACTCCCGTCCTACGTTTTGAGACCAGAGCTCGAGGAAGTCCACCAGTTCATCGAACTTGGGACTGCGCATGTTGCGCACATAAAAACCTGAAGTTCCCGTCCCGGTGATCAAGCACTGCGCGGGAGACAATCCCAGGAGCTGCCCCAAACAGAAACCGGCATTGAAATTGTCTCCTGCCCCGGTGGTGAGCTTAGGATCGGACGTATAGGGGCCATCCACGCGGTAATACTGCTCACCGATAACAGCAGCCGCTTCAGCTACTGGATGTACAACCACGCAGTAGATGTTGAGTTTTTCTGCTAAAGCTTTGGTGATCTCTTCCAAACTTACGTTCTCCGGCTTGTCGCTTAAGGTGAGCTCCAGCACACTGGCAATTTCGGAAGCTTCCTTCCGGTTCAAGCCCAGAATCACCCGACAGTGCTTTTCAAAGCGCTGAATCAATTCTACAGCTCTGGCGATATCTTCCTTGTTGCGCTTTGCCGGGTCGCACAGATCAAAGAAGGCCAGTGGTTTCTCTGCGGTCTGCAGCCTGGGAAAGACCTCTGTCAGCACTTTCTCCCAAATATCGCTCATATAGGGGATCATGGTCCAGTTTAGCAATCCCATCAGCTGGCTGCCGGCGAGGATATCCACCAGTTTCTCGAAGGGCAGCTTGGCGAGAATGCTCTCCCATGTAATTTCCTTGAGAATTTCAATCTTGCCCATCATCACCTTGCCGTCAGTGAACTCCAATGCATCAGTGTGGCCCGGATCGCAGATGGAATATGTTTCGCATGCCTCAGCCAGTTCCTTAAATACTGGGTGTATATCCGGGGCACCAAGACAGCCAACATAGGTCACCCGGACCCCAAAACTGAGCAAAGCATTGGCCATGATGGGACCATTACCGCCAAGCTTAACCTGTTTGGGAATCAGTTCAATGTTGGTGCTCAGTCCCGCCGCCTGTCCGATGCGCTCTGCCAGCTGGGCAATGGTTTCTATCCGGGTATATGAATCAAAATCTATGCGCTTGTCGACAACATGGATGATCTCATCGACAAAACCATCAAGTCCTATAAAGCAGCGAAGCTCTTTTGTCTTGTTTCCCAGCCCTTTAAGGGCCTGCAAAGTCTCTTGGATTAACTCCTTGGCGTTCTGAGCCATATACACCTATCCCCCCACATCTCTCTATCTATGGTATTTCTTAATCCCTCAGCCGTCGTCCTCAAAAGGCGCGGCGCTGACATGCCCATATCAACCCTACATTATGCCATTATGCGCAGACTTCGCCGGAATAAAGCTCTGAAATCACCTGCATGGGCTGCGGCTGCCTGCATCTCCAGCCGAGCTTTACCCCGGGTCCGCAGCCTGAGCCTTACCTCATGGTCGTCAAATTCTACTTTGACTCCTTCTACGACCCCACTTTTGCCCAGGTCCAGGCTCTTGGCTATGCGCAGGATCAGAGATAAAAGCATGATCCGGCGAAAGTCTTCCTGCTCCAGGGGTCCTGCCGGGACAGTGTAGTTTTTTACTCCCTGCAGAAAATATCGTTCATGGGAGGCTGCCACAAAGGCACAAATCACCAGCTCCCGGTGGGTCAATCCGTTGACCCGGGCATTGAGCATCATGTAAAAGGTGTGCACATAGCGGTTTTCGTGATCAACGGCAATGCCGATATCGTGCAGCAGGGCAGCAACGATCAGGAGCCTCCGCTCATACGCGTTCAGCCCATGGAGCGGCCGCAGCTGATCGAATAACGATAAAGCCAAATTGTTCACATGTCGATAGTGGGCGCTGTCGATGTTGTAGTACTGGATCAAGTTCTCAACAGAGTGCATCAACGGGCTGAGCAGAATGGGATCCCCGGTATCCCTGGCCAGGTACCGGTACAACAGGCCGTCCCTCAGCCCGCTCCTGCTGATCACAACGCGGCTGGCCCCAGATACACGGAGAAGCTGGTTAATCACCGCTATGCCTGGAACGATGACATCGGCCCTTTCCCTGGACATCCCGGCAACCCGCCAGCGGCCCTGCAGATCCAAGCGGGCCAGCCACCGGTAGACTTCCTCCACTGATTCCGGCTGAAGCTCGTAGCCGTGGCTGATATCCGGCCGATAATCCCTGCGGCGCCGATCGATTCGCGCCAATGTCCTAGCAATTCCCCCCAGAGCCACTACTGTACTGTACCGAGACAGCCAAGGGAGCTTGGATAGCTCTTTGTTAAGGAAGTTCTCCAGTTCAGTCAAAGAGCCCGGTTCAACGTGTTCTCGGAGCGAGAAATCCCTGGCCAAGGTTACAGACCCAAAGGGCAGTGCCGCCCACTCTTCTTTCAGACGTTCGCGGTAACCGATGAGTTTGGTACTGCCGCCGCCGACGTCGATGATTAGGCCTGTTTCGGGCGCAACGGTGTTCACAACCCCAATATAGTCCAGATCTGCTTCTTCTTCCCCCGTCAGGACCTTGACTTCAATTCCCGTTTCCTTCTGGAGCCTGGCCAAGAACTCATCTCGGTTGGGCGCCCGTCTCACTGCAGCAGTGGCTACGGCGATGATGCGGTCAACGCCCCGCACCTCACATAATCTGGCAAACAGCGCCAAAGTCTCCACTGCATGCTCCTGAGCTTCGGGGTGGAGAGAACCGTCGGGAGATGTATTTTCCGCCAAGCGGACTGTTTCCTTGATATTTTCTATTTGATGGTATTCCCCCTCCGGGCCGATGCTGATGATAACCAGCCGCACGGAGTTGGAGCCGACATCGATGATGGCTAATCGTTCCATAGTACCTCTTCTCCGCTTTGCCTTCGACTAGCGGCTGCTGCAGGCAGCTTGCCAATCGATATACTTATTCAGCAGTTCAACCAACCTCTCCAAGTACTGCTGATCCAATGGGGAAAAACGATTTTCATAGGGAGAGTCTATATCCAAGACCCCCCATACATTCCCACCCTGAAGGATGGGAACTACGATCTCTGAACGTGAAGCCGGATCGCAGGCGATGTGACCGGGGAACTGGTGAACATCGGGGACAATCACTGTCTCCTGCCGCTCAGCCGCAGTGCCGCATACCCCCCGTCCCCATGCAATGCGCACACACGCGGGTTTGCCTTGAAACGGCCCCAGTACCAGCTCACCGCCTTTATGAAGGTAGAACCCAGCCCAGTTTAGATCCGGCAGCGTTGAGTACACTAGAGCAGAGGCATTGGCGAGATTAGCCAGCCAATCGGTCTCTGCCGACAGCAGCGCTTCCGCCTCCGTCAGCAGATGCTCATAGAGGAACTCGGCTTCCGGGCCCTGCCACCGTTCTTTGGTACACATGTCAGCGTTTCACCCCTGTCTGACGGCCCACGGGAAAATCCTAAAGCGAGGCTTTTGCCGTTCCTTCTTTCTTTTGATCCTCCGCACCAAAATCTGAATGTTGTCGGCTACCACTTCTGCCAAGCGAGCCTGTTCATTAGCGTTCTCTGTA
>DUMM01000093.1 GCA_012839845.1 Bacillota bacterium | reverse complement strand
TGATTTTTCAAGATCCGTATGCATCCTTAAATCCCAGGCAGACGGTAGAACAGATTGTAGGTTTGCCTCTCATTTTGCACGGAACGTGTCCGAGCCAGGTGCGGCCTAAGGTTAAGGCCCTTCTCAGGCGGGTAGGCCTGCATGAAAGTAGTATTGATCGGTTCCCCCATCAATTCAGCGGAGGACAGCGGCAGAGAATTGTCATTGCCAGGGCACTGGCACTCAAACCAAGGTTTATTATCGCCGATGAGGCAGTTTCGGCCTTGGACGTTTCTATTCAGGCGCAGATTCTCAACCTTCTCAAGGAACTGCAGCGGGAGTATCAGCTGACGTACTTGTTCATTACCCACAATTTGAGTGTCGTGAGCTACATCAGCGACCGCATCGCTGTGATGTATTTAGGGCAGATCGTGGAGACTGCCGAAACGGAGAGGCTGTTTGCCACTCCCCTGCATCCTTATACGAAGGCCCTCCTTTCCGCTATACCCAGGATAGATGGGCAGAAGCGGGAGAGAATTATTCTTACCGGCAGCGTACCGACCCCGATAAATCCGCCCAGCGGTTGTCGGTTCTATCCTCGATGTTATTTACCGGAGAAAAGCACCCGCTGCCTGACGGTGCCTCAGCTCTGGGAAGTTGAGGATGGTCATTATGTCGCCTGCCACTATGCCGTTTCAAGCTCTCCCCTTTTGGAGCGGGGGGTCGGATAGTTCCACCCTACCCAGGTCGAGATTCTAACGGTCAATGAGTAGTTCGCCGTTTTGCCTGATATGATATACTAATACTCGTGGGTTTACACAGAGCAAGACAACGAAGCTTGAGAGGATGACCGCTTTGAAACAGACTCGGCCTCAGGGGATCAAGCTGCTCTTGGATATTTTCCTTACTTTCTGTCGGGTCGGGGCCTTTACCTTCGGTGGGGGATTGGCTATGCTGCCCCTTTTTGAAAAGGAAGTAATTGAGAAGAAAGGCTGGAGCACCCAAGAGGAGATTCTGGACATCTATGCCCTCAGTCAATCCCTGCCGGGGGTTATTGCCACCAATGCCTCAGTATTTATCGGTTACCGTTTGGCTGGAATCCCCGGTGCTGTGGCGGCTGCAGCGGGAGTCATGACACCATCCGTGCTGGTCATTATAGCCATTGCCAGCGTCTTCGTTCACTTCCGGGAGAATTACTATATAGCCAAGGCCCTGCGGGGAGTGCGGGCTGCTGTAGCAGCCTTGATTTTCCTGGCAGCGTACCGGATCGGAAAAGCTACTTTGAAGAACGTATTCAGCTGGGTGCTGGCTGCTGGTGCTTTTCTTCTGGCTTTGCTTTCTGATATTAACGTAGTCTATGTCATCCTGGCTGGAGCCTTAATGGGCATCGCGGCCCCCTGGCTCAGGACGGGGGGTGCAGGCCGGTGATTCTCGTTCGCCTCTTAACCAGTTTCTTTCGCTTGGGGCTTTTTACCATCGGCGGGGGCTACGCCATGCTGCCCCTCATTCAGAAAGAGGTTCAGCGCTACGGCTGGATGACTGCTGAGGAGTTCATCGATATGATCGCCATCGCCGAAATGACTCCCGGACCTGTTGGAGTAAATACCGCTACCTTTGTCGGATTCAGGCAGGCAGGATTCTTGGGGGCAGTAGCGGCCACCACCGGCATAGCGCTGCCGTCCTTGATTTTGGTTATCGCGGTATCTAAGGTGCTGGATAAGTTCCGGGAGCATCCGCTGGTTAGCAGAATGCTCCTGGGCATTCGACCGGTGGTTGCGGGGCTGATAGCCTCAGCGGCGCTGTTTGTGGCTGAAGCTGCCTTTAGGAGAGCTGGAATGCATGGGTTGTCAAGCATTGACCCTCTGGCAGTCCTTGTGGCAGCTGTGAGCGCAGTTCTTGTCAGGCGCTTTAAGGTTCACCCCATAGCTGTCATCTTAGGAGCGGGAGCTGCAGGAATTGTTTTCTTCTGATAAATGCATCACAAGGTAGATCAGAAAACGGCAAACCGGCAGGATAAGTCGTCAGCGTAAGTGCAGCTTAGCAGGTTACTGTACTCTTTCACCTATGGACAGATGACAAGTCCAGAAGGTACAATGGCGATAAACAGCGGCTTACGGAGGGCAGTAGTCGGTCTCAGCTTCAGGATAGCAGGGCGGGCTGACAAAAGCGAAGTAGAAGAAATAGTGCAATGAAAATTGCGACAGATGGGAATAAATGATATAATAACCGTGTCCCACCATTTTCCTATTCGGGGTGCGAGCGGGCAAAGGGGGGCAGGGTTTTGTCAGGCGTCAGTGTGGACGTTGGATGCGTGCTTGGGGGAGCAGTATTAGCAGGGATTTGGCTGGTGTTTATCTGGAAGCTGACTCTTCAAGGAAGGTTTCCCTCACTGGACTTATCTTTGAGGGTAGGGTCCGGCCTATTAGCAGCGACTTACATGGCGGAGTTTTTTGTCTTGACCGCCGGCGGCTATAATGTTGCCCGGGCACTGCTCAAGATAAGCAGGATGGCAGTTGCGTTCTTCATCACCTTTAAAGGTCTTGGGTGGCTTAAGAAACTGTGTACAACTTGGGAAGATACCATATCTGAGGCGGGAGTTGATTATCTCACCGGAGTTGCCAACCGGAAAGTACTCTCTGAGACTTTAGACCGTTTGTGCAAGAGCAAGCGCGCAACTGATTCGCCTTTTGCAGTAATACTGATGGACCTTGACGGTTTTAAGCAGATCAACGATACTTACGGTCACCCGGCAGGGGACAGTTTTCTGCGAATGCTCGCTAACATTATGAAGGAAGAACTGAGAGAAGGCGATCTGCTGGCCCGCTACGGCGGGGATGAATTTGCGATTATAGTCAACCACGCTACCGCTCAAGAAGCTGCTGTGCTGGTTAACAGGCTGAAGAATAGGATCGCTAAGGCCGCATGGCCTTTCCCTCAAATTGGCTTGAGCTGCGGTATAGCTGAGTTTCCTGCAGATGGTAATTCCTCCGCTGCCCTGCTGCGCATCGCTGATACCCGCATGTACGCCGACAAACACCAATCCCAAAAAAATAACAATAAATTAACTAAAGTGCAGAATATTTCAGTTGACTAAATCCCTTGGATCTTATAATATATCCATAGAGAGTCTCAGATTTGCGATGTTTATCGCCGTTATCCGAGAAAATCCTTACTGAGCAGCTGTGAATGTAACAATTAAGAAAAAAATGTGAGCCAGGCCTTGCAGGGGAATCTATGGGGTTATATAATTGCGATTGTATGATCTTTTCAAATAAGAAGTTGCGCAACTGAGCCAAGTATCAGGGGATTGACATAAGTATTCGCCAGTGCGGTTTTATATAAGTACTGTGCTGTAAATGCAGGAACAAGCGATTTAGGGAGCCGGTTTAAATTTACTGCGTCGCTTGGATGGACAGCTTAAGTCCATCGGATATACCTTGTGTTTTCGAATGTCTCGTATTTGGGGCAAGATACGAGAAAAGATTCGAACGACTATGCCGGAGAAAGGACGGATTTTAGATGCTTCTTAACAGGATGCAGAATGTATCGCAAGTGTTGCAGAATGACGGCAGTGCAGTGGACTTTAACGATTTAGCTGAGGCACTGCGTCTTTCCTATGATAACACCAGTGTGTATATCATCAGCAAGAAGGGAAAAGTATTGGGCTACTCCTTGGAGGACGGCGCCGAGAGAACTCCCTTTGATGAAGGATGGATTGATACCCTTCGGGTACCCAATGACCTGAATTCTTCTCTGCTGAAGGTTGGAGCTTTGTCTTCCGGTAAGGAACCCGGTGCCATGCTGGGTACCGAGTGTGCTATGATCGTTCCTGTTGTCGGCGGTGGCCGTCGGGTTGGTACGCTCCTTTTCGTGAGGAGCAAAGGTGAATTTAGCGAAGATGATGAAGTAATTGCTGAATATGCATCTACTGCCGTCGGCATCATCATCTCGGTGGCTATTGATGAAGAGTATGAGGCAGAACTCGAGGAGCGGAGGATGGCCCGTTCCGCCCTAAGGAGTTTGTCCTACTCTGAGATCATGGCTGTCCAGCACATCTTTGACGAGCTGGAAGGCGACGAGGGGCTTTTGGTCGCCAGCCGGATAGCTGATGAGGCTGGCATCACGCGGTCAGTCATTGTCAATGCTCTGCGGAAGCTGGCGTCTGCCAACGTTATTGAATCCAGGTCCCTGGGAATGAAGGGCACTTACTTGCGGATTCTCAACAAGGAGATTCGCAGAGAGCTTGAGGCCATGCGCTATCCGCAGATTAAGGATGCCGCTGTTTTGAGAAAACGTGCCTAGCATAGGTAATGCGGAAGATATAGAGATTTAGGCGAGGGGGTCAGCTGCAAAGGCTGGCCCTTTTGCCGTTGTGGATGTCACTACTTCCCACCGCTGTCCAGAGGCAGCTGTCTGCCTTTGTAGATCACCCGCCTGCCGTGGCGGGTGTTGAGCTCGTCCATAACACGGGCTAGTTCTTCTCGGCGGGGATCGGAGAAGAGGGATGCCTGTCCGAAAGAGGTCAGCTGGGAGACGTATATTCCCAGCAGGCGAACGGGACGGCTGCCTGCATTCTTTACCAGCAGCTGGCAGGCGGTGCTGAAGATGTCGTCGTCATTGTTTACAGGTTCCGGCAGGGATGCTGAGCGGGTAATTGTGGTGAAATCATGGTAGCGCAGTTTCACGGTGATGGTGCGGGCCCAAAGCCCGTGCCGTCGGAGTCGGTAGCCTACCTCTGCGGAGAGCTCTGCCAAGACCTGCCGCAGTTTGGGCAGTGCAGAGATGTCCGTTTCGAAGGTGGTTTCTCTCCCTAGGGACTTGGTTTCAGATTCGGGTTCCACCGGCCGAGGATCGATACCCCTGGCCAGTTGATACAAGGTGTCACCGTACTTGCCAAACCGCTCAACAAGGGTCTCTCGACGGCATCTCCTCAAGTCTGCGATGGTGTATATCTGCCAGCTGGCCAGTATTTCAGCGGTCTTCTGGCCGATACCCCAGACTTTCTTTACGGGGAACTGCGCCAACCAATCCCAAACCTCCTCTGGTCTTACTACCACCAGTCCGTCGGGTTTGCGGTAGTCGGAGGCCAGCTTGGCGATGAACTTGTTGGGGCCGATACCCACTGAGGCGGTGAGGGAGACAGTCTCATAGATTTGCTCCTTAATGGCCCGTCCCAAGTCCTCCAAGGACCCATAAAGGTGCTCGCAGCCAGTCATGTCCAGAAAAGCTTCATCGATGGATACAATCTCAACCACCGGCGAGAATCGATAAAAAACAGAACGGATTTGCCCAGAAACAGCTGCGTACTTTTTGTGGTCGCCGGGTATGAAAATCCCGTGGGGGCAGAGCTTGACTGCCTGGGCGATGGGCATCGCGGAGTGAACACCGTACTTGCGGGCTTCGTATGAGCAGGTGGAGACGACACCTCGCTTGCTGTCTCGGGTACCGCCCACAATGACTGGTTTACCCCGGAGCTCAGGGTTGTCCCGCTGTTCTACGGCGGCAAAGAAGGAGTCCATATCTACATGCATGATGGTAGCCACCGGTCTGCCACCTCCAGTCAGCCTTATTATACCACCTTGCAGTCGGCACTGGCGATCCCGCCCCCTGCTGTGACCATTGATGATGCGGTGCAGAAGATGCAGGAACCCAATCACTAGTGCTCGAAATCCGGGTTAGGACGGGGAGTTGGGGGGAGAAAAGTGCAGGACCGCAAGCGAGAAGTGGCTGTTGCCTGTGCCTTGCAGCTGCCGGAAAGCGGATTTATGGAGGTTGATGAGTCGCTAATGGAGCTCAAGGCCCTAGCCCGCACAGCGGGAGCGGATGTTGTTGCCACCGTTGTCCAGAGCAGAAGCACTCCTGATCATGCCACCTACATGGGCAGAGGAAAGCTGGCGGAGATCCAAGACCTCATCGATACCCATGAGGCCGAACTTGTAATTTTCGATGACGAGTTAACTCTGGCTCAACTGCGGAATCTGGAAGATGCCCTTAATGTTAAGGTTATTGATCGCACCCAGCTCATCCTGGATATCTTTGCTCAGCGGGCTCGGACCAAAGAAGCTCAGCTGCAGGTAGAGCTTGCTCAGCAGCAGTATTTACTGCCGAGACTCGCGGGGAGAGGCAAAGCCATGTCCCGTCTGGGCGGAGGTATCGGCACCCGCGGCCCTGGAGAAACCAAACTGGAAACAGATCGGCGGAGGATCCGGCAGCGGATCGCTTATCTAAAGCGGCAAATCGATGAAATCCGCTCCCAGAGAGCTTTGCAGCGCAGGGTCCGACAAAAGAACGCCGTGCCGGTGGTAGCCCTGGTGGGATATACCAATGCAGGAAAGTCCACCTTGCTCAACAGGCTTACCGGAGCAGGTGTGCTGGCGGAAGACAAACTGTTTGCCACTTTGGACCCCACTATCCGCCGCTGGGAACTGCCCACGTCTGGCCAGCAGGTCCTGCTGGTTGATACGGTGGGCTTTATCCGCAAGCTTCCCCACACCCTGGTGGCCGCCTTTCGGGCGACTCTGGAGGAAGTGATGGAGGCCGATGTCCTCATCCACGTGGTGGATGCCGCAGCTTACAACGCAGAGGCCCAGATGCAGGCTGTTCTCGATGTTCTCGCTGAACTGGGCTGGGCGGGCCAGCCGCTGATCACCGCTTTCAATAAGGTGGATACCTTTGCCAGAAGGTCGGCCGTCTCCCATTTACTGGCTCAGACTCCGGACAGTGTGGCCATCTCAGCGCTGACTGGATTCGGCCTTGAGGGCCTGTTTGAGCTCTTGGAAAGGAAACTGGGCGAAGGGCTTGTTTACGATATCTATGAGATTCCGTACGAAGAGGCAAACATCGCCGCTGCCATGCGGGAGACGGGCCAGGTGGTGAAGGAAGAATATGCAGAGACAGGCATAAGGCTGCAGGTGGGTCTGCCTCAAAGTTCTGCCAACCGCTGGGCCAAGTACCGGCTGCATGCTGATGGCAGCCGATGATCACAGCTGCTGCAGTTGTGCTATAATATTGTGCTAGGATATTTTCAGGGGAGGATAATATGTCAGAAAAGTGGCCGGTACAGCTCATCCGGCTGTCTCGGGCCTTCACCGTCGGTGCAGCCTATTACTCTGTAATCAATATTCCCAGCTTAACGTCGTCCTTTGTGGCAATTTTTGTTGCCTTACTCCTCTTTGACCTGATGGTCTCCCTGGAGAGAATCAGGGGCGGCTGGGAAGTAGCCAAGAATGTGGTAAGGATAGTTATACCCCATGTAGCAGGTACTGCCATGACTTTGGTCTATGGGCTGGCGGTAGGCTGTGTCTTTGCTGTACTGGTACACTTGGGTCTGCCTGTTTCCCTCGGAGCAATCCTGACCGCGGGACTATCTTATTCTTTAGCAGAGCGGGTTCCGGGGCGGACCTCAAGCACAGTAGGTATTGTTGGGGGATTGGCGGTTTTTGACAAGACATGCAAGTTGGCAGCCAGTATCGAGTTTTTTCCAGAGGTAGGACCGGTGGTTGTTGCCACGATATATGGAACTTTCTCGGCCCTGGTGATGGGATGGGCAACTGGGCTGCTGTTTGGCGGATTGACCAGGCTGTTTCTGCCCCGGGGTTATCGAACTGTTACCAGCGCCGCCTATAAGCAGCCTTTGATGCTCAGACCCATTCAGGAAGTTCTAGATCTGGAAGAGAATGACGGTGTGCTGCTGACCGTTCGCGTAGCCCAAGACGCGCAGGCGGCCGGCAGTACCCTGGAGATGTTGGAACTGGATCATAAGTATGGAGCCAGGGTCTTGCGGATTGACCGGGGAGAGAATAAAATAAGCCTGCCAAGAGGAGATGAAGTTCTGCAGGCAGAAGACGTCCTGTTAGTTTATTCGCCGAAGTCCCGTCGGATGGAAGTCGAAAACCTATTCACGGCTGCTTCGTCGAAAATAGTATATCAGTTCCCTCAGTCAGAGGTGGAATCCGAACCGGTACAGAACCAGGGGGAGTAGAGGGGGTAGTCAAATGGGCCAGCGCTTTTCGTACGGCGGGCAGGCTGTCATCGAAGGTGTTATGATGCGGGGCCGCAGCAATTTGGCCGTAGCTGTCCGCCGCAGGGATGGGATAGTTCTCCGCGAAGAAAGGCTGCAGCCGTGGACCCAGAGGTATCCTGTTTTGGGATGGCCTTTTGTGCGGGGGTCAGTGGCATTGATCGAATCCCTAGTGATGGGAATAAGGGCCTTAAGTTTTTCTGCCAGTCAGTTCGCAGAGGAAGAAGAGGCTGAACTGACCACCAAGGATCTAGTCATGACTATAGGTTTTGCTGTTTTGCTCACCGTCGGGGTGTTCATAGCCTTGCCTGCTTATGTGGTAAGGCTGGTGCAGGCGTATATCGGCAGCAATGTGCTCCTCAATATTGTAGAAGGCTTGATTAAGATCAGCCTTTTCCTGCTGTATATTCTCGGCATTTCCTTGATGCAGGACATTCGCCGGGTGTTTGAGTACCATGGGGCAGAACACAAGGCGATAAACTGCTACGAGGCCGGAGAACCGCTTACTGTGGAGAACGTGGCAAAGTATACCACGGTACACCGCCGCTGTGGGACTAATTTTCTGCTCATCGTGTTTTTTACCAGCATATTTCTGTTTTCTTTCTTCGGCAGGCCTCCGTTTGTGCAGAGGGTTTTGCTTCACATCGCTTTGCTGCCGGCGGTGGCCGGTATAGCCTATGAGCTGATTCGCTTGGCTGGCAGGCCCAACCGGCCCTGGTGGGTGGAAGTAATCGCAGCACCTGGGCTTTTGCTGCAGAAGCTGACTACCAGAGAACCTGATTCCGATCAGATTGAAGTCGCCATCAGGGCCCTGCAGGTGGTAGTAGACAGGGACCAAGCTAAGCTGGCGGCCGTCCCGGGAGAGCAGTGTCCCGGCGTGCATTAGCCTTGACGAACGAGGGTCGGGCTAATATGCTGTTTCCGGGATTTGCCCAAAGTGCGGGATGGACGCGGCTCAATGGGTGCAGGTATTCTTCAGCGCAGTTGTTTAAGTGAGCTGTGTGGCAAAGGGCAGATCGCATACTGGTCTGCTCTTTTGCTAGTCTGTGGAGAGTGAGGAGTTTCCCATGCTGGATAAACTGGCAGGTATAGAGAAGAAATATGAAGATTTGACCAAAAAACTGAGCGATCCGGAACTGCTAAGTGATCCGCAGCGCTACGGGCAGGTCGCTAAGCAGCACGCCGAGCTGGAGGAGATAGTAGCCAAGTACCGGGAGTACCTGCGGGTGCAGCAGGAACTCCGGGATGCGCGGCAGATGTTGTCTGATGATCCAGATCCAGAACTGCGGGGACTTATCAGCGAGGAGATAGATAGTCTCGAGCAGTCTCAGGAAAGGTTGGAGAAAGAACTGAAGGTCATGCTTCTACCCAAGGACCCCAATGATGACAAAAATGTCATCGTGGAAATCCGCGGCGGTACCGGAGGTGAGGAGGCCGCGCTGTTTGCTGCAGATCTGTTCAGAATGTACAGCCGCTATGCAGAACGGCAGGGATGGCGCATCGAGCTGATGAATTCCAGCCCCACAGAGCTGGGCGGATTTAAAGAGGTCATTTTCATGGTGGAGGGCCATGGAGCTTACAGCAAGCTGAAGTTTGAGAGCGGCGTTCACAGGGTTCAGCGGGTCCCCACCACCGAATCAGGCGGCCGGATCCACACTTCGACGGCGACGGTGGCGGTACTGCCGGAAGCTGAAGAGGTTGAGGTGGAAATAGATCCCAACGACTTGCGGATCGATGTGTTTCGGTCCAGCGGACCCGGCGGCCAGAGCGTTAACACCACAGATTCTGCCGTTCGGATTACCCACCTGCCCACCGGAATAGTGGTTTCCTGCCAAGATGAGAAATCGCAGCACAAGAACCGGGATAAGGCTATGCGGATTTTAAGGGCCAGACTGCTGGACAAGTACCAGAGAGAACAGCAGGAAGAAATGGCCCAGGCCAGGAGGAGCCAGGTGGGCACAGGCGATCGGAGTGAGAGAATACGCACCTACAATTTCCCCCAGGGTCGGGTTACCGATCACAGAATCAATCTCACCTTGTACCAGATTGACTCTATCCTAGACGGCGATATCGATGAGCTCATCGAAGCACTTCAGACGGCTCAGCAGGCAGACAGCTTAAGGCGATGGGGGAGTGATCATGTCCGGCGTATCTAGGCCTCCCCGCATCCTAGAACTTATTGCCAAAGCCAGCCAGTATTTAGCCGGCAAGGGGGTAGACACTCCCCGGCTCGATGCTGAAATCTTGCTCGGCCACGTTCTGAACATGGAGCGGATCGACCTCTATGTGAAATTTGACCAGCCTTTGGAGAAGTCAGAGGTGGATGCCTATAGGGAGGCCATCGCCCGCCGAGCGCAAAGGATGCCCGTTGCGTACATCACCGGCCGTAAGGAGTTCTACTCTCTCGACTTCAAGGTAAACCCACATGTGCTGATTCCACGGCCGGAGACCGAACTGCTCGTAGAGGTTGTTCTTCGGCGGCTGGCAAACAGCCCTCAGACAGAGTGCAGAATCATAGAATTGGGCACCGGCAGCGGTGCCATTGCTGTGAGTTTGGCCCACAGCTTGAGCCGAGAATCAGGGGTAACCCCCTTTATCTATGCCACCGATATTTCCCGCCCGGCCCTTGAGGTTGCTCAGGAGAACGTGGACCGGTGGAATATGGGGGAGTTTGTGCAGCTTCTTGAAGGGGATCTGTACAGTGCCCTCCCCGCTGGGCTAGAAGGCGGGATAGATGTGATTGTCAGCAATCCTCCCTATATCCCCACTGATGAGCTCAAGGAACTAGCTCCGGAAATTGTGCGCTATGAACCGCTGGGAGCCCTGGACGGAGGGGCTGATGGTCTCGCTTTTTATCCCCGCATCTTCGCGGAAGGGCGCAAGTACCTGCGGTCAGGTGGGTTTGTTGCTGTAGAGATCGGGCACGGACAAGGCCAAGCAGTCATAGCTACTGCCAGGGACTTGGGGTACACCGAACTAGAGCTTCACAGGGATTACGGAGGCCGGGAACGGGTGGTGACAGCAGCATGGAGATAAAAACGCAAAAAAAGACGCGGTTGATGCCGGTTGCCGCGGCTGAAGGCGCAAGCTGGGAAGACCTGGTAAACACCCCGGAGATTCAGGAGGCAGCTAGGGTGCTCCGGGAGGGGGGGCTGGTTGCCTTTCCGACGGAGACGGTATACGGTCTTGGTGCCAACGGCCTGGATAGTGCCGCCGTTGCCGGGATTTTTGCTGCCAAGGGCCGGCCGGCAGACAACCCCTTGATCCTGCACATTGCCGATGCGGAAGCCCTTGTGCAGATTGCTCCTGAGGTGCCGCCCTTGGCCCGCCGGCTAGGTCAAGCCTTTTGGCCGGGTCCGCTGACCATGGTGCTCCCTAAGGGACCTGCTGTGCCCTATGTGACCACTGGAGGACTGGATACGGTGGCGGTGCGGATGCCGGCTCATCCGGTAGCCCTGGCCCTCTTGTCAGCAGCCGGCGTGCCGGTGGCAGCCCCCTCTGCCAACATCTCGGGCCGCCCAAGTCCCACGGAGGCAGCCCATGTAGCGGCAGATCTTGCGGGCAAAGTGGACATCATCTTGGATGGCGGTCCAACTTCAGTGGGAGTTGAATCGACGGTCTTGGACTGCACAGGACCGGTACCCGTAATACTGCGGCCCGGAGGCGTTTCTAAAGAAGCTCTGGAAGAAATACTTGGGGAGGTAAAGCTGGATCCCCATGTCCAGGGAGGAAATGAGGTTGAGGGACCAGTTCGCTCTCCGGGGATGAAGTACAGGCATTACGCCCCCAAAGCTCCTGCCGTACTTATCCGGGGTGAGCCTCCTGAGCTTTTCCAGCAGGTGACGGCCCTGGCGCAGAAGCTGGAGGCCCAAGGGGAGACGGTAGGTCTATTGGTAAGTAAAGAAATGCTGGAGTACTGGCGACGCGAAGGTGTTGATCAGAGCCGGTGGCAGATAGCGGTTATGGGCAGCCGCACCGATGCCGCTGAGGTAGCGGCCAGCATCTATCGAGGTCTTCGGGAACTAGATGGGACCAACGCAACCCAGATTATCCTGGAGGGGATTTCGACTGCAGGGGTTGGACTTGCGGTCATGAACCGCCTGCAGAAGGCAGCTGGCAATAGAGTTATAGATGTTTGAGGAACTGCTGGCAGTGCCTTCCATCCATGTGCTGATATCTGACTAGCCGCGGAATATCCTAGTCATACTATCGGTGGACAGCAGTACGGGCGTGGATGGGAGGCTGAAGCATGACCTTTGATATCTGTCCCCGATGCGGCAGTAACCTGGAGAACTACCGGTGCCCTGGGTGCGGCGGGCTGTTTATCCCCAGGTGCGCTCAGTGCGGGAATACCTTGGTTTTTGAGGAAGTGGAGTATAACGGTGTTGGTCTTCTTCGCTGCGGAGTCTGCAGCAACCAAATTGATTTTGAAATCAAGTCCCTCGTCGAGCAATCTGAACTCTCGTAGGGAGGATTATCGTTTTTTGAGAGGAACCTAAGTCTTGACTGTGGAAGTCTTGAATACCGGTTAGGGACAACCCCTCATGTTGAATGAAGAAGGGAGGTCAGTCCTCCTGTTGGTCAAGCCGAAGAGAATCTTGTTTGTCTGTACTGGGAATACGTGCAGAAGTCCTATGGCTGAGGCCATTTTTCGCCAGCTAGTGCAAAGCAGAAGCGGCGAAGATTGGCAGGTCAGCTCTGCGGGCCTTCATGCCCTAGACGGTTCTCCGGCTACTTCTGAAGCTGTGGCTGTCTTGAAGGAGCTGGGGTTGGATATCAGCGGTCATAGTGCCCGACTGTTGACCGAAGAGCTTGTTGAGGATGCTGACTTGATTCTGACCATGACCGCTGCCCATAAGCAGAGTATCCAGCAGCGGTTTCCTGCTGCAGCAGACCGAGTGTTTACCGTCAAGGAGTTCGCGGGTGAGGTTGACCATCTGGACATCCCCGATCCTTTTGGACAGGGAATAGCGGCCTATAGGGCCGCTGCTGCCGAACTGAAGGATTCCCTGACTGCAGTATGGAAGAGGTTGGAGTCTGAGAGTACAGATTGACGAATGGGAAATAGGCAGATGCGGCTTGGAGCCGAATGGGAGAGACTGCAGAAACCGGCGGCGAGAAAGACGCAGAGGTATGCAGCGTCGGATGTCAGTGGGAGGCGAATCGATGTCCAAGGTACATGTAATTGACCACCCCTTAGTTCAGCACAAACTGGCCATTGTTAGAGATGTAAGGACTGGTCCCAAGGAATTTAGGGAACTGGTAGACGAAATTGCCCTATTGATGGCTTATGAAGTGACACGGGATATGGCGTTGGAAGATGTAGAGGTTGAAACACCTATAGGGATAGCCCACTGCCGCATGATTTCCGGCAAGAAAATAGGAGTCATTCCCATCCTGCGGGCAGGGTTGGGTATGGTTAACGGCATTGTGCAGCTGATCCCCACTGCCAAGGTAGGTCATATTGGGTTATACCGTGATCCCGAAACATTGCAGCCAGTAGAGTATTACTGCAAACTGCCGACAGACATCCATGAACGGGACTTGATTGTCCTGGATCCGATGCTGGCTACCGGCGGCTCTGCTGTGGCTGCTATTCGTTTTATTAAGGAAAAGGGTGGTAAGAACATCAAGCTGATGGTGCTCATTGCAGCGCCAGAAGGAATTGCAGCAGTGCAGGCTGCCCACCCCGATGTGGAAATTTTCACTGCTGCCATCGATGAGCGGCTTAATGACCACGGTTACATAGTTCCTGGACTGGGCGATGCCGGGGACCGGCTCTTCGGAACCAAGTAGCGGTAGGAGAGATGTTGCATGTCAAAGCGGGATGGGCGCCCCGGCTGGGATGAGTATTTCATGGAGATCGCCCACTTGGTAGCTAAGCGCTCTACATGCAGGCGCCGTCAGGTGGGAGCTGTTTTGGTGAGAAACAAACGGATCTTGGCCACGGGATACAACGGTGCTCCCAGCGGTCTGCCCCACTGTTTGGAAATAGGGTGTCTTCGGGAGCAGCTGGGCATTCCCTCGGGCCAGCATCTGGAGATTTGCCGGGGGATTCATGCGGAGCAGAATGCAATTATTCAAGCTGCTCTGCACGGCGTCAGTACGGAAGACTCGACGCTCTACTGTACCGATCAGCCTTGTTCACAATGCACCAAGATGCTGATCAACGCCGGTGTTAAGGAGATCATCTATGAGAATGACTATCCGGACGAGCTGGCTCTGCAGCTGATCAAGGAAGCCGGCATACCTGTTCGCAAATGGACTCCGGAGCGCTTCCTTGACAGTCCCCTGCATAATGGCTAAAATTAAGGATGTTGCGTTTTCTATAGTATTCTCAGAAAATGGCAGGCCCAGGCGGTTCTGGGTTAAGTATATGACAGGTTTATTATCAAGGTTCTAGCTTAGTGGAGGAGAACCGGGAAGGGGGGGCCTCATGAAGGATTACTTGGGAGCGTTTGCGATAGCGCTGGTGATCAGCTGGCTGCTGACTCCTTTGTATCAGCGGCTGGCAGAGAAGCTGGGGATGGTGGATAAACCC
>DUMM01000092.1 GCA_012839845.1 Bacillota bacterium | reverse complement strand
TGACGGAATCAAAGTAGTGGCAGAAAACCGCAGGGCCCGCCATGACTATCACATAGAGGAGACCTTTGAGGCAGGTATGGTATTGACCGGCACTGAGGTCAAGTCGCTCAGGCAGGGGAAGGCTAGCCTGCAGGACGCCTATGCAGCCGTTGAAAATGGCGAGCTTTTCGTGTATAATATGCATATCAGCCCCTATACCCACGGCAATATGTTTAACCACGAGCCGAAGCGTACCCGCAAGCTTTTAATGCACAAGCGGGAGATTATGCGGCTTTTGGGGCAAACCCGGGAAAAGGGTTACACCTTGGTCCCTCTTAAGGTGTACTTCCGGAAGGGGCTGGCGAAGATGGAGTTAGCCTTAGCTAGAGGCAAGAAACTGTACGACAAACGAGAAGCCATTGCTAGGCGCGAGGAAAAGCGGCGCATCGACCGGATGTTGAAGGAACGGAACTATTAGGGTTTCCATCTAGACTGACCAAGGCTACCAGCTTGGGGGTGAATTAGGTTCGACACAGATGGGAGTGGCAATGGAAGCGAGCCGAGGTTCCCACGGCCTCGTTAAACAGTGGGAAGCAAATTAACTGCCAACGATAATTACGCTCTAGCTGCTGCCTAATAGCGGCTACGCTCTACTCCTCTGTTCCTGCCGGAGGAGATAGGGTGTCATACTGCAGGATACTGCTTCGGTGACGCTCATAGCCGGAGTGGGAGATTCGATGAGCTAGCTTCTAGCCAGGCCTGCCCTTGGGATGGATAGAGGCGAATTTCAAACAAGGGCTACGCTCGTAGAAGCATTGCGGCTTCATCTGTGGACAGCGGTGCAACTCCGCTCACCTCCACCAATCTATGCACATTAATAACAGGAGGCGGTCTGCCTCCTGTTTTCTGTCTCTTATCCGAGAATAACAGGACTCCAGCAGCACTAAGTACTATTTTATCACCCGTCCAACACCAGACCGGGACAGCCGAATCTCTACCTTGTCGGCAATCCGCAAAGTAATGGTATCATCCTTAAGCGCCGTAATCTCTCCGTGGATGCCGCCAATGGTAACTACCTTATCTCCCTTCTTCAGCGAATTAAGCATGTTCTGCCGTTCCTTCTGCTGTTTCTGCTGAGGACGGATGAGAAATACGTAGAACACGGCCAGCATGATAATAAAAGGCATAAACAGACTCAACAGATTGCCCTGCTCAGCTGCGGCGGCGGTAAGAAACACCATACTTCACTCCTCCTTTCCCTGGTTGCGAAAAAGACAGCAAAAATAACTTCCCCACAGACCGGGACATTCCTGCCAGTACCGTCATGTCCTGCCTCCATAATATTGCTCCAAGAAGGCTTTCCTAAACTGAGGGAGATTGTCCTGCCCAATGCTCTCCCTGATCTTTTCCATCAACCGCAGCAAGAAATGCAAGTTGTGCAGGGTGGCAAGATGCATGCCCAGCATTTCACCAGCCTTCAGCAGGTGCCGGATATAGGCCCGGGAAAAATGTCTGCAGGTATAGCAATCACACCCCGGGTCCAACGGCAGGAAATCCTCACTGTAGGCGGCATTCCTCACAGTCAGCGGACCGGTCTTTGTGAAAACCGTGCCGTGCCTGGCAAGGCGGGTAGGCAGTACGCAATCGAACATGTCCACGCCCCGGCTGACCGCCTCCAGGAGACAGTCCGGAGAACCAACTCCCATAAGGTACCGGGGCTTATCCTTAGGGATTCGGGGAATGACCACCTCCAGCATCTCGTACATGAGTTCTTTCGGTTCACCTACGCTCAGGCCGCCGATGCCGTACCCGGGGAAATCAAGGCTCACCAAATCGTCAGCACTGGCTTTGCGCAGGTCAGCATACATACCTCCCTGAATAATGCCAAACAGGGCTTGGTCCTCTCGATGGTGGGCTGCCTTGCACCGCCTAGCCCAGCGGGAGGTGAGTTCCATAGAGTTCTTGGTGTATTGGTAATCCGCAGGATAAGGTGCACATTCATCAAAGGCCATGGCGATGTCTGAGCCCAAAGCCATCTGAATCTCCATGGATATTTCTGGGCTGAGGAAGTGCTCCGAACCGTCTAGATGGGAACGGAAGGTCACCCCTTCCTCCGTGATTTTGCGCAGCTGTGCCAAGCTGAACACTTGAAACCCGCCGCTGTCCGTCAAGATCGATCTGTTCCAGGCCGCGAATTTGTGCAGTCCTCCTGCCCGTTCCACCAGGCGGTGGCCCGGCCGGAGGTAAAGGTGATAAGTATTGGAAAGGATAATCTGAGCGCCGACCTCCTCAAGGTCCCTGGGAGACATGGCCTTCACCGCCGCCTGGGTACCCACAGGCATAAATACAGGGGTTTCAATCACACCGTGGGGAGTGTGCAGCTCCCCCAGTCGAGCCCAGGTATTGGACGACTCATATGTAACGGAAAACTTGATTGCTCCCACTGATTATCCCTTCCTTCTAATCCGGCTTTGTTCACAGTTTTCCTCCTGCGCCTGCTGGCCATGCCAAGGGTTCCATGGCCAAACCCGGCATCGAGGTGCCCAGTCTCATGAACTGGGCACCTCATAGGATCAACATGGCGTCCCCGAAGCTGAAGAACCGGTACCGTCTCTCGACAGCGACCCGATACGCATGAAGAATCAAGTCTCTGCCGGCCAGGGCCGATACCAGCATCAGAAGTGTCGACCTGGGCAGATGGAAATTGGTGATCAGCGCATCCACCACCCGAAACTGAAAACCGGGATAGATAAAAATATCGGTCCAGCCGCTGTCGGCAGTCACCCTGCCGTGCTTGTGGGCAGCTGCCTCCAGGGTCCGGGTTGTAGTTGTCCCGACCGCGATGACCTTTCCCCCCGCTTCCTTGGCAGCGGCGATGGCGTTTGCTGTCTCCTCGCTGATCGAATAGTACTCAGAGTGCATCTTGTGCTCTGCCACTTCCTCAACCTTGACAGGCCGGAAAGTACCCAGCCCCACGTGCAGGGTGATGGGGTGGATGGCAACACCCTTCTCCTTGATCTTGTCCAGCAGTCCAGGAGTAAAGTGGAGGCCGGCGGTAGGTGCGGCCGCTGAACCCTCTTCCCTGGCATAGACCGTTTGATATCGATTCCTATCGGCAAGTTCCTTGTGGATGTAGGGAGGCAGAGGCATCTGGCCCAGCTCATCCAGAATGGTTTCGAAAACACCTTCATAGACAAACCGAACTATCCGGCCGCCTGCAGGAGTTGCATCCTCGACCTCCGCCAGCAAGCGCCCATCGCCAAACTCCAGCCAAGTTCCCGGCCGAACCCTGCGCCCAGGTCTGACCAAGGTTTCCCAAAGATCCCGGTTTATGCGTCTAAGTAAGAGTAATTCTACTTGTCCGCCGGTATCTTTTTTCCTACCGTAGAGTCTAGCCGGAATCACCTTGGTGTCATTGATGATCAGCACATCTCCCGGCAGCAGGTACTCAACTATATCCCGAAAAACTCTGTGTTCCAACTGACCTGTCTTTCTATGAACTACCAAGAGCCGGGAGGCATCCCGAGGCTCCACCGGCTCCTGTGCGATCAGCTCTTCTGGTAGATAATAATCAAAATCCGCAACCTTCATGTTCAGGACTCCAAAGTATAGCCAAAATCACTTAATGTACCGGCTCTCTCGCGCCAATCTTCTTTGACTTTGACCCACAGCTGGAGATTAACCTGGGACCCCAACAGGGCCTCGATATCCTGCCGGGCCAACATCCCCACTTCCTTGAGCATGGAACCGCCCTTTCCGATAATTATCCCTTTTTGAGAGGGCCGTTCCACATAAATAGTGGCCCAAACATCGACCAGATTCCGGTCTTCTCGAGCCTCCACCCTGTCTACCACCACTGCAGTGGCATGGGGGACCTCTTCTCTAGTCAGCAAGAGCACCTTCTCCCGGATGAGCTCCGCCATAATGAACCTCTCCGGATGATCTGTTACCCAGTCGTCGGGGTAATACTTGGGGCCTTCCGGCAGCCGCTCAATCACCGCATTCGCCAGCTCGGCCAGCCCGGAGCCCGTTAAGGCCGAGACAGGCAGTACCTTATCAAAATCCCCTAAGGCCCGGTAAGCTGCCAGGATGGCCTCCCCTTTCTCCCTGCTCTCCCAAAGGTCCACCTTGTTGGCTGCTAGGATAACGGGAGAAGCCGAGTTTTTCAGCTGGGCAGCAACGAACTCATCTCCTCTGCCGGGGGGTTGGGAAGCATCAACCACAAATACGACGGCATCCACTCCGTTTAGGGTCTTTAGCGCCGTCTGCACCATGTACTCACCCAGCTTGTGCAGGGGCTTGTGAATACCAGGGGTATCCAAAAACACGATTTGGGCATCTGGACGGGTTAATATGCAGCGGATGCGGTTTCTGGTCGTCTGGGGCTTATCCGATACAATCGCGACTTTTTGTCCCAACAGGCTGTTCATCAGAGTCGACTTGCCCACGTTGGGCCTGCCGACCACTGCTGCAAATCCAGACCGAAACGCCTTCATCGGTCACCTCCTTCTCAGCTGCTGCCAAAGTACTGCTCACTACACGAGGTCCAGCCGCAGAAGCAGCCGGTCCTCACTGGGCCCGTATTCATCCTTGCGAAAGCTTATGGTCTTAAATCCCAATTTCCCCTGATACAGCTTGAGTGCGGCGGCATTGTTGGGAGATACAGTCAACTCCACGGCCCGAAAGCCCTGGCTCCGCACCCGCCTGATAATCTCTTGCAGAAACTTTGTTCCCAAGCCCTGACTCCGCCGCTCTTCTCTGATGGAAAAACCAAATAAGTAGACACACTGGGGCTCTCGCCAGTTGATCATGCACTCGGCAACGCCCGCCGGCTGCTGGTCGCCTTCCACCCACAGCACGTAAACCCGGCCGTAACGCACGAAAGCGGGGAGGAACCATTCATTCATGCCGCCTCTCCCGAAGGCCTCCTGTTCGACGCTCACCAGAGCCGCCAACAGCTCAGGCTCCAGCTCGTCAATCTCCTCCACCCGTATCGGTACTTCTGCTGCGCCCACACCAGACCCCCCTCAGCTTCACCGGCAGAGTGCTACCTCATGGAGGATTTGACAAAAGCGGCAGGCAGAAGCTCCTCGACCGTCCGCCTTTCACGCTGACCTTGTAGGTTGACCATTATAACCTCAGCCTGTGGTGCCAATTCTACCATAACCTGGCGGCAGACGCCACAGGGGGGTACGGGTTTTTCACCCTCGGCTGCCACTGCAATCAACCGGATATCTTTCTCTCCCTCGGAAAGAGCCTTAAAAAGGGCAACCCGTTCAGCACAGCAGGTAGCCCCATAACTTGCATTTTCGATATTGCACCCGGTGTAGACCGCACCGCTCCCTGTCAGCACCGCGGCCCCCACGGCGAAATTGGAATAAGGTGCGTAAGCCCTTTCCCGGGCCTTCACTGCCTGGCTGATAAGATACTCAACCTCTCTCTCGGTCACAGCTCTCCACTCCCTTATCTGGCAGTCAAGGTGATGCTGTCCCTCTCTTCAACATGTAACTGTTTCCCTGTCCGAGCAAAAACCTCCTGCAATCCCTTCAGACTCTCTTTAAGGCCAGCGGGCTCACCCACCGCCTTGACCACGATGGGGTTGGCCGCCACTGTCTCACCGTTGACTACCACCACCGGGCCAACACATTTCACCCATCCGTCACAGCCCAGCCGCTGGCCGCCGACCTCTATCCCCCTGGCGCCGGCATGACGGAGGTTATTGATGATCTCCCGGATGTCCTGATCGTGGACGATTTCTTCCCACAGGTATCCGCCGGGGGCATCGGCTGCCTCTACAACCACACCGGGCCCTTCTAATGGCAAAAACCCAGCCTCTTCCTGCACCCGCTGGAGTTGTCTTTTCAGCTGCTCAAGCTCCACCTCCAAGTGCTGGAAATACTCAAGATGCCGGGGGTGAGAACCCACGCTGGCCTTTCCTCTTACCACCTCAACTGTCACCAGCTCGGCGCTGCCTGCCAAGGCTGGTTCACTCTTGAGTTTTTCTAGGGAAACAGCACCCAGAAACTCCTCACCTTCCAATACTTCTCCCCCGCTGAGTACAATGGTACCCTTCTCCGTCACCCGTACTTTCGGATCTCCGCCGATGATCCGCAGAATTATCTCCCGCTGACGCCGCCGCTGCTCAGAGAGGATGGCGGCCTCAACGGCCGCAGAGTGGTTAAGCAGAGCAGCGGTAATTTCGGCCATGGTGTTTTTTCCCCGCAGTGCTGCTTCCATTACCCCCAGTGCCTTTTGAACAGACTTGCTGCCCTGCACTCCGGCTGATGCAGCTAACTGCCGGTAGTAATCGCCGATGGCTCTGCCTGCCTCTTTGACCAGCTTCGTCCGGGACACTTCCTCCGGCACACGTACCCAGCCGCTGTAGGCGACAGCCGCGATGGTGTCCAATACCAGAACTACAGCAGCAATTAAGAGCAGGCTCTTAGGCAGTCTGCTCAAGCCCCTTGTTTCCACAGGGAAACTCACCTCTATTCCAAAGGATGGGCTGTCAAGGTAATGCTGTTCTGTTTTTCAACGTCCAACACCAATCCAAAGTACGGTGAATGAGTGATTAAGTCCAGAGCACTGGCCAAAACATCGGGATCACCCACCACTCTAATCTCTACCGGCTCAGTTGGTACCCGCTGATGATTGACTAACAGGTGGCTGCCCGCTGTCCTAATAGAACTGGTAGCAACCAAACGCTGAGAGCCGATTTGGATGCCCCTGGCGCCGGCGGCAAAGAGCTCATTGACCATATCCCGCAAATCGTAACTCAGGACGTCGTCCACTAGAGTCTGTTCCTGGCTCTGCCTTGCCCGGATGATCAGCCCCGGTCCCGTGAGTTCAGCATATCCACCGGCTTGCATAGCCTGCTGCAGTGCGGCCCTGGCGGCCTCGATTTCCTGCCGCAGTGCTTGTATCTGTCCAGGCAGGCTGCGGGTAGTCAAGAGCTTGGGCTTGCCGCCTCGAACTTCCACCTGCACCATTTCCTGAAGCTGCCGGGCGGCGCTGCTGGCCTTGAGGTTGGCCTCTGTCTCTGGCGTCAGTATGTCAGCGGGATCGTCAATAAGAACTTGTCCGTTTTCACTCCGGACGATAACTGCCGCTCCATCTGGTGCCTCAGGGATCCTGGGGTCTTGGGCAATGATTCCGAGGACGTTCCGTTCCAGCGCCAACTGATTCTCCCTGCGGATCACGTCTATTAGGTTGCGGCCGTATGTGCTCATGGCCCGGGCCACTTCATCGACGGTAAGGGCCTGCTCCACAGCGTACCTGTACTTGGCCGCTGCCTCCCGCACTGCCTGATTGTTTTCCAAACCCAACTGGGCGATCTCCGCTGCGTAGTAGTCGGCTAAAGCCTCTGCTCCCTTCCGCACCGCCGGGAGCCCTCTGCCCCCGGCAGGTCCGCGGAGCCGCTGGGCCGACATACCCAATACTATGATATTGACCACCATCACCGCTATCAAGGCAGTCAACCAAGGATCCATGCGTCCCGCAACTCCCCGCGGGTTTCCACCGGCCAACGGGCCTCACCTCTTGTCTAGTCCATGTGCTTTGTTGGAAGTCCCGGTCCCCCTCATTATCTGTTAGATAAGGTCCCCGAAGTCTAAGGTTCTTACTCCACTGGCTTTGAGACCCGCCAAAAAAAGGTGCCCGAAGGCACCTTGCAGATTCCCGGCCGCTGCATGGGACAACTATTAACACAGCAACCTCAGAACTCTCTTCTCAGCAGCTCATCATTTTAAGGCAGCCAGTAAATGGGGTTGATGGTCTCACCGTTGACTTTGATGCGAAAATCCAGATGGGGTCCTGTGGAAACCCCGGTATTGCCGGAACGGGCTATAATCTGACCCTGCCGTACCCGATCTCCCACCTTGACCAGCAGCTTTGAGTTGTGGCCATACCATGTGGTCACTCCCTCACCGTGGTCAATGACTATCCCGTAACCGAAACCATCCATCCATCCGCTCTCAATGACTTTGCCGGCTGCGGCTGCCTTCACACTTGTCCCTACCGGCACCGCGATATCTATACCGCCGTGAAACTGCCGAACTTTGTACACAGGGTGGGTCCGCCACCCGTAAGGTGAAGAGATCCTGCCCTTAACCGGCCAGATGAGCCGAGGTATGGTGGCCTGCCATCCTGGGATGATCAGCTCTTGACCTGCCCGGAGGCGGTTGGGATCTGACAGTCGATTGGCCGCCGCAAGGGCCGGAACCGATGTATTGAACCGCTTAGCGATAACCGAGGCGCTGTCCCCCGGCCGCACCTGATAGACCGTGCCTGAGGATGCAGCTGGCTGAAGGTCTCCATCGTCCCCCGCAGCCGGCTTTTTCGGTATTATCAGTTTCTGGCCAATAACTATCACATCACTGGCCAGGTTGTTGACCTCCATTATGTCCTTAATGGATACTCCATACCGGCGGGCCAAGACGTAAAGAGAATCTCCCCGCTGAACAACATGAACCAAGCTGGGGCTTTTTGCCAACTCCCTCCACGTTTGAGCGCCCACAATGCCGTCAACTACTAAGCCCCGCTCTTTCTGAAACATCTTCACAGCTTCCTTAGTCAAAGGTCCAAAGCGGCCGTCTACTTCCACAGGATGACCCCACTCCGTCAGCCTGCGCTGGAGTTCCTCGACGCTGCTGCCGGTCATATCTTCCTTTAATACAGGCGCAGCGACTGCAGCGAGCGGCAGGAACACTGTCGCTGCTGCAGCCAACAGCAGACAAACAACAACGGTGCTTGCTCTGAGTGCAGATCGTGCCATGATTACCTCCTACAGCAATGAAATTCGGCACCTGGGTATGCCAATAGCCGTTCACTTTGGTGCCTCTTTCTGCTAGTAGCGAGACTGCTTTATTCCCTATTATATCCAAGCAGCGCTATTATACGCCCTTATCCTAGACCCCTAATTTTCACTTAAGCAATAGATGGAACACAAGCAGGGTTACGATGGTACCTAAAAGCCCGCCTGCCGACACTTCTAACCAGCTGTGAATCCGGGCTTCCAGACGGCTTTGAGCAACCAAGCAGGCTAGGATGAAGGCTACTAGAACGACGGGCCCCTGCGCCCCCAAGAGGTAAGTGGATGTTGCCAAACTGAAAGCTACAGCTACGTGACCGCTGGGCATACCCCCCTGCAAGTGGTAATACCCGGCGAGGATCTTGACAACCATGACCACACCAAATACGGTGACCGCGGGAATCAAGACTGATAATGATGCCGGATTGGAAACAGAATTAGGGGTACCTTCTAGCCTGTCCGCTACTTTGTCAAAAAAAAGCAAAAACCCCACTACAATCGCTGCCAGTGCGGTGAGCAGTACGCTGCCGGCAGCCACGTTTTTGGCCGTTTTCGCCAAAGGGTGGTATTCTTCTGTGATGAGGTCCACTACCACCTCCACAGCCGTGTTCATTATTTCTGCCGCCATAACCAGGCCTACCGTAAGAACCAAAACCGCCAGTTCTACTGTAGAGAGGTGAAGATAATAGCCGAAAAAGAGAACCACCGCCGCCGCTAGGCAGTGAATTTTCATATTGCGCTGGGTACTCAAAGCATGGATGAAACCTGCCAGGGCATAGTTAAAACTCTCCAACAAACTCCGCGCCCGCAACGACTGCAAGCCCCCTCTACCCTTTACCGGATCAAGTTCACTTCAGCCAGGATCTCCTCCTCTTTCTCCCGCATTCTGCTCCGCTCCTCCTCGCTGTTATGATCAAAGCCCAAGAGGTGCAGGAGCCCATGGGTGAGAAGATATCCGACCTCCCGTTCAAAGCTGTGACCGTAGGCTTCGGCCTGTTCTCGGGCCCTCTCCAGGGAAATAACTACATCACCCAACACTACCGGCACATCGGGCAGTGCCGGCATCGGCGGAAGAGCATCTTCCCCAGCTCCCAATTCCTCCTGGGGAAAGGACAGGACATCTGTGGGCTCATCTTTCCCCCGGTAATCCCGATTGAGCTCTCGGATCTGCTGGTTGTCGCAGAGGACGATGCTCACCTCCGGCGTTCCCTGGCGCCCCATAACCCGCCAGCAGACCTCAACCACTTCCCTGATCATATCCCTCATGGCCTCCGAAACCGGGATCTTGTCCTGCTGGTTCAATATAGCTGTTTCCACGCTATTTGCCTCCATCCTGATTTCCCTCAAGCAAGTCAGGGTACTCGACCCGATGGTGATAGATACCTGAAAGCACTTGGACAAAGGCTTCAGCCACTTTGTCTAGATCTTTGAGGGTCAAGTCGCTTTCATCAAGCAGGCCCTCATTAAGGCGGGACTTGATGATCTTCCGCACCAGCCCCTCGATCCTCCCCGGAGTTGGACGGGATAAAGACCTCACCGCAGCCTCTACAGCATCAGCCAGCATCACAATGGCCGTTTCCTTGGTCTGAGGTTTGGGGCCTGGATAGCGAAAATCTCTTTCGTCTACCGATCCATCCTTGTCCGACTCCACAGCCTTATGATAGAAGTATTTCACCAGATCATCACCATGGTGCTGCCTGATAAAATCGGTGATCACAGCAGGCAGTTTGTACTGCTTGGCCAGCTCTATGCCTTCTTTAACGTGGGAGGTGATGATCAAAGTGCTTAAAGAAGGAGAGATCCGGTCATGGGGATTATCTCCACCCAGCTGGTTCTCCACAAAGAAATACGGGCGCCTAACCTTGCCCACATCATGGTAAGCGGCTCCCACTCGGGCTAGGAGACCGTCTGCTCCAATAGCTTCTGCGGCAGCCTCCGCTAGGTTGCCCACTATGATGCTGTGGTGATACGTGCCGGGCGCCTCTAAGAGCAGCCTCCGCAGCAGCGGTTGGTTGGGATTGGACAGTTCCAGCAGCTTAATGGAGGATGTGATCCCAAAGATGTTCTCCAGATAAGGCAGAAACCCAATGGTCAGAATCGCAGATAGGATGCCGTTGAGCAGGCCCAAATATGAGTTCCTGGCCAGGAACATATCATCATCCACCAGCGCAAAAGCCAGCATGGCGGCAAAATTCGCCGCCCCTACTATAAAACCCGTCCTGGTCACATCAGACCGCTGGGTAACCTTGCCGAGGCTCAAAGTAGCGGCAATACCCCCCGTCAGACCAACTGCTGCATATGCCAGTTTACCACCGGTAACCAGCCCCACTATAACGGCAAAGAAACAGGTGAGAATTATAGCCAGGCGGGAGTCCAGAAGCAGAGTGATCAGCATGGCCCCAAAGGCTACGGGCATCAGATAACCTGTCCCCTGCCATGGAATGAGGCTCAGTACTTTGATGACAAAAGCCACGATGACTACTATTAGGCCCAGAAGCGCCAACAAGCCGTCGGACTCGATGATCTCCCGGTTATACTGCCAGAGGAAGATGCCGGTCAAACCCACCAGGAGCAGAAGCACCACCGCCATGCCGAACATCCGCCAGTAATTCCTGGTGCGGCTCTGCAGTCCCAAATCCCTGAGAATTTGCAGTTTCTCCCGAGTAACGACATCGCCCTTACGGATAACAATCTCCCCCTGCAGCACCATAACAGGGGTCACAGACTCCGCCGCTTCCTGCTTGATAGCCTCCAGCTTGGCCTCATTGAGCACTAGATTGGGCCGAATGACCTCTTCTACGATGGCCGCCGCTGCTTCCTCAGCCGCCTGCGGCAGGTGGAATTCCTCCACTCGGCGGTACATACTGTTCACCACATCATCCAGGTTCTCGTCGGTAATGCGGTTATTGCGCAGAATTGACACAGCCAAGGTAGTGGCAGCCTGTTCCATGGCCACAAAGACCTCAGAGGGCACTGTCAATAGGGTCTCCGCGGACTGCTTGTCCACATCCAGGCCCACTTCATCCCGCAGGGAGGCCTGGAACTTCCGTACCCTATCCGGCAGATCACTTACAACCATCCCTTCAGATTCTGGCGCCGACTCAGGATTTGCAGTGTGGACCGGAGTCCGCAGCTCAGCAGCCTTCTCGAACAAGAAAGCCAGCTTTTCCTCGGCCCCTTCAGCCACCCGCCCGTCGATCACATAATTGTCCGGATTATTCCGGGCCTGAGCCAGAGCCGCCTCTACAGCCTCGTTCCGGAGCCGTTCCGTTTCATAGCGGTTCTCAATGGTCCGGGGTGCCTCAATATCCCTGGGGCTTACCTGGCCTACTTTGAGATCATACTGGGTCGGCACGAGATCGGCCACCAGGATTCCCACCAGGGTAAGAAAGATGGCAGCACCCAGCAGCGACTGCCTGACTCCGGCCTTACGCCAAACACTTTGCAGCCGCTGCACCGCTTTTTGATATACCATCCGCAATCTGTTGTCTTTAGCCATGACTCAGCCACCACGCTCTTTTCGGTGTCCGCAAACCTGGTTCAGCCAATCTCCCGCTGTTCTTTCTCTCTGTCAAACTGTTCATAGGCCCGAATAATCTGCTGGACCAGCTGGTGCCTCACCACGTCTCCATCATCCAGCTCAACGACGGCAATTCCGCTGACATTCTTGAGAACTTCCCTAGCCTCCTGCAACCCCGAATAAACCCCTTTGGGCAGATCGATCTGGGTGACATCACCGGTGATCACCATGCGGGACCCAAAACCCATCCGAGTCAGAAACATCTTCATCTGCTCCGGGGTAGTATTCTGGGCTTCATCTAGGATGATGAAGGAATCATCTAGGGTTCTGCCCCTCATATAGGCCAAGGGAGCAACTTCAATGGCACCCCGTTCCAGGTATTTGCGAAAACCTTCTACCCCCAAGATATCGTACAGTGCATCGTACAGCGGTCTCAGATAGGGATCGACTTTGTCCTGGAGGTCACCGGGAAGAAATCCCAAACGCTCACCGGCCTCTACAGCTGGCCTGGTTAAGATAATGCGCCCGACTTCCCGCTTTCTCAATGCGGCCACGGCCATAGCCATGGCTAGATAGGTCTTGCCTGTCCCGGCTGGTCCGATGGCAAAAACTACAAGGTGCTTGCGCATCGCGTCCACGTACCGTTTCTGCCCCAACGTCTTGGGCGTTATCTTCTTTCCCCTGGCGGTCACCTGGATGACATCATCCTGCAGCATCTTGAGCTGTCCGTTCTTGCCGGCCCCTGCCAATTGGGCCGCATACTTGACATCCTGAATGGTCAGGGGACGCTCCTCCGCTACCTTCAACAGGTCCGCCAACACCATCTGGGCCTGATGCACAGCACCTTTCTCGCCTGTTATACCGATGACGTTGCCTCTGGTCACTAACTTCACATCCAGCTCTTCAGCCAGGGCTTTCAGGTTCTCGTCCCGGTGGCCAAAAAGCGCCAGGGCAACCGCATTATCCTCAATGGTAAATCTTTCCTCTACTAGGCTGGAACTCAAATTACTGGCTTCCCTCCCCTATTTCCTCTGGCTTTGCGAAAGACACAGGCCGAAAGACCCCGATCTCCTCATGCACCTCTACAGTCCTCCTGGCCCGCACCAGCACTCCGCTCTCATGCTCCTCTACTGTTACATCCACCTCTTGAGATAGGATCTCTGCCCCGGGCGTCATCCTAGCCTCCACCGCTTCCCAAGAGCGGCGGAGGGCCGCTTCTTTAGCGGTTTCCAAATCCCGTTCAATGGTTTCTATCACAACTTCGTGAAATTCAATGGTCTCCAGCTGAACAGGAAGCACCCAGCCAAAGGGCGGCAGGGTCAGCCCTTGGATTGTGACTTCTTCTTCGTATTGGAGAAAGGGCGGCACTGTCTGCCCCCACTGCCAAGACCAGGGCCCTACTCTGATGCTGTAGCCTGTACAAGCTTGCCCTGTTCTCCTAGGAACCCGACTCACCAAACTTGCTTCTCCAAAGCCCCTGTACCACACTCTGCCCCGGACGATACCGGCTGCTCGCAAATACCGGCCGCTCCCGGCTTTTCCAGGAGAGCTGTACCCATCGAGAGCACCGCTGATCAATACCTGCCCCTCGGCAACCGTTTCCCCTTCTTGAACCAAAGCTGTGCCTGTGAAGGGAATGATCTGGGTCACCAAGGCGCTCCTGCCAGCCACAATATCCCCCGGAGCCTTTTCATCAGGAGATATTTCCGTCTTTTCCACCAAAGTCACTTCCACCAAGGTTCCCCGGAGGCTGACCCCCACCCACGCCAATTGAGGTATTCTCAGCAGCAGGTGTTTTTCCACTTCCCTGGGTTCAATTGACCGACGCCATACACCGGGACTTACCCCCGCCTCGTGGAGGGCGGTGGATATCAGATTATAATCTACTTTGTCAACACCTTCAACGTGAACAAACCAGACAACCGAAGACAGCAGGTATATGCATGCAAGGCTGAGCAGGGCACCAGCCAGCAAGGCGAAGCGTTGGAGCAACTTCTGTCTCAGAAAGGGCAAACCCACCTTATGCCTGATGCTGACGGTGACCGGCACACCCCGCACCGCATCCCGCAGCCGCATAAAATCCGCACAGCTGACCCTGGCCGTCAGCAGTTCCCCGCTAAGCCGCTCCACATCCCAGAGACAAACACCCTGGGCTGCCGCACGATTGAGGAACTCCTCCAGCTGCTCGCCTTTGACTTTGATTATAACATACCCCTGATAATAAGACCACAGCTCTCGAGTCAGCAAGGAGGCTCACCCCTTCGAGCCCAGGAACTGGACACCGTCAATGTGTCCGTTGATCCTTATCTCACTGGAAAGCAGGGAATCTATCTTGAGGTGGCTGCCGGTAATCACCGCTTCACCCTGCTCTGTTCTGATGCGGATTTTGTCTGGCTCGTATAAGATAAGCCCCTTGTGGTTTTCCATCAAGAGCTGCACACTGCCGGTAATGGTGATGCGGGGATAATTGAGCACCACATCCGGTGGGAGCTCAAAGGCATTAGTCAGCTGTTGAAGCAGCTTTCCTTTGAAAGCTTTGGCCATGGCCACCCCTCCGCTACTCGCAGCGTCTATACAAGCTTATGCTCAGGACCCCAACTTAAGTACGGAGAAGAATACCGCCGCCCAGAAAGGCAGCGGTACCCATGTCCATCGCCATATTCAAGCTCCATACCTGCAGATGCTTCATCCACCGGCTTTCTTGTTTACCACACACCACCCACTTCATCTCGCCCACGGAGGCCGGTAGGGGTTTAGTGCCCTTGGCTGGTTGATAATCTCCATCATCACCACCGCCCGGTGCCATTCCCGCTGGAGCCGATGTGGGTGCTTGATAGGAGAGGCAGCAATATCGCCAACTAAGGCTCCTTCCTGGGAGAACGCCAGCTCAGAGTCCCAAGGCGCTTCCTGCAGCTCATCTCCTGCCTCGAGAAAAACGGCAGGCTGCAGCTCCGCCGGCTCACCTGTATCCGGCTCCCGTTGAGAAGACTCAGGCAGATGAGCAGGAAAGCCGCCGGCTTCATCTGCATCTTCCGCCTCCATCACTTTTTCAGGTCTTGCGGCAGGCACCGGTCTTCGCCGGGGGGACGGGACGGAAGGTTCCTCAGCTAAAGGTCCCCTGCGCATCCGCTCCACCACCGCTCCCACCACTGATGCAACGAGATAAAGGATAACAACCAAACCAACTAGACTGTCCATAGCGTCACCGCGGCTCCCCCGGGGTTCCCCTCATGCCTTGCTCTTCCTCATCGGGACGGGGAGAACTTTCCCTGGCTATGGATTCCCGCATAGCTGTGTCGGCCAAGAGGTTGCGCATGGTATAATAATCCATCACGCCTATCCGCCCCTCCCGCAGAGCCTCTGCTAAAGCCAGAGGCACCTGGGCCTCGGCTTCTACCACCCGAGCCCGCATCTCCTGCACTCTGGCCTTCATCTCCTGCTCTAGAGCTTGAGCGGCAAACCGGCGCTCTGCAGCCTTAGCCTGAGCGATATCTTTATCTGCTTCTGCCTGGTCTTTTTGCAGCTGAGCACCGATGTTCCGCCCCACATCAATATCGGCGATATCTATGGACAGAATCTCAAAGGCGGTACCCGCATCTAGACCCTTCTGCAGGACTGTATTGGAAATAGCGTCAGGATTCTCTAAAACCTCTGCGTGACTATTGGCCGAACCCACGGTTGTGACAATGCCTTCCCCCACCCTGGCAATAATGGTGGGTTCTCCGGCACCGCCCACCAGCCGATCGATGTTGGCTCTCACCGTAACCCTAGCCTTTACCTTAAGCTCAATCCCATCCTTGGCTACCGCGGAAACCATCGGTGTTTCGATAACATATGGATTCACACTCATCTGCACCGCTTCCAGGACGTTCCGACCGGCTAGATCAATGGCTGCGGCCCGCTCAAAGCTGAGGGGGATTTCGGCCCTGTGGGCCGCAATTAAGGCGTCAATGACCCTGTCTACATTGCCGCCGGCCAGGTAGTGGGCTTCCAGCTTATCGATGGAAACCGGAATATCTGCTTTATGGGCTTTAATCAAAGGGAGGATGATGCGGGATGGGACAACCCGCCGCAGCCGCATGCCGATCAAAGTGACGATGCTGACCTTCACCCCTGCAGCCCAGGCAGAGATCCAGAGCCCCACCGGGATGAAGTTGAACAGGAGCAGGATAAACACCAGGATCAAGATAATAGGCAGCCACGCGATAAAAAACAGCATCTTTGTCGATGTCCCGCCGCTCCCGAGTGTTCAGCAGCGGCGAGCCATCCATCACCTCCTTGTAAGCTTATCGGGTCTTAAGGATTCCTAATCAGTATTCTCATCGATCCGTATAGGCCTTACCACCACCCGGTTTCCCTGTACGCTGATTACCTCAACAGTGGTACCTCTAGCCACAAATCCCCCTTCGGTAACCACGTCAACTCTCTTACCGTCGATTTCCACGATTCCAGCCGGCCGCAACGGAGTCAACGCACGTCCCGCTTTTCCCACCAGACCCTGACGGCCGCTGTCATCATCTGCATCTTCCCTCCGCAAGCTGGTACTGAGGATCAGCCTGCGCCAGGTACTGGTTTTCCTGATATACCTCCAGGCTAAGGCCGCCACCAAGATGGTCACTCCTAAAGCGGCATTCAGGCTGATTAACCCTGCTGTCGATGATGAGTAACTTAGGACGATGCTGGCAAAGATGGCAGCTAACCCCGCAAGCCCAGCAATGCCGAAGCCGGGAATAAGAAAAGCCTCTACTGCCAAGAGGATCAGGCCTGCTGCGAACAAAATGATCACTTCCCAGCCGGCGAGGCCGGTAAGCAGGCGGCCGCCGAAAAAGAGCAGCAAGCTCAAACCTCCGACTATCCCCGGTATTCCAAAACCAGGTGTAAGGACTTCGAGAACCAGCCCAGTAAAGCCCAATACCAAGAGAAGAGAACTTACCAAAGGCTGGGTAAGGAAACCGACCGCCATTTCTGCCGCTGTCGGGGTTAGCCTAACCATTTCCCGAGAGCTGTAGCCCAGCTGCTGGAGTACCTCCTCGGAGCTAGACGCGACTAAATCGATAAACCCCAGTTCCTTAGCCCGTTCAGCAGTTAAGGTGAGGATCTTGCCGGCCGGTGATATCCCGGGAATATCTACATCCCGGTCCACCATGGCAGCTGCGATTTCGACATCCCGTCCCCACCGCTGTGCGGTTGCCTCAAACTCTCCTCGAACAGCGGAAATTATCTTTTCTTCGGCCGGTTGGGGCTCTGCTGCCCCGATACTAGCCCCGGGAGCCATGGCTAGGTGTTGTGCAGCTAGAGCAATCAAGGCGCCGGCGGACCAGGCCCGCTCGGTGACCATAGCAGCTACCGGCACCCGCGATGACAGCAGTGTGTCCCGGATTTCAGTAGCGGCATCCAGCCTGCCTCCGAAGGTGTTAATCTCCAGCAGGATGACTGCAGCTCTCTGGGCTTCTGCATCCCTCACCGCCCGCCGTACAAACCCGCTCATACCCCATTCTACGGTACCATGAATGGGCACTACCCAAACAGCGCCGGCGCCCTGGGACAAGCCGCTTCCCAGCCAGCCTATGAACAGGCAAACTATAACTGCAGTTACGAGCTCTCGCTTGACTTTAATCCAGCTGAATAATGCAGGCACGAGTATCCCCCTGACCTTAAGTATATACATAAACAACTTCTGTGAAAACAAAAACCCGTTGTCTAGTGACAACGGGCTGCAGCCTTGGTTACCGATATTGGCGGTTCTTCCTCTTCCGGGCCGCCTCCGATTTCTTCTTACGTCTTACACTCGGCTTTTCGTAATGCTCATGCTTGCGTGCTTCGGCTAAAATGCCCGACACGCGGCACTGCCTCTTGAACCGGCGCAGCGCTCGGTCGAGGGATTCATCTTTACCCACTATAACTTGCGCCAACGATTTCCCTCCCTCCACCGCTAACGATAGCTCGCGCCTGCGCCTGGAGCTGCACATCAGGGGAGTTCATACCCATGGATATCAGTTCTCCTGGCACCAGATGCGAAGGTACGAATTCAACCTAAATTATATCTGCTCTGCGCTATGCATGTCAACCGTATCACCCGGGAGGCCACCCGAAGCTCCTGCCCCCTAAGAGGTGGAAATGCACATGGAAGACGCTCTGCGCCGCTTGTTCCCTGCAGTTGACCACAACCCGGTACCCTTCCTCGGCAATACCCTCTTTCTTCGCTATCTCCTTGATCACCAAGTGAATATGTCCCATGAGTTCCTGATCAGCATCTTCTAGATCGGCGATGGTTGGGATGTGCTTCTTGGGAATGACGAGGATATGGACCGGTGCCTGAGGGTTAATGTCTCTGAAAGCCAAGACCGCATCGTCTTCGTACACGATATCGCTGGGAATCTCCTGGGAGATGATCCGGCAAAATAGGCAGTCAGCACCCATGACGTCACACCTCCTCCCTGGGACCTATTGCTTGCTGTTCCGCGTTTTCGCCATTAAGCTGTTCAACCACTGTTCCCCAGATTCCTTCTTCATCCGCGCCGGTAACGAACACTGTTTCCATGTCTCCCGGACTGCCGCCCCCTCGCCGGGCCTTAACCATGACATAATTGGCAGTATGTCCCTGCCACAAATCATCTTGACCATTGATTCCGCCCTCTTCCCACAGGACCTCTACTCTGCTGCCGACGAGGTTTTGGTGGAAGGCCCGGCTCAATTCTCTGCCCAACTGAATCATCCGCCGACTCCGCTCATTTTTCACTGCCACTGGGACCTGGTTGGGAAACCTCGCAGCTGGAGTTCCCCGCCTGGGTGAGTAGCGGAACACATGCAGGCGGCTGAACGCCATTTCCTCTACAAATCGGAGTGCGGCCTCAAACTGGTCATCGGTCTCACCGGGGAAACCGACAATCACGTCGGTCGTGATGGATACATCTGCTATATTCTCCCGCACCTTGGCCACAACCTGGCGGTATTCTTCCACAGTATACGGACGTCGCATCCGCTTAAGAACCTCATTGTGGCCGGCTTGAAGGGGAATATGCAGATGGGGGCAAGCCTTCGGGTAATCCCGCAGGACACCGATCAGCTCATCATCGATCTCCGGTGCATCTATGGAACCTAACCTGATTCGCGCCAATCCCTCTATGCGGTGAAGTTCCCGGAGCACCTGGGCGAGGCTGACAGGAGGTTCGAGGTCCCGGCCGTAAAATCCCAGGTGGATGCCGGTTAAGACAATTTCTTTAAAGCCCTGGTCAGCCAGGCGCCTTACCTCATCGATGACTGCCGCCATACTGCGGCTGCGGCTTGGCCCTCTGGCATAGGGGATCTTGCAGTACGTGCAAAATTGGTTGCAGCCTTCCTGAATTTTCACAACCGCCCTGGCGCGGCCGGTAAACTCCTTGACCGGCAGCTCTTCGAACTCCCTAGCCTGGAAAATATCTCCCACAACCACTTTCGGCCCGTGCATCAAAGCTATATCTTCCACCAAGTCCACAATCCGGGCCCGGTCCTGGGTACCGATGACCAGATCAACACCATCAATGCCGGCCACCTCGCCGGGAGAAGTCTGGGCGTAACAACCTGTTACCACTACGATTGCTTCCTCATTGCTCCGTACAGCTCGATTGATGGCCTGCCGTGACTTTTTTTCTCCCGTTCCGGTGACTGTGCATGTATTAATGACATAGACATCTGCCCGCTGGGGAAAGTCAACGATAGTATATCCTCTCTCTCTGAACAGCTCCATCAGGGCCTGTGTATCATATTGATTGAGCTTGCACCCCAAAGTGTAAAAGGCCGCTGTCTTCTGGGCCATTCCCTAAGTCCTCCTCATCTCTGCGACAGCACCTGGAACTGGGAGCCGGTTAAGATCGGTCGCTTTACCGGCGGGGCTCCAGGTAGAAGATCTCTCCCCATACGTGGTCGTCCTTCACGTAGAGCATTCCATAGGAGCCCATAGGCATCATACGGTAATCCGTCGGCGACCCGGGGTTGAAGACCAGTGTATCGCCGTGCCATTCATTGTACGGTCTATGGGTGTGACCGAAGACAACACACTGCACCCCCGAGAAATACTGCCGCACCCCAAAGGGCGTACTGTAGCCGGCTCCATCTCCGTGGACCAGACCTATTTTCACCTTGCCCACTTCAATGACCCGTAGCCGCTCAAGCTTCAACCGCAGCTCTCTATCCATATTGCCGGCTACGGCTTCTACCGGTGCAAGGGCAGCCAGTTCCTCAATCACCGACCACTCAGTAATATCTCCAGCATGCAGAATCAGGTCCACATTGGCGAAGGCATTAAACACCTCCGCCGGAATGTATCTTGCCCGCATGGGTATATGAGTATCTGACAGCACTCCGATGCGAAAATCGACTTTCTTGATAGTAGGCCCCCCTTTGTTCGCCAGCACTATCCCAGCTCACCCAGGTGGTACAGGACAACGGCAGCCGTGACGGCACCGGCAGTCTCAGTCCGCAAGATCCGAGGCCCCAAGCTGACCGTATAGGCACCGGCAGCCGCGGCTTGCTGGACCTCTCCTTCGCTAAAGCCGCCCTCAGGGCCAATGAACAGCCAGATATTATCAACTTCTCCAGCGTCCACTCGGCCCTGGATGGAGATCAACACATCCTTGAGTCCAGTGCCGGTACCCGCGATTTCCTCCCAGGGAATCAGTCCTATCCGCCCACCGCCATCCTCTCGATACTGCTCGATGCATTCCCGCCACAGCAGAGGCTCCCGCACTTTGGGTATGACTGCTCGGCGGCACTGTTTGGCAGCTTCTTTGGCTATCCGCTGCCATCTTTCTACTCGACGCCTAGCTTTGGCATCGGTAAGCTGAACTACAGTTCTTTCAGTGATCACGGGGATAAACTCGGCAATTCCCACCTCAGTGCCCTTTTGGACTACGAAATCCATCTTATCGCCTTTCGGCAGCCCCTGCACCAGGGTGATCTTGACCTGAGGCTCACCTGCACCGGCGACGCGATTGTGGATGCGGACCGAGGCTGCCTCCGGCCTAACCTCTTCCACCACGCCGTGGTATTCCATCCCGATTCCGTCGCAAACGACAACTTGATCCCCCGGCACAAGCCGTAGGACCGCGGCCAGATGGACAAGCTCCTCTCCCTGGATGACTGCTGTATCGCCAGCTATTTGCTCCGGCTGCACAAAAAAACGGGCTGTCATTTGCGGCTCACCAGGCAGACCCATTCTGCCTCGCTGCCTTCTTCTACCAGCTGCAGCCCAGCGTTTTTCGCGGCCGCTGCCACCTCATCCCGCCGCCGACAGATAATCCCGGAGGCGATGAACAAACCGCCATCCACAAGCCGCTGAACCACCTGGGGTAGTATGTCGATGATCACATCGCTGATAATATTCGCCGCGATTAAGTGAGCCTCACCTGGAAGGACATCAATGGTTCCGACCCGCACTGAGACCTTATCCTCCAGCCCATTGTACCTGACGTTTTCCCGAGCTGCGGCCGCTGCTACCGGGTCCAAGTCACAGGCTTCCACCCGTTCAGCTCCCAGCTTGGCTGCAGCCACAGCCAATACCCCGGAACCTGTCCCAACATCGAAGACCGTCCACCCGGGTTTGACCCATTTTTCCAGCTGCACAAGACAAAGGCGGGTAGTCTCGTGTTCCCCCGTGCCAAACGCCATACCGGGGTCAAGTTCCACTACGATATCCCCCGGAGCGGCTTCGCATTCTTCCCACCTGGGCTTGACCACAATCCGTTTCCCGACCCGCCGAGGGCGATAGAACTTCTTCCAGTTTTCAGCCCAGTCCGTCTCCCACACCAGCACAGCATCAACCCAGGCCGGGCCGGCATCCAGCCCCAGCTCCTTCAGGCCCAAAACCCGTTTCCTGATGGCTGTAAGGGTCAAGCTCTGACGGCAATCACCGGCAAGGTACCCAATAACCTTCACCGGTGCACCTGGCGGTACCGGCTTCACTTCCGGATACAACTCTCCGAAGCGGTCTTCCCCGGCGACCTCTTCCAAGATTCTGGGATCCACAATCTCGACACCGCCGGCTCCCGAATCCATGAGGATGCCAATCACCGCCTCCACTGCTTCAGGACTGGTGGTAACAGTGAGCTTAGTCCAACAGCCTTCCGTCATCATCCTTCGCCACCTTTTTACTCTTCAATCAGCGCCCTAGACCGTCAAAGGCCTCCTTCACCCGGCCGAAAAAACCCTTATCCTGCTGGGGCCGCACCGACTCGCCCAGGCTTTCGCCCCACTTACGCAGAGCTTCCTTCTGCTTAGGCGTCAGGTTCGTAGGCGTCTGCACCTTCACGATCACGTGCTGGTCGCCCCGACCATAGCCCCGCAGCCTGACAACACCCTTGCCTTTAAGCCGGAAAGACGTCCCCGTCTGGGTCCCTTCAGGGATCCTCAGCTTTACCTTCCCATCCAAGGTGGGCACTTCAATCTCATCACCTAATGCTGCCTGTACAAAACTGATGGGGAATTCCAGATAAACGTCGTCCCCCTGGCGCCGGAAAAACTCGTGGGGCTTGACGGTGATAAAGACATAAAGGTCCCCGGGCGGGCCTCCCCTGGTGCCGGCCTCCCCTTCGCCGGGAACCCGCAGACGGAAGCCGTCATCAACGCCTGCGGGCACCTTGACATTGATTCTCCGCACCCGCCTAACTTGACCTGTACCACCGCATCTGGTGCACTTAGTCTCTATAGTTCTGCCCTCGCCGCCGCATCGGGGACACGTCCTCACATTGACAAACCGCCCGAAAGCAGTCTGCTGCACCCGCTGCACCTGCCCAGTTCCATTGCACTCGGGACAAGTATGGATCGGAGTACCGGGTTCAGCCCGATTACCGCCGCAGTGGGGGCAGGTTTCGGTGCGGGGCACTTCTACTTCTTTCTCCACGCCGAAGGCTGCCTCTTCAAATTCGATCTGGAGGTTCACATGGAGATCAGCGCCCCGCTGAGGACCCCTGTGGCGCTGGCGGCCCATGCCGCCTCCGAAGAACATATCGAAGAGGTCGCCAAAGCCGTCGAAATCGCCAAATCCGCCGAAATCGAAGTCTCTGAAGTCCCCGAATCCGCCAGTACCATTGGGTCCTTCAAAGGCGGCATGCCCAAACTGGTCATACTGGCGCCTCAGATTCTCATCGCTAAGAACTCGGTAGGCTTCGTTGATTTCCTTGAATTTTTCTGCGGCGTTTGGATCATCTTTGTTTACATCAGGATGGTACTTGCGGGCGAGACGGCGGTAAGCCTTCTTGATCTCCGCCTCAGAGGCGTTCCGATCAACTCCTAAGACCTCGTAATAATCTCGCTTGGCCATAAGTGCACCGCCTTCTTGTACCACTTCGATGATTCTTCACAAAAATCCCTGACTGTACTGTATCACAAAACCGCTCAGCAAAAAAGGAACCTGTGGCAGATGGCGGCGGCCAACGCCGCCGCCCAAAAAACTGGACACAGGTCGCTCATCCCATCCCAGGTGTCAATGGAGCCCGCACTGGATTGCGGCAGACATCATTGTCTGCACACCGTGCTATTTCTGCTGGTCGTCATCGACTACCCGATAGTCCGCATCTACGACCTTTTCTCCCCCCGGTCCCGGCCCCTGAGCACCGGCACTGCCGGTGCTGCCGGAACCGCCAGCCTGAGAGTACATTCTGGATGTGACGCTGTGGAGAGCTGCACTCAAAGATTCCATCTTATCTCTGATGGCCTGTATATCTTCACCCTTACTGGCTTGAGCCAGCTCGTTCTTAGCTGCCTCGATCCTCGCTTTCTCGTCGCCGGTGACTTTGTCTCCCAGGTCCTTCAGGGTTCTATCCGTAGTGTAGATCAGCTGTTCTGCCTGATTCCTGGCTTCAACCAGTTCTTTCCGCCTCCTATCCTCCTCAGCGTGCAGTTCGGCATCCCGGACCATCTTCTCGATTTGCTCCTTGGACAGCGCGCCGGAGGAGGTAATAGTAATCCGCTGCTCCCTACCGGTACCAAGATCCTTGGCAGAGACATTGACAATGCCGTTTACGTCAATATCAAAGGTGACTTCGATCTGAGGAACTCCTCTGGGAGCAGGAGGAATCCCAGTCAGCTGGAAGCGTCCCAAAGTGATGTTGTCTGCCGCCATAGGCCGTTCGCCTTGGAGCACGTGGATGTCCACTGCCGTCTGGTTATCTGCAGCAGTGGTGAAGATCTGCTTCTTGCTGGTAGGTATAGTGGTATTGCGTTCAATTAAGACAGTCATCACGCCGCCCAAGGTTTCAATTCCCAAAGACAAGGGCGTCACGTCCAAGAGCACGATATCCTTGACTTCTCCCGCCAAGACTCCCGCCTGAATGGCTGCACCCACGGCCACGCACTCATCTGGGTTAATGCCTTTGAAGGGCTCCTTACCCAGCTTCCTCTTGATAGCTTCCTGTACTGCCGGGATGCGGGTTGAACCGCCGACCAAGATGATTTTATCGATTTCATGAGGCTGCAGCCCTGCATCGTCCAGCGCACGCTGGGTTGGTCCCATGGTGGCCTCTACCAGATCCGCGGTCAGTTCGTTGAACTTAGCCCTCGTCAAAGTGATATCCAAGTGCAGCGGGCCGGATGGCCCAGCGCTGATGAAAGGCAGATTTATATTAGTACTGGGTAGACCGGACAGCTCGATCTTGGCCTTCTCGGCAGCTTCCCGCAGCCGCTGCATGGCCATGCGGTCGCCGCTCAGGTCGACACCCGTCTGCTGCCTAAACTGCCCAATCAGGTACTGGACAATCCGCTGGTCGAAGTCATCTCCGCCCAATCGGTTGTTGCCGCTGGTGGCCAGTACTTCAAAAACTCCATCCCCCACCTCCAGGATGGAGACATCGAAAGTACCGCCGCCCAGGTCAAAGACCAGGATCTTCTGGTCGTGTTCTTTATCCAAACCGTAAGCCAAAGCGGCTGCGGTAGGCTCGTTAATAATCCTCAGAACTTCCAGACCGGCAATAACCCCTGCATCTTTGGTTGCCTGCCGCTGGGCATCGGTGAAGTACGCTGGAACAGTGATTACTGCCTGGGTAACGGGTTCGCCTAAGTAGTTCTCTGCCTCCTCCTTGAGTTTGCGGAGAATCATGGCCGATATCTGCTGGGGGATATACTCCTTGCCGTCGATGGTGACTTTGTAGTCTGTGCCCATGTGGCGCTTGATGGACATGATGGTGCGCTCCGGATTGGTCACTGCCTGCCGCTTGGCAGCCTGCCCTATCAGGAGCTCGCCGTCCTTAGTAAAGGCCACAACAGAAGGCGTAGTGCGGCTCCCTTCTGAGTTGGGGATAACGACCGGCTCTCCGCCCTCCATAACAGCCACTACCGAGTTGGTCGTTCCAAGATCAATACCTATCACTTTACCCATATATCTTCCTCCTCACTTGCGGCCAGAAAGCCTTCACGGAGCGATGATGCGCTTACTGCTGCGCTTTGCCGACCTTGACCATTGCAGCTCTCAGCACCCGCTCCCGAAAGGTGTATCCCTTTAAGAATTCCCCAATGACCCGGTTCTCCAGCTCCGGATCTTCAACGGTTTCTACCATCATCGCTTCATGTAGGTTGGGATCAAACGGTTCACCCACAGCCTTGATGGGCTGCAGTCCTTCCCTAGATAGGATGTCCAAGAACTGCCGATACACAAGTTCCACGCCTTCTCGGACAGAGGCTTCGCTGGCATCGCTGTCTACAGCCAGTGCCCGTTCCAGGTTGTCTAGCACCGGCAGAAGCTGCTTAACCAGAGCTTCATTAGCTCGCAGAATCTCTTCTTCCATGTTCTTCCGGGTTCGCTTACGGTAGTTATCAAAATCGGCGTGGAGCCGCAAGAGCTGTTGGGTTAGTTCTGCCACCTGCTGCCGCAGGCTGCTGACTTCCTCCTTGAGCACTTGAGGGTCAAGGACCTCAGCATCTTCCCCGGCGGGCTCCTCTCCTCCATCGGTCTGACCGCTTGCACTCTGATCCTGCTCCACCCGCCCTGCTCCGCCCTGACCCTCCTGCTTCTCCTTGCCTTCCCTTTCCCTTAACCCGTCGACAACCTCTTCCCGGATACTGCATCCCGAAGTCTCTGGCTCCTGAACGCCGGCTGTCTGTTTTTCAGTGCCGCAGCTGCCGTCGCCGCAGCCGCAATCCACTCCCCGTTCCTGGTGCAACTCTTGATTGTCTTTCATGAAAAGCGGCGCAAGAAACCCCATTGGGGTGCATGCGCCTTCTCTCCTTTCTCTCTATTGAGCGATCAGCCAAGCACCTCTGTTCCTATGGCTGCGAGACTGCTCTTCCTAATGGCGTCGAGGATCTGACAGCAAAGAGCTGAGGCTGTTGGCTATACCCTCGACGATGGACACTGCCTTATCGTAATCCATGCGGGTGGGACCGATAACGCCGATACTTCCCACCACTTGTCCGTTTATCTCATAAGTGGCCGTTACCAAACTGCACTCCTGAAATCCCTCATGGGGATTCTCGCTGCCGATGGTGACCAATATCCCAGACCGACCTAGAGCTCTATTCAGCACTGACCAAACGGCCCGCTCATCATCTAATATATTGAGCAGCCCCTTAGCCTTTTCAATGTTCTTGAACTCGGGCTGGCTGAGAAGATGGGTAGTCCCATCGATGAAAACCTGTTCTTTCTTTATATTTCTCAAGCCCTTGATGAGCAGATTCAGAGCCTCAGACAGCAAGGCCTCGTCGTCGATCTCATCCCGCAGCTCTTCGATCAAGGATGCGCCGATATCGGCCAGCACTGCGCCGGCCAACCGGCGTTCAAAAAAGTGATTTATCCTGGCTAACTCCTGGGCAGTTAGCGGTCTGGATGTCTCCACAATCCGGCTCTGGGAAAACCCGGGATCCACCACCAGTACCAGCAGGACATTGAACTCATCGAGAGGTATCAGCTGCAGACACCGTACGGTACCCCGGCTCAGATTGGGTGCCACCACGATAGAAGTGTACTGGCTTAACAAAGCCAGCAGACGCACGCTTTCCTGAACAATATCTTCCAGGACCTGTTGAGCCTGCAAAGTAGCGTAAATCTTCTGCAGCTCCTGTCTTGACAGCGTCCGGGGAGTCATGAGCACGTCGACGTAAAAGCGGTATCCCTTTTCAGATGGAATGCGGCCGGCAGATGTATGGGGCTGTTCCAAGTATCCATCTTCTTCTAAATCAGCCATCTCGTTGCGGATAGTTGCAGGACTCACTCCCAAACCGTACCGGCGGGCAATGGTCCGCGAACCTACCGGCTCAGCAGTGTCAATGTAGTCACGGGTGACAGCCTTGAGTATTTTCCGTTTCCGTTCATCCATCGGCTTCATCACCACCTTTTCGTTAGCACTCACCTAAAAAGAGTGCTAACATATCCACCTTAAAAATAGCATTCGGTACCGCTCTTGTCAAGATCAGAGGAAGGCCGCCTGAACCTGGTTGGCCAGCAGCAGCCCCTTCTGGGTCAGACGCAGCCTCTCCCCGCTTACCTCCAAGAGACCCGCCTTCTGCAGATCAGTGATTTCCTCCTCCCAGATGTCCCATATTGATAACCCAAATCTAGCCTCAAGCTCGGCTGTGGAAACGCCCTCTGTTAACCTCAGGCCCAGCATGATGGTTTCCCCCAGCTGGCTCCTTTCGTCTAGCCGCTCAGAATAGGCCTCAGGCAGGCTCCCCGCGTCCAACTGCTGCATGTATTCATCTAGCCCAGCAGCATTTCCCCAGCGCCTTCCAGCCCAATAGGAACAAGCGGCGGCACCGAGCCCCAAGTACCAGCGGTTCTCCCAGTATATTTGGTTGTGTCTGGACCTAAAACCTGGTAAAGCGTAGTTGGAAATCTCATAGTGTTCGTAGCCTGAGTTGGTGAGGTGCTCTCTTGTCCACTCCAGCATCGCAACGACTTCATCCTCTGGCGGCAGGTTCAAGCTTCCCTGAGACTTAAGGCGTCCAAAGAGAGTCCCCTCTTCGATGGTCAGCTCATAGCAGGAAAGGTGCTGAGGCTTTAGCTCCTCAACTGCCTGAACCACGGTTCTCTGCCAATCCTCCAGCCTTTGTCCAGGCAGACCCAGCATTAGATCGAAGCTTATATTGCTGAAACCAGCTGATCGAGCCCACTCCACCGTCTGATAGACATCCCTTGCAGTGTGTACCCGGCCCAGCTTCTTTAAGAACTCATCATTGAGGCTTTGGGCGCCGATGCTGAGCCGATTGATTCCCAACCGGCGCCATGCATACAGCTCTTCCCGGCTCGAGGTCCCTGGGTTGACTTCTAGAGTGACCTCTGCGCCGGGAGCCAACGGAAAACTTCCAGCGATTTCTTCAATTGCCCAGGAGACTTGACTGCTTTTCAGCAGCGACGGAGTGCCGCCTCCGATATACAGAGAATGAAAAGCCTCCGGCATCAGGTCTGCTGCTTCCAGCCACCTCTTTCTTAAGGCAGCTTCCTTAGTTAAGGCGCAGATGTACTGATGAACCCTGTCAGTCTCATCCCGCTGCAGAGGGTAAGATACAAAATCGCAGTACGGACACTTCCGGAGGCAGAAGGGGATGTGGATATAGATGCCCGGTCGATCATTCTTCAATGCTGAGCACGGCCATGAAAGCTTCCTGGGGCACCTCTACAGACCCCAGCTGCTTCATCCGCCGCTTGCCCTCCTTTTGACGTTCCAAGAGCTTCCGCTTGCGGGTGACATCTCCCCCGTAACACTTGGCCAGCACATCTTTGCGCAGGGCTTTGATGGTCTCTCTGGCTACGATCTTGCTGCCGATGGCTGCCTGAATTGGAACTTCGAAGAGCTGACGGGGAATTACCTCCTTGAGCTTCTTGGCCAGGGCTCGTCCCCGTTGTGCGGCTCCATCCCGGTGCACAATGCAGGACAGAGCATCTACCGGGTTACCGTTAATGAGAATGTCCAGTTTAACCAGGTCACCTGCTCGGTAACCGATGGGCTCATAATCCAAGGATGCATAGCCCTTGGTTCTCGATTTCAGCCGATCGAAAAAGTCCATGATAATCTCGCTCAAAGGCATTTCATAGATGATCTGCACCCGGTCGGTGGTGATGTATTCCATATGCACAAAAGTGCCCCGCCTATCCTGACAAAGCTCCATCACTGGGCCCACAAAATCCTCCGGAGTCATGATAGAGACCCGTACGTAGGGCTCTTCGATCCGCTCCACTCTGTCGGGTGCCGGCAGGCGGGCAGGATTGTCTATAAAGAGCTCACCGCCATCCCGCAGGTACACTCGGTACACAACGTTGGGAGCAGTAGTAATCAAGTTGAGTTCAAATTCCCGCTCCAGCCGTTCCTGAATGACCTCCATGTGAAGCAGACCGAGAAAGCCGCAGCGGAATCCAAAACCTAAGGCTGCCGATGTCTCCGGCTCGAAGATCAAAGCGGCATCATTGAGCTGCAGCTTCTCCAGCGCATCCCTCAGGCTGCCGAAATCCTCATTGTCCACAGGGTAAAGGCCGCAGTAGACCATAGGCTGTGCCGGCCGATAGCCCGGCAGCGGCTGCGCTGCCGGCCGCTCGGCCCCAGTGATGGTATCGCCGACCCTAGCGCTCTTGACATCCTTCATTCCGGCTGTGACACAACCGACCTCTCCCGCGGCCAGCCGCTCCACGTTCACCAGATGGGGTGCAAACACCCCCAGGGAATCCACCTCAAAGGTCTCCCCGCTGGACATCATCTTGATCTCATCGCCGATGGACAGACTGCCTTCCATCACCCGGATATATGCAACTACACCCCGATATGGGTCATAGTGGGAATCGAAAATCAGCGCCCTGAGGGGCGCATCAACATCACCCGTGGGCGGGGGGATGCGCTGTACTACAGCCTCTAAAATCTCCTCGATACCTTCACCGGTCTTGGCGCTGGCCAATATAGCTTGGCTGGCGTCAAGGCCAATGCTTTCCTGCAGTTCCCGCTTTACTTTCTCTGGGTCTGCCGCCGGCAGATCAATCTTGTTGATTACGGGAATAATCTCCAGGTCGTGCTCCAACGCCAGGTACAGATTGGCCAAGGTCTGGGCTTCAATCCCTTGGGATGCATCGATGACCAGCAGTGCGCCTTCGCAGGCTGCTAGACTGCGGGACACTTCATAGGCAAAGTCCACATGGCCAGGAGTATCGATAAGATTAAGGACATACTCTTGCCCATCTCGGGACCGATAGTTAAGCCGCACAGCTTTTAGCTTAATGGTAATGCCCCTCTCCCGCTCCAAATCCATGGAGTCCAGCACCTGATCGGCCATCTCCCTTTGGGATACCGTGCCGGTCATTTCTAAGAGCCGGTCGGCCAAGGTCGATTTCCCGTGGTCGATATGAGCAATTATGCAGAAGTTGCGAATATTGGCCTGGCGCATTGTTTACCTCTCTTTCGCCCATACTCAAAGTGTATTATAGCATCGGGCCAATAGGACGACAACTGCGGCCGTGCCGGTCCGTCGCTACCCACTATACTATACCACATTCCGCCTCTCTCAGGACACAGGGCGTTTCACCAGCTGGGAAAACTTGCTGACCCCCGCAAGGAGTTACTCCCCCCTCTGCCGAAACGTCAAGAGGAATTGGAGGTTAGTCCATGCCCAGCAAACCGTTAGCTAAAACTGCCGTTTCGATGATGTTTTTGATCTTCGTCAGCCGCATCTTGGGATTTGTCCGCCTGCGGGCTGCCTCCGAAGTTTTCGGCCGCACATGGCATACCGATGCCTTCAATGCCGCTTTCGTGATTCCAGACCTCATGTATTATCTCTTGGTAGGCGGCGCGTTGAGTTCAGCATTTATACCCGTCTTCACCAGCTACCTGGCTAAAGGCGAAGAAGAAGAGGGATGGGATCTAGCCAGCAGCTTTCTCAATCTGACCTTCCTTGCCCTGGTGGCTTTTTCGCTCTTGGGCATCATCTTCAGCCCCCAGCTGGCACCTTTAGTGGCTTACCGCTTCACCGGCGAACAGAGGGAGCTTTTGGTCTACTTAATGCGCATTATGTTCCCGGCAGTCTTTTTTACCGCGCTATCAGGCCTAGCGGTGGGAATCCTCAACTCCTACCAGCGGTTTATACTGCCGGTGATGGGTCCCATTCTGTACAATATCGGCATCATCCTGGGAGCTTACATCCTCGGCCCTAGAATAGGCATAGTGGGTATGGCCATCGGCACCGTAGCCGGAGCTGTGGCCAATTTCACGCTGCAGCTGTTACAGCTGCGAAAGTGGCGGCACAGTTACAAGCTGAAAATCGACCTGCATCATCCCGGCATCCGGCGGATTTTTACGCTCATGGGACCGACGGTCATCAGTCTATCTGTGGCACAGCTGAATCTGCTCATCAGCCAGAATCTAGCCTCCGGCTTGGCTAAAGGGACAATCACCGCCTTGAGCTTAGCCAACCGCCTGATGCAGTTCCCTCTAGGAGTGTTTGCCATGGGTATCTCCCAGGTGATCTTTCCTACCATGACCAGGCAGGCCGCTGTAGGGGATTGGTCCGCCCTGCGCCACACTTTTTCCAGAGGCCTGAGAAGTATATTCTTCATCACCATTCCATCGGCAGTGGGTTTGCTCGCCCTGGGAGAGCCCATAGTCCGCCTCCTGTTTCAGGCGGGGGCCTTCGGAGCCGAGGACACTGCTGCCACGGCCTATGCCTTGCTGTTCTACGCGCCGGGATTGGTGGCTCTATCGGGTATTCAGCTGCTCACCCGGATTTATTACTCTCTTCAGGATACCCGCACCCCGGTCAAGGTGGGCATCCAAGGGGTGATTATCAATACCGTTCTCAGTCTGGTTTTTCTCAAGTTCACCAACCTCGAGTCGGGAGGGCTGGCCCTGGCTTATTCCATCACCAATATTGCCAATATGACCAGCTACGTTATCCGGCTGCGGAGGAAAATGGGGGCCATTGACGGCAGGCGCATTCTCACCTGTTTGGCTAAGGCCGCGGCCGCAGCTTCCGTTATGGGAATCGTCGTCTATGAGCTGACAGGGCTCATCGGCACTTACATCAACTTGGCAGCTCTGACCGGCAGAACCCTGCAGGTGGTGGTGCCCATGGGAGTAGGAGCCTTGCTCTATTTGTTTCTCACCTGGCTCCTGCGAATGGAGGAACTAAGCTTTGTGAGGGAAATGTGTAAAGGCCGCCGGCGCTAAAGCGACCAAAGGGGATGCTTGGGCCTGGTGCTCAAGTCTAGCGTGTAGGAACAGCCCGGGAAGGCCTGGGCTCAAAGATCTCTACCTGGAGGGCAGGACTGAAAGAAGTGCCGGGCGCAAGCCCTGCCGGGGAACTTGTGCGCAGGCCCCGGCTTCCACTCTGCAGCTGCCACAGAGTCTCAGCCAATACGTCGGCAGTCAACTCTGCGGTAAACAGAGCGCTCTCCAAGGTATCCGAGTGCGCGCCGATCTCCAAAAGCAGCGCTCCTGGGTGCAAATGCTGGTTGTACCGGGCATTTTCTTTGATCCGTATACCCCGGCAGAGCCCTGGATACAGGCGGTCGAAATTGGCTTTGAGCAGCTGCGCAGTCTCCAAGTTTCGCTGCCAGTTGACGTGCCGCAAACCGAGACCGCCCCCTGCTCCCACCACGATCAGCACTCCGGCAGCGGTCCTTCCTCCCACCGCTTCCATTGTCATCCCTTCATCCCGATGGATATCGATGAGCAGCTGCAGGCCGGGATACCGGTCCAGCAGCATGCGGGCTGTCTTTTCCGAGTTGGCATAGGAGTAGGCAAAGATCGGGTAATCATGTACCTTAGTAGAGTGGACCACCGGAATGCCGTACCGCCGCTCCAATTCCCTGCTTAACCGTTCGCCCACCTGGACTACCCCGGGCACCGGTCCTGTCCCCGGCTGCGCAAAATCCCAAGTATAGCTCTTTTCCGACCTTGCAGAAGCATCCCGATACCCTTCCCCAGTGTGGGTGTGGTAGATGGCAATCAGCGGTGAGCTGCCCCAGTCAACCCGTGCCAGGCTTGACAATCGCTCCGCGGGGTTAAGACTGGTTGATGACTGTGAGGCCCGCAAAGACGACGGCGAAGGGACGGAAGCGTAGGTCGGCTGCGGGCCGCCGGCCGGGAGCTTAGCTTCGTAAGTCACCATCAAACCCTCCCCCTCCTCCGGCACCGCCCCTTGGGATGAAGGCCCTCTCTCCGAGGTTTCTCTCAACAATGCCGCATACTCCGGGGCACTGATTACTACCTCAACGTCCCCTTGGGAGGGGGCGGCTTCTCCGCCGGCAGGTCCAGTCTGAAGCCTTCCCGTACCAATTAGGGGAGAGCTGTATCCCTGGATTCCCCGCTGGATGATCCAATCCCACCGCAGGGGTTCACGGCCGGAGCGGGAACCTGGGAAAGCTCCTGCCACCAGCGATTCCGGCTCCGCCAGATCGTAATCTGTGACCGCCTCCACTATGGAGCGCAGGGTTTCCGGCGCCAGTTGACCACTCGCAGCCTGGTACGCTGTCGGTACATTTGGAAGACCTTCGGCCAAAATGGACCGGGAAAGCTCAGGAGTAAACTGCAGATTACTGAACAGCCCAGGCAGGGTCCTAACGCCCTTGTCCCACACCCAGTGAAGACCTGCCCGAACTCTGGCAGCTGCCTTCTGAGCCAGATCCTGGTGGGTAGCGGTGAGTACCAGTAACCCAGTCAAGGCAGCGAGCGCCAGGTAAAAAAGGCCCAGATTGCGAAGCAGCTGCCGCGGCAGGCGCCG
>DUMM01000091.1 GCA_012839845.1 Bacillota bacterium | reverse complement strand
GGTGTACAGCGCAATCTTTTCAGGATGGGAAAAGTGGTGCATTGTTTGAAATGAGATCGCCGTATCGAAGGCATTCTCGCCCAAGTCAACATCAAAGTAGTTCCCGCAGATTAGCTTCATATTTCTGTCAGGATGCTTGTTCCTAAGTATGTTTAGTATCTCCTGACACAAGTCAATCCCAACAACAGCAATATCGGGCAATCGCTTGAATATTTCATCAAGTTCAAGCCCAGTACCACACCCCAAGTCCAAAAGGGCCTTAGTCCCTTCTGGCACCAGCTCTGCCATCTTTATGTACCCTTCTCTGCAGCCCTCCACATTGTTGAGCATATGCTCTTCGTAGCCGTCGATGCGGGCAGCAAAGAAATCACTCATCTTCTCCAGCACCGGTCTTTCCACGGCAGCGCCATCACCGCCTCACAGCCTACTTTCCAGCTAAAAACCGCCACAGCTCATCCTCAACCGACATCGTGAGCCTGCGCCTTTCACCGGACGGCAGAATCAGCACCGGTTCAGCCGCAGCCGCGACTCTCCCAACGGGATAAGCTTTTGCACCCACTCGGGCAACAGCTTCCACGATGGAAACCTGAGGCGGTGCGGTAATTAACAGACTACCGGAGGAGATCAATGCCAAAGGATCTAGCTGCAGAGCCGCGCAGATGGCCTTGGTTTCTGGCAGAACGGGTACAGCTTCAACCATGACCTCACAGCCCCAGCCGGAAGCTGCCGAGACTTCCCACAATGCCCCGCAAAAGCCGCCTTCGGTAATGTCGTGCATGGCCGATGCTCCTGCCTCAGCGGCGGCCAAAGCTTCCGGGACTACACTGATCCTGTCGAAAAACCCCGCGGCCCTCTGCAGCACAGCCTCTTCCACGCCCAGACTGAGTAATGTCTCCCTATGATCAGATGCGAGAACAGCCGTACCTTCAAGGCCGACGCCTTTAGTCACATAAATAATGTCACCTGGTTGGGCGCCGGCCGATGTAACATAGCGGTCCCGAGGAGCGCGGCCCAGGGCTGTTATCACCACCAAGGGAGTCTCCACCTGGGTGGTTACTTCCGTGTGCCCACCGAGAATCTCAATACCCAGTTGGGCGCAGGCGGCATCCATGTCATCGATCAGCTGACCGATGAACTCATCCTGGACTCCCTCCGGCAGCAACAGAGCCGCTTGTATGCCGACTGGTTCGGCGCCGTTGGCAGCTACATCATTGCAGGCAACGTGCACTGCCAGCCAGCCTAAGCGGCAGCTGGCACCAGTGATGGGATCAGTCGAAACTACGCAGACTTCGTCTCCGAAATCGATGACGGCAGAATCCTCGCCTAGGCCCGGCCGCAGGAGAATGTCTGAACGCCGGCGGTGCAGCCGGTTGAATATCAAGCTCCGGAGTTTTTCAGGAGATAGCTTCCCGGCTTTCACTGTCCAATCCACATCTCCTCCAGCGGTATGTAGTTGTAACCCAATGCTTCAGCCACCGCTTGGTGGACCACAGCTCCCCCAATTACATTGACACCCTTGGCCAGTGACTCATCAGCCAAGACAGCCCTGCGGACTCCGAGTTCTGCGATCTGCAGGATATAGGGCAAGGTAGCATTGGTGAGGGCGAAGGTTGAAGTACGGGGCACCGCGGCAGCCACATTGCCTACTGAATAGTGGACAACATCGTGCTTGATGTACACCGGGTCGCTGTGGGTAGTCCTCCGGTCCACCGTCTCGATGCAGCCGCCCTGGTCCACATCGATATCCACAATCACACTGCCCGGCTTCATGGCCATCACCATCTCTTCCGTGACCAAGATCGGCGTCCGGGCGCCTGGGATCAGCACTGCACCGATCAGCAAATCTGCATATCCTACAGCCCGTTCTATATTGTAACGGTTGGACATAACCAGCATTATGTTCCCGTGGAAGATATCACTGAGATACCGCAGCCGCTCGGGGTTTTTCTCGATCACAGTCACATGAGCACCCATGCCCAAGGCAATCCTGGCGGCATTGCTGCCCACAATTCCGCCTCCCAGTATTACCACTTCCGCCGGCGGCACTCCTGGGACCCCTCCCAGCAGCACTCCCCGCCCCCCGTAAGTTTTTTCCAGGAACTGAGCACCCACCTGCACCGCCATGCGGCCGGCGACCTCGCTCATGGGCTTCAGCAAAGGCAGGGAGCCATCGGCCAGCTGGATGGTTTCATAGGCAATGGCAGTAACCCGGTTTTCAATCAGCGCCCGAGTCAACTCGGGCTCCGCCGCCAAATGGAGATAAGTAAAGAGTATTTGGCCCGGCCGCAGAAGCTCATACTCCGAAGGCAGGGGTTCTTTCACCTTGACGATCATGTCTGCTTCCCCGATCAGGTCTGCGCTGCTGCTAACGATCTCTGCCCCGGCGATCTCATACTCCTCATCGATAATCCCACTGCCAATGCCGGCACCGGTCTCCACCAGCACTTGATGCCCTCGGCTGGTCAGCTCTTCAACGCCGGCGGGAGTCAAGGCCACCCTGTTTTCGTTATCCTTTATCTCCCGAGGCACACCGATGATCATAGTCTCACTCCTTCCCCTTAAGGCACCTGCCGCCAGGGATACCACAGCACCATTTTGCCGCGAACCTATTCTACCACATACACCTGGAGCAGGTTAGTGGAACCAGGCTTGTCGGTAAGAACGCCGGCAGAAATTGTAACAATGTCGCCTTTGGATACCAGACCCGAACGGAGAGCTGCTTTAATGGAAACATCGATCATGCCGTCGATATCGCTGGTTGGCGGCACCAAAACTGGATAAACACCCCAAACCAAAGCCAACTGCCTTACAACCTGTTCATGGGGCGTCATAGCGAGAATCGGGGCATCTGGTCGATAGCGGGAAACCATGCGAGCTGTGCTTCCTGACTGGGTAGCACAGATAATAGCCGCAGCATTCACAGCCCTGCAAGTATGCCATGTGGCATAACTGATGGCCTCAGCGATGGAGAGTCTCTCTTCTACGTTCCTCATAGAGGCAAATTTCTCCCGATCCAGAGACTGCTCCGCCCGCTCAGCGATGCGGCTCATGGTCTCAACTGCCAAGACCGGATACTTGCCCACTGCGGTCTCACCGGACAGCATAACTGCATCGGTGCCGTCGAGGATAGCGGAAGCCACATCGGTAACTTCTGCCCTCGTGGGCCGTGCATTGCGGATCATCGAATCCAACATCTGAGTTGCGGTGATGACCGGCTTACCTGCCTCATTGCACTTGGATATAATCATCTTCTGGATGAAGGGGACATCTTCAGGCCGCATCTCCACACCCATATCCCCTCGGGCAACCATTATTCCGTCAGCCGCTTCTATGATTTCATCGATATTCTCCACGCCTTCATGGTTCTCGATCTTGGCGATTACCGGAATATCTGCCCCCGCAGAACGGATAGCTTCCCGCACCGTTTCCACACCTTCCGCCGTGCGGACGAAGGAGGCAGCCACCATATCTACACCGTGCTTCACTCCGAACTTGATGTCTTCAATATCTGCCTCGGTGACCGCCGGCAGATCCACAGACACTCCCGGCAGGGTAACTCCTTTCCGACTGCTCAGTTCTCCGCCGATAGCTACTTGGCAGTACACATCATTACTCTTGACTTCTGTAACCTCCAGTTTGAGCAGACCATCATCGAGATAGATAACATTACCGGGCCTCACGTCCTGCGGCAGCTTCGGATAATTAACAGATACTCTGTCCCTGCTTCCTACGCATTCTTCGGTGGTGATGATAAAGGTCTGGCCCACCTCCAGCATCACTTTGCCTGGAAGGTCGCCGATGCGGATCTTAGGGCCCTGAATATCCTGCATAATCCCCAGAACCGCACCCTTCTCTTCAGCGACTCTTCTTAAGGTCTTCAAGCGAGCTAGATGCTCTTCACGGGTTCCGTGGGAAAAATTGATTCTGGCCACGTTCATTCCCGCATCTATGAGCTTCCCTATGACCTCTGGACTATCACTGGCTGGTCCGATAGTGCAGACGATTTTGGTTTTGCGCAACGCTCATCCCCCTCCACTCTTGTCTGGCCGCATTCCCTATTTGTTGAATACACTACCGGGACTTAGAAGGAGAAAACAAAGTGGCGAGGTCCCGAAATCCGAGAACGCCTCACCACCATTCACCATGGCTTGCGGGGTGGGCCAAACCTATTGCATTCTCTAGATCATTGAGAAGCTAAAATGTGAGCCAATCGATAGAACTCCAGATCCAGCGTTTTCTCCCTTTGGAAAATCTCTTCCAACGGAGTAGCTTCGATTTTGTTGTTAATGACGCCTACCATGTAGCCGCCGCGGCCTTCCATCAGCATCTCCACGGCTCGGGCTCCCAGTCTAGAGGCTAAGATGCGGTCATTGGCACTGGGATTGCCTCCCCTTTGGATGTGGCCCAGTACAGTAACTCTAGTTTCAAAACCGGTTTTCTCCCTGACGTAATTGGCGACGCGAAAGGCGCTGCTTTCGTTTATGCTCCGACCAGTTTTAAAATCCCCGCCTACTCCTTCGGCTACCAAGACAATGCTGTGGGCTTTGCCCAGCTTGTACCCGCTTATTAGCCGCTCACATACTTCGTCGAGGGAAAACTCCACTTCTGGGATCAGGATGGTCTCTGCTCCTCCTGCCAACCCGGCATACAGCGCAATATGTCCGCTGTTGCGGCCCATAACCTCCACAACATAAATTCGCTCGTGGGATGTGGCCGTATCCCTAATCTTGTTGATAACCTCAATGACCGTATTCACCGCGGTGTCGAAGCCGATGGAAAAGTCAGTGCAGGGAATATCGTTGTCAATAGTGGCGGGAATGCCGACTACATTAATGCCGGCTTCCTGCAGGCACAGGGCACCCCGGAAGGAACCGTCCCCTCCAATAACTACCAATCCTTCTGCTCCGGCCCGGCGCAAATTGTCAAGGGCCCTGGCCTGGCCCTCAGGGGTCTTGAACTCCTCTGAACGGGCACTCTTTAAAATGGTACCGCCCCGGTGGATGATATCAGCTACAGAACGGGGATTCAGCTCAATAATCTCATCGTGAATAAGACCGTGATAACCGCGCATTACTCCCAATGCATTCGCTTGATAATACCCCGCTGTACGGACTATAGCCCGGATGGCGGCATTCATGCCCGGGGCATCCCCTCCCGAAGTTACAACAGCAATTGTTTTCATGTTGCTGCTCCACCGCAGGCCCGCTAGACTCGGCTATGGCGGCGGAGCTGTCCTCCCCCTTCCACATACCCTGATTCATTTGTGACTGGTAGATGCTGCCATCGTCCTCTCCCGCCATTTGCCGATCCGCCGGAATCTCGCCAACCTCTGCTCAACCAGTTCATCTGCAGGAACCTGCATAAGCTCCTGCAGATTCTCTTTCAGCGCCTTTTTTAAGTTGGCAGCTGCCTCCTCGTGGTTCCTGTGGGCTCCGCCCAGCGGCTCCGGAACAATAGCATCGATGGCTCCAAGTTCCAACAGGTCCTGGGCCGTCAGCTTCAGTGCCTCCGCTGCCTCAGGCGCCTTGCTGGTATCCTTCCACAGTATCTGGGCGCACATCTCCGGCGAAATCACCGAATACCAAGCATGTTCCATCATTAGTATCCGGTCACCTACACCGATAGCCAAAGCTCCACCGCTTCCGCCTTCACCGGTAATCACGCAGATGATCGGCACCTGCAGGAAGGACATGCGCCTGATACACTCGGCAATTGCATTGCCCTGGCCCCGCTCTTCCGCTTCGATACCAGGATAAGCCCCTACCACATCGATAAGGGAAATAATAGGCCGATGGAACTTGGCGGCTTGCTCCATGAGGCGCAGGGCTTTCCGGTATCCTTCGGGATGGGGCAAACCGAAGTTGCGGCGGATGTTCTCCTTAGTATCCCGCCCCTTCTGGGGTCCTACCACGGTTACCGAGATACCATCCAAGGAAGCTATGCCACCTACAATAGCGGGGTCATCTCGGTAGTGGCGGTCACCGTGAAGCTCGATGAAGTCATCGAAAATCAGTTCAATATAGTCCAAAGTAGTCGGCCGCTTAGGATGGCGAGCCAGCAGCACCTGCTGCCAAGGCGTCAGGTTCTTATAAATCTCCCGCCGCAAGGAATCCGCCTTTTTTTCTAAAGTGGCTATCTCTCGAGACAGATCCATGTCCTCTTCAGTGGTGAACTTCTGCAGCTCGGCAATCCGGCGCTCCAGCTCATATAGGGGCTTCTCCCATTCAAATAACCCGTTACGCACTGGAAACCCGCCCCTTCCTGTGCAGAGATAGTATCTTGCCCAGCACCTGCCGCATATCCTTGCGGTGAACGATCTTATCTATCATGCCGTGCTCCATGGCAAACTCAGCACTCTGGAATCCCTTGGGCAGGCTCTGCCTTGTGGCTTCTTCCACGATCCGGGGACCAGCAAACCCGATAAGCGCACCGGGCTCTGCCAGCAGTATATCTCCAAGGGAGGCAAAACTGGCATAGACTCCACCCAGAGTGGGATTGGTCAACACCGATACGTACAAAAGACCGGCCCGGCTGTGCCGCTCCACCGCCTGACTGGTCTTGGCCATCTGCATCAACGACAGGATGCCCTCCTGCATCCTGGCACCCCCGCCGCCAGCGGAGAAAATCACCACCGGCAGCTCCTCTTCAATGGCCATTTCAAAGGTTCTGGTGACGCGTTCACCGACCACCGAACCCATACTGCCGGCCATGAAATCGAAGTCTGCTACCGCCAGCATGCACGGATGGCCGTGGATAGCCGCCCGACCGACGATCAAAGCCTCATCCAGGCCGGTTTTCTCTCTGGCCTGAGCCAGTTTTTCGGGATAACCGGGGAACTTCAGGGGATCATCTGATTCCAGATGGGTGTCAATTTCGCGAAAAGAACCTTCATCCACGGTTATGTGCAGCCGTTCCGCAATACTGATGCGAAAATGGAAGCCGCATTTTTCACATACGTGGTAGTTTTTCTCCAGATCTTTCTTATAGATCAGATTGGAACAGTGGGGGCATTTCTGCCACAGTGCCGCAGAAGTATCCTGCTTTACAGGGACCGCCTGGGGTCTGACGGTCACATACTTCGGCTTGGTGCGAAAAAGGTCTTTGAACATTCACCCCACTCCTTCTACTAGCCCATGGACCGGCAGAGGATTTCCTGGGCTTCTTCCGCTTCCGACTCGGATACAAGGATTTCATAGTAATTGCGGCGCTTACCAGCACCTACCGGCCGCACCGTTGCCATAATGCCCTCTTCTTCCAAGATGCCTTTGAGTTTCTCCGCCGCGGGCAGATCTGGAGCGATATAGACTACGGTCAGCACCGGATAGACTCCTCCTTAAGCATCTCATCCGAAATATCGGCTTCCAAGGACACCCGCCAGCCAGGATAATCGCAATACCGATGGCAGTCTTCAGGGCGCAAAACTCGTTACGATCATATCCCACGCCCTAACAGCTGTCAAGCATACCTGCTTTTCTGCGGCACAGGATAAGTGCGGCGGCTACAGCCTTTCCAACATGGGCCTTTTGAGAAATTCATCCCAGGGATTGGGTTCCTCTTCGATCCTCTCAATATCCGCACCGAGCTTCTTCAGCTTGACATCCAGATGCTCATATCCCCTGTCAATCAGTTCAACGCCGCTGATCTCTGTCTCTCCTTTGGCGGCTAAGCCAGCCAGCACCAAAGCAGCGCCGGCTCTGAGGTCGGTCGCCTCCACCTGGGCACCGGTTAGTTCCGGCACTCCTCGAATAATGGCCGTATCCCGCTCAACTTTGATGTCAGCTCCCATACGGCGGAGTTCATCTACATACCGGAAGCGATCAAAGATAGTCTCCCGGATAATGCTGGTCCCATCAGCTATGGACATCATTGCCGCAAAGGGCTGCTGCAAATCGGTGGGGAAACCTGGGTAGGGGGCTGTCTCTACATCTACAGCCGCAGGACGTCCCTGGGCACGGACCCTAATGCTGTTTATATCCTCCTCAATCTCCATTCCGGCTTCTTCGCATTTCATTATGGTAGACCGGAGGTGCTCAGGCACCACATTGGTCAAAACCAGTTCTCCCCCGGTAATGCCGCAGGCCACCATAAAGGTCCCGGCCTCAATGCGATCCGAGATAATGACGTACTCTGTTCCCCGCAGTTTTTCCACACCGTCTATGCGGATCACATCGGTGCCGGCCCCCCGAATCCGGGCTCCCATGGAGCTTAAGTAGATGGCCAAATCCACAACTTCCGGCTCTTTGGCGGCATTCTCCAGCACTGTAGTCCCTTTAGCCTTGCTCGCCGCCAGCATGAGGTTAATAGTGGTTCCCACACTGGATCGGTTAATATAGATCTTGGTGCCTGTCAGCTCGTCGGCCTCTGCTTTGACATAGCCGTGTTCGATGCTTACCTTAGCGCCAAGGGCTTGAAATCCTTTTAGGTGAAAATCCACCGGGCGAGAACCTAGTGCGCAGCCTCCCGGCAGGGGCACCTCAGCTTTACCCAGGCGGGCCAGCAGCAGCCCTGCAACATAAAAGGAGGCCCGCATTCTCCTCACCAGATCATAGGATGCTTGATGGCTCTCCAGTCTCTCAGGATTCACGTGCAGGCGGTTTTGCTCATCAAACCAGATCTCCGCTCCCAATTCCTGCAGGATCTTGCAAATGGTATATACGTCAATGTCCCGGGGAATATTCTCCAGGACACTTTCTCCCTCAGCCAGACACGCCGCCACTATAATGGGCAAAGCGCTGTTCTTAGACCCACTGATCTCCACCGTACCTTTTAGGGGGTTGCCTCCCCTAATCAGCAATTTTGCCACCACACTACCTCCCCAATTATGAGGATTCTCCCAGCGTCAGTCCGCTCAGCCAGCTGCCCCTTCTGGGCACAGTCCAAGATCAAAGGGACTCCAAATAGAAGCGGACTATTTCCTCCAGGAGCTCATCCCGATCTACCCGCTTGATTAACAGCCGCGCATCACCGTGGCTGGTTATGTATGCTGGGTCTCCAGATAACAGGTAGCCGACTATTTGATCTACCGGCCTATACCCCTTTTCTTCCAGCGCGCGGCATACCTGACGCAGCAGCACCTTTATGTCCAAGTCGTCGCTATCGGCAGCTGTAAACATCCGGGTTTTTTCCGATAGATCTGCCACGTGACTCTCTCCTCCGTTTCGTTCTCACGGGCAGCAGCAGCGGCAGGGCTGCCGGCCCATGCCATATCAGTAAACTTCCGCATCATGCTGAAAATCCCCTGCCGGAGCAGTCTGCTTCCCTAGTCCGATGTCAAACAAAGTGCACGTTAGTTATTTCTGCCTATAGCTTAGCCCAAACGGCCGTTTTCATCCCTCAACTTACTGCAAACCCAGGCTGTGGTGCTGGCTGCCGAGAAAGAAAAAGGGGTCCCCGCCAGTTGCGGAGATCCCCAAACCGCCATCTCGCTAGCAGACTAGGAAGAACAGAATTAATGCATATCACCGTCGCCGTGGATTTCGTAGCTCCAATTTCTTCCATTATTGTTATCCCAGTTGCTGGCATCGTCCCGGAAGCAGAAGTTGAACCGACCTGGCTCTTCCACCTGAACCACAGCGGTCCAGGATCCATCAGGCCTTCTTTCCATAGGGATATCTTGCACATGGGTCCAATCGCTGCGGCCGAAACCGTAATGGAGATACACCTGCTCAGCACCGCACTGGGCCAGCAGTCCCCGGTACTCTATCTGCACCTCATCCCCCAAAGAGACAGGGGTCGGCCGGACCATGATGCCGTCGTCAGGTGCCAGCTGGTAGCCTCCAGTGAAATCGCGGCTCGTCAGCTCTGCACTGGCCTCCACATCCCGGTCCTGCCCCTTGTTGGCCCTGCGCACAGCCCACGGAAACCTCACCATCGCCGTCCCTCCTTATTGGACTGAAAGGTCCTCAGGAGTTAGTCTCTGTTGCAGTCCTGTCTCTTATGTCGACACCTTGCACCTTCAGCGGTAAAAAACGTCCAAACACGAAAAAAGCTCCATCCTCGCGGATAGAGCCTTCGTCTTGATGGTACCCCCAAGGGGATTTGAACCCCTGTCTTCGCCGTGAGAGGGCGATGTCCTGGGCCGCTAGACGATGGGGGCAAATTTGGCTGGGGGACCAGGATTCGAACCTGGACCCGGTGATCCAGAGTCACCTCGCCTACCGTTAGCAGATCCCCCAGTACACAGTTGGATTATACCACATTGTCCAAATGTCTGCAAGCCGCTCTCCTATCTGGATCTCGCACTTGCAAAATTGATTATACCAACGCAGGCTGCTAAGGTCAAGGGTAATTTTTTGCGTTCGCGTCAAGCTTTAGTAGGCGAGAGACCTCGCCACAATTGGTGTTCATAAAGCTGTGCTGAAGCCGCTGAGGTTCCGTAGAGCTATCACCCAGGGTTTCGTAGAGTACCCTAAGCTAGGCATTGCT
>DUMM01000090.1 GCA_012839845.1 Bacillota bacterium | reverse complement strand
GCAGAGCCTATGCAGGTAATCAAGCCATGATCCTGGGAGAAGGGTATATCCACCGCTGTCCGGCCGGTCTGGTTGTCTGGGCATCGCCACTGGTATTCGGCGGCGAGTATGTAGGAGGAGTCGTTGCCGGCCAGGTCCTCATGTGGGAAATAGATGAAATGGTGCGGAAAGAAGTTGCCCAGGTGGCCAATGCCTGCGGGATACCGGTTCAGGTGCTGCTTGCCGCGGCTGAGCAGCTGCCGGTGATGGACGCGCAGAAGGTGCAGGCGGCCTCGGATATGCTGTTTGTGCTGGCTGCCTATATCAGCAATAAAGAGCATTTTTTCCTGCTGGAGCAGCGGGAGATGAGCAACCAGCAGGCCCGGCTGGCGGAAAGCATCATAGAGAAGAAACAAGCCGTCGAGCAGCAGGGGTCGGGCGCCGCGCCGGCTTTATATCCCTTGGAAAAGGAAAGGCAGCTGTTGGGCAGGGTGCGGGTTGGAGATCGCACCGGTGCTAAGGAAATGCTCAACCAGATTCTCGGCGACATTCTCTTCAACTCGGCGGGAAGGCCAGAGGTATTGAAAGCTCGATTGCTGGAGCTGAGCGTCGTCCTTTCCCGGGCAGCAGTAGAGGGGGGCGGAAGTCTAGAGCGCCTGCTGGGGCTGAACTTCGCATACGTAGAGGAACTGGCTTCTCTGGAGTCCATTGAAGAACTCTGCGCATGGATAGTCAAGGTGCTGGACGCCTTCTTGGATGAAGTTTATGCAGCTGCGGAAAGCAGAGATTTGCCTGTAATGCGCCAAGCGGTCAGTTATATTAAGCAGCATTTTCGGGAAGAACTTACTTTAGAGGATGTGGCACAGGAAGTTCATTTCAGCCCTTATTACGTTTCCCGTTTGTTCAAGGAAGAGCTGGGGCTGACCTTTATCGAGTACCTGACTAAGACCCGGATCGAAGAAGCCAAGCGGCTGCTTCTGGAAACCAACAAGACGGTGTCGGAGATCTCGGAACTGGTAGGGTACCAAGATCCGAGTTATTTTACTAAAGTGTTCAAAAAACGGGAAGGTGTAACCCCGACACAATTTCGGCGATGATTCTTGCCCGCAGGCGGCTCAGTTGGGATGTAGGCGGGCCTGTGCGGCCCGCCCGGCTTGGAGTTATGTCAGAGCATATTTGGTATGTGCCGCCTATTCACCAGGGGGAATGTTAACGTTGCTGGGATTAGGTGTGGCTCCAAGCCCCTGCGCGAAGCCCTGACGTACTCCGGCGACAGTCTGCTCGATGAGAGACTGCTCAGCGGCAGCAATCATCTTGCGGACCATGTTGCCGCCCACCGCACCGCACTGCCGGGAAGGTATATCGCCCCAGTAGTCTGTCGGCGGGACCTGAATACCCAGCTCGTTGGCGGTTTCGTACTTAAGCTGGTTTAGTGCATTAATGGCGTTCGGGTTGAGCGGAGTGTTGGACTTTTGACCAGTACCCATGATGTCACCTCCCATTGATGACTAAGCATAGTTTGCGCCGAAAGCTGGCCTGTATGCTAGAATAGCTTGGGATAAGGGAGCGGCAAACGGAAGAAGTGTGATATGTTGGGTTTAAGAAAGTACAAGCCGGCGGAATTCGCCCCCGCAGCTTGGCCGTACCGCAGCCAGAGCCTGCGGTTTTTTATTTTTGTTTGAGTTTTCTACAAGAACTTGGCAAAAGGGAAGGGATCAGGGAATCAACGGAGAAAGTTGCTTATAAGTATCTCTCCAGCGGTTTAGAGCCGCTGTATTAAATGGTAAGAAGAACAGATGAAAGGAGGTAAGAAAAAAATGAAGTGGCGAATTCTCTACTATCTAACAGTCATTGCCTCCTTCTTAATCGCATCTGGCGCCCACCACAAATGGCGTTAGAGTGGAAATGAACATCTGAACATCGGCTGCCGAAGTCTGGCAGCATAACTGCTGGGCTTCGGCCTACTGCGTATTTGCTATGTGGGAGCGAAATCAGTGTCTCAAGAATCAAGGTTAACTGCCAGGATTTTTATCTTCTTAACAATACTAGCGGGAGCAGGAGTTATCGCTTGGGCCCTTGTACATTTTCAACCGGTGCCGTGGTTCGGACCGTTTGTGTTGGTGGTCTTTGCTTTAGTTGCCGATCTTTTCCCAGTGCGGCTGTCTGAACAGGGGACGGTTTCCGTCGCAGCGGCACTGGATTTTGCGGCAGTTATTCTTTTTCCTCCCCAAGTATCCATTTTGATGGTGGCTGCAGCTACCGGCCTCAGTGATATCATAGGTCGGGTCCCAGGTATTCGGATTTTATTCAATACTGCCCAGCTGGCTGTATCGGCCGCCTTGGCTTCTAAGGTGTACTCCTTTGGGCCGAGCGGGGTTTTTACCTTCCAGACCCACGCATTGTGGGGGTTGTTTGCTGGAATTACCTTTTTCTTGGCCAACAGCCTCCTTACTTGCACTGTAATTGCTCTCACTCAGGGACAGAGCCCCATCGAGGTGTGGCTGCAGGGCAACCGAGAGATGCTGCTTCATGACATTGCTCTGTATCCCATCGGCATGCTTGTTGCCTTGGTGTACACTTACGACGCACCGGCGGTTATTCTTTTTTCCCTTCCTATGGTGATTATCTATGTTTCCTTCCGGAATAATGTACTGGTGAGGCAGCAGGCGCGGGCGGTTCTGGAGACTCTAGCGGATATTATCGACTGCCGCGATCCCTACACTGCGGAACATTCTCGGCGTGTTGCCGAATATGCAACCGGAATAGCTCATCAAATGGGTGTTTCGGAGGATCTCTGCCAGATAGTGCAGGCCAGTGCCAGGGTCCATGATCTGGGCAAAGTTACCTGGAGAGATAACTTGCTCTTTAAACCGGGTAACCTGACGGCTGAAGAGATGGGAAAAGTACGGGAGCATCCCGTCACCGGAGCGCGGATTGTAGAAGGGTTAGCCCATTACCAAAAAGGCGTTCCCTTTATCCGCCATCATCACGAGTGGGTAGATGGTTCAGGATATCCAGATGGTCTCAAAGGTGAAGAGATTCCTTTAGGTGCCCGGATTCTGGCTGTAGCCGATGCTTACGACGCCATGACCTCCGACCGCCCATACCGCAAGGCGTTGTCCAAGGACGAAGCTCTTCGGCGCCTTGTGGCCGGTATCGGTACACAGTTTGATGGTGATGTTGTACGCGCCTTCCTGGAATGGATGGAGAACCGCGGGGGAGAGCTTGACAGTACCGTGAGAGAAGACGCTCCTGTTAAGAAACTGCCTGAGGAAGTGGTATAAGGTGTTTCTGCTGTTGTTTATTGCAGCAGGATTGGGGCTGGGGATAGTTCGGGGCGGGGATATCCGCCGTCTCACAGACCAGCGCCTGCGCTGGTCTGGGTTAGTGCTGCTGGCCCTTGCGCTGCAGGTGGCTGTATTTTCCTCCTTTGGGAGGGAACGGCTGCAGTCAACAGCGGCTCAGCTCCACATCGCTTCCTATGCTTTGCTGGCTGCCTTTGCAGTGCTCAACCGCCGATATCCGGGATTCTACCTGATGGGGGCTGGACTGGTAAGTAACTTAGCGGTAATTTGGGCCAACGGCGGCTATATGCCGGCTCTCGCCCAGCACCTGGAATGGTTGGGTGTGGAAGAGGCCCTTCTGAATAACTCATCCGTCATCGGTCCAGATACACCCCTGTGGTGGCTGGGGGACGTGTTCCTGCTGCCCGTTCCAGTCATCGGCAATGTATTCAGTGTCGGGGATCTGCTTCTCGGTGCCGGGGCTGCCAGCTTTATTTACCGCAGCCTGCAGCCGCCGAAATCTGATAGGAGCACCAGGTTTTGTTAGCTGTGTTTGAAAGCGAGGAGCATGCTGTCCGAGGGAGGTTCCTCTCAGGGAGGTCTTTCCTATGGGTACTAGGACTTCTACCCGATCCTTTGGAGCCAGCAAAAGGGAGAACCACAATTCCGCCGCTTTTTACAACAGCAGGCTTTACCATCAGTTGGAACCGGTGAAGCTTGATGATCTGAGCTGCCAAGAAGTACCTGAACACCTACTGGATAGAGTTTTCCACAAGGACAGCCGTGATCTCAGCGAAATCCCCAGCAACAGCGTGCATTTGATGGTCACATCTCCTCCGTATAATGTAGGCAAAGATTACGATCAGGACCTATCCTTGGAAGAGTACAGGACCCTGCTGAGGCAAGTTTTTTCCGAGACCTTCCGAGTGTTGGTCCCAGGAGGGCGCGCGTGCGTAAACGTGGCCAATATCGGCAGGCGGCCTTACATCCCGCTACATGCCTTTATCATCAGTGATATGCTGGACATCGGATTTCGCATGCGGGGAGAGATTATATGGAACAAAGGGGCCAGTTCCGGCAGCTCCACTGCATGGGGGAGCTGGATGTCCGCTGCCAATCCCACCTTAAGGGATGTACATGAATACATCCTGGTCTTTTCAAAGGGCCCCTTTGGTCGGAAAGCGGAAAACAAACGAAGCACCATCGGCAGAGACGAATTCCTAGAATATACCAGGAGCATCTGGGAGTTTCCATCAGAGTCTGCCCGAGCCGTCGGGCATCCAGCACCGTTTCCTGTGGAACTGCCTTACCGGTTGATTCAGCTGTATACCTTCGCGGAAGAAGTAGTTCTGGATCCGTTTTGCGGCAGTGGTTCCACATGTCTTGCCGCGGTTAAAGCCGGACGGCATTTTATCGGGTATGACATTGTGAAAGAATATGTAGACTTAAGCCTTCGACGGCTGAAGGAATACAGGGCCAGCGCCTCAGGCCGCACTGACAACTGGGGAGGTCGGCTCGGCAGCTGTTGATACAGAGAATTGCAAAAGTAGACCTTCTAGTGGGGGAGTGGGCGCTTTGGAAGATGGGCACATTGTGGTAGTCGGAAGCATTAACACGGATTTAGTCGGAAGAACCCAGCGCATGCCCAGAGGTGGAGAGACTCTCTTGGGATCTGATTTCCGCATGGTGCCGGGAGGTAAAGGCGCCAATCAGGCAGTGGCTGTGGCGCGGGCCGGCGGCAATGTAAAGATGCTGGGACGGGTGGGAGATGATCTGTTCGGCAAGCAGCATCTGGCCAATTTCCGGGATAACGGAGTTGATACCCAACTAGTCCACATCACTCCGGGGGTGCCGACTGGAGTGGCCATCATCATTGTGGATGATAACGGAGAAAACAGCATCGTCGTGATACCCGGGGCTAATAACAGCCTGATGCCCGCAGATATCGAAGCAGCTAGAGATGTTGTGGAAAAAGCCCGGATTGTCATGCTGCAGCTGGAAATTCCTATGGAAACAGTAGCCACTGTGATCAGCATGGCAAAAAAGGCAGGTGTACCGGTAATCCTAGACCCAGGTCCGGCCCGTCCGCTGGCCAAGGAGCTCTTGGCCCAGGTGGACATCATTACCCCCAATGAGCACGAGGCTCAGGTGTTGGCCGGAGAGGAACTGCATAGTCTGGATGACGGATACCGGATCGCCGGGAAACTGCTGGGATGGGGTGTGAAAAACGTACTGCTGAAGCTGGGCGGTAATGGCGTGATCTTTGCCACACCAGAGGGCATGGAACATATTCCTGCACATAAGGTAAAAGCAGAGGATACCACCGCGGCTGGAGACGCTTTTGCCGGCGGGTTGGCGGTAGCGTTGGCGGAAGGATTCTCTCTGCGCAGTGCCGTACTTTTTGCCAATGCGGTAGGTGCTTTGGCAGTCACCAAACTGGGAGCACAGTCGGCTATCCCGACCCGGGAGGAGATCGAAGCGTTCCTGGTTGAGCGGGGCGTTGTGCTCGAGTAGGCCATTGCTATCAGGATATCGGCTTTCGAAAGCGTTAAAAAGAAGCGGAGGTGTAGTGCTCTTTTTCTTTGAGCTTAACATCCCTCAGCTTCTTTTCTTTTTCTAGAATGTCATCGAGGATCTCGAGAAAAACGTCCACCACTTTGGGATCCAATTGGGTTCCCTTTACCCGCTGTAGTTCAGCGATAGCCTCTGGTATACTGAGAGCTCTTTTGTAACAGCGGTGGCTAGTCATGGCATCCCATGTATCGGCTACTGCTACTATCCTGGCCTCTAGGGGGATGCGCTCTCCGGCCAGGCCCGTTGGATATCCCTTGCCGTCCCAGCGTTCATGATGGTAAAGAACGATGTTGCGGATCAGCTTGCGGTTTCGAAATGGGATGGGAATCTCCTCGATAAACCGCGCGCCGCGTTCGGGATGGGTCTTGATGGTCTCAAACTGACGTTGAGTCAAGCGGCCCGGGAATTTGAGGATTTCATCTTCAATTTCCAGTTTGCCGATGTCGTGGAAATAACAGGCTTCGTCCAAAGCCCGCTGTTTCAGCGGTGAGTATCCGTACTGACGGGCTATTTCTCCGGCAAGAAACGCCACCCGTTTCATGTGCTCCATCAACTCAGGGTCTTTAGCCCAGACAGCCCGCAGCAGGGACTTGATCAGAGCTATGCGGTAGGTGGTATCAAGTAGACCGAAGAGGGCATGGGACCGGAGGGCCAGCAGGAATAGATATCCCAAAACCAATCCGTAAACCGAGAAGTAGACGTACGTGTGATAAAAGACGGCTGCCAGTGCGGCAGAAGGAATCAGGGTTTTGGCGGTCTCCAAAAGGTCGTTCAGAAAACCATCTCGGGTGTGGTCAACTGCCAACTGTACCAACTTGGCCAACATGAAGAAGACATTGTTGACACCCAAGTATGTAACTGCAGATGCAGCTATTGCCACGGTAAAGCCATAGCTGGCGTTGACAGTATGGAAGACAATGCCGCTCAACAAAGCGCTGAGAGCAATGGTTCCTCGGTTGTGAATTATTACCGGCAGGGGGTCCTTGAGTTCCTCCAGCTCGATTACTCCCAGGGCTGCTGTCGCTGCAGCCATCAAAGGTCCGTGAAAGGCCATAACGGGGAGCAGCAAGGGATAGTTGAGGGAAAAAGTCCCCGACTCCGTTTGGATTGAACGCCGATTATTGGCCAGAAGGAGCAATAGAATAACAAGCAGGTCCACATGGAACCTGTTGGTGGTGCCAATCCCCAATCGGTAGGTAGCTGCAGCAGCCGCCAGTCCGACAGTGCAGAGGTAGGCTTTGAGCATGTGGTTTGGGCCCATGGTATCACCTCTGCGAAAAAAGTGCCCGGCCAAAGGCAGTGGCCTAACGCCTTACCGCGGCCAGCGGAAGCGGGCCGTATCGGCTAGGGCCACTACGGCATGACCTAGAGTCAGAGCAAGAGTGAAGAGGATGGCTATGATGCGCTTCTTCATGTCAGAACCCCCCCATTATGGATAATGGGTTCGGTTCTATTCGGTTATGATTCGGTCCGGTTCGGCCGGGCAACTATTGCCTAACCAGCAAAGCGCCACCCTTCTATTTAAAGCATCCAGACATGCCCGTACGGTACAGAGAATAAGGTCCTGATGGGACTCTGCTACGCCTAAGAGATCTGTGGAACTTCCACCGTATTTGTACCGAAGTTTAGTAATAACCAAATCGCCGTGGGCCAGACAGCCTGGTATTTCTCGGGTAAAGATGGGAGTGACTTCACCCAGGTTCAGTTTGTGAAAAGCGTCAATAAAAGCAGCTGTTGCAGCTCCTGGAAGGTCAGAGGCATCATAGGGAGCTTGTCCGGTATACATAGACTCCCTGAAAGCCAATTCTACTCTCACTTCCGGTTGTGGAGCGTATCTTAAATATGCTGCAACGATGCGGATCCGCGGTTCTCCGTTCTTGGGTTTTTCCGGTGCTGGGAATTCAAGGGAATCGACTATCTTTACCTTCCGATAGTCTACATTCCATCCGTGTTCCAATGCCAAAGCACCGACTATGGAACGCACCAGGGACTTGATGAACTGAAGCCTCTCACCGGGATGCTGGGTCGGAATCTTAGCTGAAACATAGATTTGGTCCAGTTCACCATCGCGGTAGATAATCTTGCACGATTCCACCTCAGGAAGGGCGAGAATAGTCTTTTCCGCATCCACCGACATTTTGATGCCCCCTAAGGAAACCTAGAACACAAAACAATTTCGCCCTTGAACCTCGGATTCCTTCTCCAAAACCAGAATATACCCCACTTTTCTGCCACGAGCGAGGTTCCGGTTCTGTATGAAGGGGATCCACGACCTATAGGCGAAGGACTATGACGAATTCCAGAGTTCTTTGAAGGCAACCCTAGGGGCCTATGCGAGAGTGGGAGGCTGTTAGATGAAGAGAGGAGTGCGGGGATTAGCCGCCCCGCTGCTGATCATCCTGTTGTGGTGGCTGGGAGCAGAGTCCGGGGTGGGTCCTGGGATCCTGCCGCATCCGCGGGAGGTACTTGCTGCATTGGCCGATCTTGCGGCCAGGGGAGAACTGCAGGCCCATATCAGAATCAGTTTGCTCCGGGTTATCCAAGGGTTCTTCCTAGCGGCTGGGCTGGCAATTCCGGCGGGCATCCTGGCTGCCGGGTTTTCGCCCTTTGCCGAGTATATCTTGCCCCTCCTGGGATTCTTGAGACAGGTCCCCCCCGTAGCTTGGATTCCCGTGCTGATCATGGTGCTGGGAATCGGTGAAGCTACCAAACTGGCAGTAATTGCATATGCAGCCTTTTTCCCCATTTTCGTTAACGCAGTCTTGGGTATTACCCAGATAGATCACCATTTCTGGGAAGTAGCCCGGCTGCTTGAATTCTCTCCCAAAGAGTACCTGCGGGAGCTGATTTTGCCGGCTGCGGCTCCTAGCCTCATTGCCGGTTTGCGGCTGGGGATGTCCAACAGCTGGCGGGCTCTGGTGGCCGCGGAGATGTTGGCAGCTTTCAGCGGATTGGGATATATGCTCATGGCCGCTCGCTCCCTGGTGCGTATGGACGAGATGTTTATTGGGATTGCGGTCATCGGCCTCCTGGGCCTAGCCATTGATTGGGGGTGGAAGCTCCTTGAAGGATACGTACTCCGATGGCAAAGCAGGGAATGACTCTATTTCCACGGCCCCGGTACTGGAACTGATGAACGTGAGTAAGGAGTATAGAAAGGGCACCAGGCGGCTGCTGGCGCTGAAAGATCTGAGCTTAACCGTTAACGGAGGAGAGTTTGTCACCATCCTTGGACAGAGCGGATGCGGAAAGACAACCCTTCTGCACATGATCGCGGGCTTGGAAGAACCCACAGCGGGCGAGATAAGGGTGGGAGGGAAGCCGATTAGGGGGCCCGGTCGGGATAGAGGTCTGGTCTTTCAAGAGCCCAGGCTCTTTCCTTGGGCTACTGTGGCCCACAACATCAGCCTAGGCCTGCCGGACCGAGGGCGAGATCAGAGGAAGCTGGAGGAGCTGCTGGAGTTGGTGGGGTTGGAAGATTTTGCCCAGGCCTATCCCAAAGAGCTGTCAGGGGGAATGGCCCAAAGGGCTGCTTTGGCTAGGGCCTTGGCCGGTTCTCCTCGGATCTTGCTCTTGGATGAACCGTTGGGAGCTCTAGATGCAGTGACCAGGCTAAGAATGCAGGTCCAGCTGATGAGAATTTGGCAGGAAAACTCCTTGACAGTGGTGGCGGTAACCCATGATATCGATGAGGCCATCGTGCTTTCTACCAGGATAGTGATCCTTTCCCCTCGCCCTGGGACGGTGAAGAGAGTGATCCCAGTGGAACTGCCCTATCCTAGAAACCGCACTGCCCCGGAATTCAACATTTATCGGCAGGAATTGCTGGGTGCATTGGAATAAGTTACATTTAGCACGAAAGGAAGGGGTTCTTATGGAGCAAGGCAAGATATGCGAGGTATGTAAGGGTAGGGTCGCATTGATCCTGATGCTGATCCTCATGTGGGCGTTGTGCGCAAATGCGGCGGCAGAGAAATTGACAGTATCATACAATCCAATGCCTCTTAATGTGCCCAGCATTGTTATGAAGGAAATGGGCTTCTTGGAGGAGGCCATGGCGGAGCTGGGCATAAAGGTGGAGTACAATTCATTCTTGGCGGGCTACCAGATGACAGAAGCCATGGCTGCCGGTGAACTGGATATAGCTCCTGTCATGGGTGGCACATCGACTGTAACTTCCTTCGCCGGGGGCAGGAGTCTGCAGGTATTTGCCGCTTATGGACAGGCGCCGGCTGGCTTTGCTATAGTTGCCAAGGCCGGTTCTCCTATGCATTCGGTGCAGGACTTGAAAGGCAAGACGGTAGGCCTTCCGGTAGGAACTGAAGTCCACTATCTCTTAGGTAAGGCACTAGAAGAGGATGGGCTTTCACTCCAGGATGTACAAGTAGCCAATATGCTGGTTCCCGATGCTGTCACTGCCTTGATGGCTGGCCATATAGAGGCCGCGGGTGTGGTTGAGCCTGTACTGTCCAGGCTGCAAAGCGCAGGGCAGATAAAAGTCCTGCGGGATGGAGTGGGTTTGATGCCCGGCCTCACCGTGATGACTGCTCGGAAGGGTATCATCGATGAACGGCCGGAAGTACTCCAGGCTTTTCTGAAGGCCCATAACCGCAGCCTCCAATATATGGCAGAAAACCCGGAAGAGACAGTTGAATTGGTTGCAAAGGAAACCGATCTGCCGCCAGAGCTTGTGAAAAAGATCATGGCAAAGTACACCTTTGCTCCCCAGATCACGCCGGAGCTGGCGGCCTCTTTGGCCAATACTGCAGCTTTCCTGTATGAGGTAGGGATTATCAGGGAAAGGGTTGAGCTGGAAGAACTGATCAACTACAGCATCCTGGAGAGCATCCGATAGGCTGGAACTCTTCCCGGTGATGCAGGCTGCTTAAAGGTTACGGAATGGTCACCAGTCTCACCTGCCTGCCGGCCTGCAGGGCGGTAAGCATGGATAGAGAAAAACCGCATAGATCCCTGATCTCATATGTCGAGTATCCCTGGCTTAGCAACCGTTGAGCCAGGGATATTTGTCCATCTAGCTCGGCGTTTACCTGTCTCACCCTCTCTTCATTCATAAACAGGCAATAGTCTCCCTGACGAATGGCAGCTGCCAGCTCGGTTTCAGAGGTTACTGGATAGGAAAGCTCAACGCCATACATGCCGATGTTTTCCGGCCAGTGGGCATCACTGGAAGCAATGGGCCTGAACCCGTACTCTCGAATTAGGTTCTGAATGGGTTCCTGCATGTACTGGCGGATATTGCTGCTGGCAATCTCAACCGCATGCAGGGGCAGTTTAAGGGCTTCAGGTGCAATTTCATCCCTATAGCGATAAGGATGAGCGAGGATAGCTGCTCCCCGGTACTTGTCGATAATCTCTCCCAATTCAGAATCATCCATGTATCTATGGAAAAGGGAGACATCAGTGATGCCCAAGACTACAATGTCTTCGCCGCTGGCGGTATGAACCTCGATACCCCGCAGGATAGTAAGCTGCGGGAAAGCATTCCGCAGCTCTTTGATTTCCCCTTCGCTCCAGATGATGTCATGCTCGGTGATCACTACACCGTCCAACCCGTTCTTGATTGCTCCCTCCATCATCTCTTCGGGTGTTGCCCTGGCGCAGCCGGAATAGCGGTTAGTGTGGGTATGCAGATCGAATCGCATTTTCTGTGCAGTTCCTTTCTAAGCAAACCTGCGAAGTCTGGATGTCTCTGGTACCGTCTACTCTATTCAACAGAGGCGATAATTGTCCTCTCCGCTCCCCAGCTAGTCGTTGACCCTCTGCTGGATAGATGAAAAAAGGAAACCGGCAATATTAACCGGCTTCCCCAGTTCCTCTCATCCCTCTATTTCCTGCCAAAAAGGCGGCTAAGCAACCCCTGTTTCTTTGCTGTCTTTTCCGGTTCTACTGTGGCAAGATTGGCCTTAAAGGCGGCACCGCATTTCTTGCAGGCTTCGGCAGCGGTCATATTGTAGGCCCCGCACTCGGGGCACTTGATGGCCAACAACTTCACCTCCTTTCAGCACCACTCCTTCGCTTCTTGTCGCCAAGCCCCTGTCCCAACATTGCTTCCTATTACTCTCATTATACACATTATTATGACACGGTGCACTATTTCTGCACATGTCGCTGTTTTGACTGTTTACGATGGGCGTTTCCTCGTGTTCTTAGCGGCTCAGACGCAGACATATACATGAAGAAGGGCAGATGCGGAGGTGGCGATTTTGGCCAAGAAAAGCTGTTACCGAGATTTCCCGGACTGCGCCTTCGAATACGATTTTTGGCTGGTGCGAAAATGCAGGCTGAGCCGCCAGGCTGTGGAGCAGCTCACAGGTCTTTTGGCCTCTTTAGTCAACTCTTATCGCATCATGATCGGCGCTGCAGACGAGTTCAACCGTATTACGGCGGCCAAGCAGTCCGATGTCAAAGATGCTATTGAGCGAGCAAAGGATTTGGGTGACATCATTGATGATGTGATCAAGAAGCTGGACAGGAAAATGGATGAGTATTTGGATGCCGTGTGTCTCTGCGACTTCGAGGTGCCGCTGCTTCGTTCCGGTATCCCACAGCCTCCTCCGCTGCGCACGGAGGCCCAGGAGGGACTGGAATTTCGGGCAGGAGAGTGGATGTCCCAAGGACCGGCAGCCGCTGTGCAGGGTGAAGGCGGGGCCGAACTGCCGCCGCCCGAGCAGGAACGCGGGGCTGATGCCAGTGGTGAAGGCAGTCAAGAAGCATAGAGCAGCTACTTCTCCAGCTTTACCCAGGCGATCTCTATGGTATCTCCGCTGCCAATGGGTGAGGTAAATCCTGCTTCCTTGCCGTTGAGGATGATTTTCAGTGAACCTCCGGATTGGACACTGGGCAGCTCTAGCTCAACAGCACTGAAAATGTCGCTCAAAATAAAGCCGGATTCGGTCGAACCATCCATCGGCACTGCCGTGATTACATCGCCATCCTGAACGATAGCATCAAGTGCCGCCGGCTGGCCTTGGCGGGTATACTGCCATAAGGTTTTCCGCACCAAGGTCAGCGGCTTTTGGTTTACCGTCACAGAAATGGAAGTCTCCTGCTCTTCCGGTATTTCACCTCGTTCCCTGAGCCATTCCAGTACATCCCGCAGGCGGTTGCGGGGTGTAACCTCAATTACATCTCGGTCAGCTAGTCGATCGGTGGGCGATGCAGGTACGCCGTTGCGCAGTATTTTGGGAGGGATACTTAACAGCCTGTCCATGAATGTGACAGTCAAGGTAGGCAGGGGCACCACTTCCTCCAAGAGAGGGGCAGCGTCACTTCCCGGCTCGGCGGGCTCAACGGTTAAGTCAGCTCGGCCCTCGATGACTGTATCTAGATCGACTATCTGTCCGTTCATCCGAACAACTGCCGGTTTCCCTAAGGAGCCGGGAATCACTTTCACCTCACCATTGATGGTCAAGGTAAGGGCAGCCCCCGGCCTGCCTCTTAGTTCACTGATTCCAATACCACCAGCCAGCAGAGCTTCCTTTACGGTGGGAGTGGAACTACCTAGAATGCGGACTTGTCGGCCGTTAACTGTCACTGGTACAAAGACGGGGGTAGTGGTCATCCCGTTGATGGCAATGGCGATGGGGGTTATGCAATCAGGTCCGGAAAGGATATCTTCACAACCGGCTACATTGACAATGGCCTTTCGATCCCTTACTGCCACCAGGTCTTTGGGCAGTTTGAGGCACTGGGCCAGAGTCTCCGGGAAGAAGGGGGTAAGGCTGCCGCCTCCAATACATATTACCGCCTGAGGAGCGGAACCGCCCAAGCGGAGACACTCTTCGCTGATAGCCTTAGCTAATTCCTGCACCGCCGGTCTCATAACCTCGGCGACTTCCCGAGGTTGGGGTGAAATCTTCTGCCCCAGGACGTTTACTACGGACAGCCTCTGATTCTGTTGAAACTGACGCTTCAGCTGCTCGCCTTGTTGAAAGTCAAGCAGGTAGTGCTGGCAAAGGGTTTCGGTGATCTCATCGCCGGCAGTTGCAACCATACCGTAGGCCACAATGGTCCCGTCTCTCGTGAGGGCAATATCAGAGGTTCCGGCTCCCACATCGACCAGTGCAAGGCGGAGGCGGCGCATGGAAGGAGGTATCGCAACTCTAATGGCAGCGATCGGCTCTAGCGTTAGTGACCCAATCTCCAAACCGGCAGCTGCGAGGGACGCTGAAAGAGAATCTATGACTACTCTTGGCAGAAAGGTCGCAAGGACATCGACGCCGATGGTGGTTCCCCGGTGACCGGTGAGGCTGGTGATGGGTTCATTATCCAAATAGTAAGTTATGGGGCTGTAACCAACGAAGATGTCGGTTGAGGCCCAGCTTTTCCGGGATGAGGGGCCGCTCTCCGAAGCCGGTGAAACGAGACTTGCCCTTGCCTCTGTCACGGCCTGCATTTCCAGAGCTTGAACCGTATGCGCATCGATGGGCCTCAGGGGCGAGACCGACAGTGCGGCGCTGCCGGTCATGGTTTTCAAAGTCCTTCCCGCAGCAGCAACTGCTACCTGTCTTGGGATCTTGCCCAACTCCTGCTCCAGCTCAGCAGTAATCCGGCTGATGGTCTTGGCTACCATCTGTATGTCATGGATCTGTCCATCCTGCATCGCACCGGGTTCTTGTTCCTTGATCTTCGCCGCCAAGATCCGATACCCATCGGTCAGCCGCTCCATCACAATGCCGGCTATGGTCCTTGTTCCCACATCGAGAGCGTAGACCAGAGGCTGCTGCAATTTAGCTCACTTCCCCATCCAGACTTGTAAATTCTACAGGCATATTTCGTGGAAACAACGGGAAACCCTTCCCAGCATATTAGCCGGCTCTAGATGTAGATACTAAAGCGGTGAGTGGATTTATGGATTGACATTCCGGGAGGTTAGGAACTTGGCGGACAGACTGGCTGCTCTCTTGATTGCGGCTTTAGCCGGCGCCCTGATGGCACTGCAGGGAACTTTGAACTCGGCTCTAGGGAAGGTAGCCGGGCTGTGGGAGGCTGCCTTCCTGGTGCAGATTACAGGTACCGTGTTGGTAGCGGGACTACTGCCGTTTGTCGGCACCGGAAGTCTGGCGAAAGTCCTGGAGGCCCCTTGGTATACGTGGCTCGGCGGAATCCTGGGAGCCGCCATTATCTACACCGTCGCTGCCAGCATACCTAAAGTGGGCGCCGCAGCAGCGACTACGGCTATTATCACCGCTCAGGTAGTGACTGCTTGTATCATTGACCATTTTGGACTCTTTGGTCTGAAGGCGGTGCCCTTTACCTGGACTAGGTGGGTAGGTGGTGCGTTGCTGGCCGCTGGAGCGTGGTTTATCCTCAGATAGTGGAATATGCCGGTCTGATGAAGATGGTTAGGGCCGGACCGCTCCCACGGCAATATCGTAGGATTTCTCCAGAGCTTCATAGGTGTAGGGACAGACCTTGCCGCTGATATGGAGACCCTCCATCTTTTGAAAAGAAGCAACTGCTGCGGCCGTAGCGGGGGTATACCGGCCGTCAGGGCGGCCCGAGAAAATCTGCAGTGTCTGTAAGATTGTCTGGACTCTTTGGATATCTCTACCGGGGAGGACGCCTACCTCCAGCATTCGCCCCGCAGCAGCCGGTCCGGTGACCAAGACCGGGGTACCCGGCTGAACTTGGGCAAAAAGTTCTTCAATGTGGGAGTTGAGCATATACACACAGCCGTGGGTAGCCCGCTTCCCGATGGCCTGGGGGTTATCTGTTCCGTGAATACCGTAGGCTCCAAAAGGTATGGAAAGGCCCAGCCATCTGCTGCCGAAAAATCCGCCGGGGTTGACCTCCCGGGAAATGATGTGCCAGTAGCCGTTGGGTGTAGGTGTATTGGGAGAACCAAGGGCAACTGGGTAGGAACGAAGAAGGCGGTTTTCTGCAAAGTGGTGCAGAAGACACCGGCCGCCGTCGATGTGAAGCAGGACAGTTGGATATTTAGAACCGGTGATGGGAGATTCAGAATTTGCACCAAAAAGAGCCTTTTGGCCTCCCAGGGTCCACAAGGTCCGAAAGGTGGTGGGGCCGACTATGCCGTCGACCGGCAGACCGTGGATTCTTTGAAAGCGGAGAACGGCGGCTTCTGTTTGAGTATCGAATTCCCATGATTGGGCTGCTTCGGAGCTCAAAAAACCCAGTTCCGCCAGGACGGTCTTTACCCAGTATACATCTGGCCCAACCATGGCAGGTCGAGTTGTCCGCAGAAAACGGGATGCGTAGAACACGCCGGTGTCACCTCAAGGCTGCAGTTGTCCCTATATTTTATTGGTTAGAGCTGGTGAGTATACCTGGGCACGGGAAATGGGCGGAATAACCTGTCCCTGGGGAATAAACCATTGGAATGGGGGTACTGAAATGGAGAAAAAAAGGGTGCGGCGAGCCGAGATAAACCGCTGCAGCTGGGACCCTGCAAGAGGCAGATGGCAGATCAGCGGCCAGCTGAGAGTAGAATACGATGGGTATGACGGCGAAGAATATGCTTTCACATTGGAAGACGGTCCCGATGGGTACTGCATAATTGACGAATTCAGCGGCCCCATTCCGGAGTCGGAAAGATACTGGCTGCGTAGATGGGCCAGGGCTCGCAAGGCTCAGCTGTTCGAAGACGATTATTGGCGGTAAAGGGGCGGCAGCTGCCCCTTCCGGCTGAGGGTGCGGAAATAGGGCCGAGTTGGTCGACGCAGATGCCGCCAATGGCTCGGCCCTATTGGGTAACACTAAAGCGCTATCTAGATCCGGGAACCGCTGCTGAGGTTAATCTTCTTTCGCCAGCTTCAGGATATTGAGGACATCTTGTGTTGTCAACTTTACGAACTGTCCAACAGTCCCCTCAGGTCCTTTCTTGCATTTTTCGGCCATTTCTTCAAGGCGGTCGTCAGGGATCCCCAGCTCCTGGAGGGTTACGGGCAGGCCGATGGAACGGAAGAACTGTTTGGTGCGCTGAATACCCTCCAAGGCAGTGGCTTCGGGATCGAAGAAGTCCTCTTCCACGTTCCAAACCCGCACTGCAAACTGGACAAAGCGCTGTACGTCGTGGCGATACACGTATTTCATCCAGGCGGGAAAGACTACGGCAAGACCCGCCCCATGGGCAACATCATATATTCCGCTCAATTCGTGTTCGATCTGATGTGAGGCCCAATCCCCGACGCGGCCTGTGCTCAGCAGGTCATTGTGGGCTAGAGTGCTGGCCCACATGATTTCCGCGCGTGCGTCATAGTTGTCCGGCTGCCGCAAGACTATTGGTATGTTCTTGATTATGACCTTGAGCACGGCTTCACACAGACGGTCAGTGAGTTCCACCTTGGGAGTATTGGTGAAGTACCTCTCCATGACATGGGCCATAATATCTGCCGCACCACAGGCCGTCTGATAGGGCGGCAGAGTAAAGGTAAGCTCAGGATTCATGAAAGCAAACACCGGACGGTTAAATGGCGTACTGCATCCCCGTTTCAGCCATCCGTCTTCGTTGGTAATTACGCAGCTGTTGCTGGCTTCACTGCCCGCAGCTGGAATAGTTAAGACGACACCAACCGGCAGTGCGTCTTTCGGTGCTGCTTTGCCGGCAAAAAAGTCCCATACATCTCCCTGGTAGGGCACACCTAAAGCGATGGCCTTACCGGAGTCGATGACACTACCCCCGCCTACAGCTAGTATGAAATCCACCTTTTCCCTGCGGCAAAGCTCTATGCCCTGCCTTACCATACTCAACCGAGGGTTGGGCTGCACTCCCCCCAGCTCTATGAACTCTACACCGGCTTTATTCAGGGAGTCGACTACCCGCTGATAGAGTCCGCTCCTTTTGATGCTGCCGCCGCCGTAATGCAGCAGCACCTTTTTCCCGTGTCTCTTGACTTCTTCACCTACTGACGCCTCAACGCCCCTGCCGAAAATGATTTTGGTGGGACTGTGGAATATGAAGTTTTCCAAAGCACTCCCTCCTTGAAGGTCACTTGCTGGAGCTGAGCATGCCGTGGCAAAAGAGCGGCAGTTTAATCATTCTCGTCATATTGCAGAATTCCTGTCCTGTAATGCTTGCTGTGCTTAGCGACGCTCTTGGCAAGCCTTTGGCTGTGTCGGCAGCTGTACCTGGTTCCTCACCAGCCATGGCGCGTTTTCCCTACTGTCACTGTCACAGATGGATTACATCCTGACAATATTACACACCAACAGCACCCGGTTTGATCTGTAATAGGCCATAGTTTCGTTCAATATCTTGATATTTCTGGGTGAGTTATCCCAGGGTATTTTGCTTAAGTCAAAAAGCTCACCAATGTGCATACTAAGCTGGTCCAGGATAACAACCGGCATGG
>DUMM01000089.1 GCA_012839845.1 Bacillota bacterium | reverse complement strand
GGCCACCAAACGGACAAAACTACCTGGCTGTTTCCGGTCGAACTTAAAAGCGCCGGTGCCAATGGGGTGCCTCAAGAACTCCGTTGGACTAACCAGCTCTTCAGGTGTATAGTCTTCCAACAGATGTTTGGGCAACATGTGCATGTTGTATGCCAACAAGGCTGGGAAAGAAGCAATAGGTTGTTCTGCATAGATCTTGACTGTCAAAGGATCAACCACTTCCACCCCAGTGATCCCTTGGACATTCCCGCTCAAGTAATAAGGGATTTTCCGGTTTAGCCAGATACCGACAGTAAATGCCACATCCTCGGCGGTAAACGGATAGCCGTCGTGCCACTTGACCCCGTCCCGAAGATGGAAGGTCCACGTAAGACCATCGTCGGAGACCTCCCAGGATTCGGCAAGACCAGGAACCATCGAAAGATCGACAGGATCATACTTGACCAGCGTGTCATAGAGCAACTTGTTAGGAAGTAGATTGTAAATCCCACCCTGAATGGGCCACAGCGGAGGATCATCACTGATGGGCATAGTGAAAACTCCACCATATTTCGGTTCGGTCGCTCCTGCCAACGAGGAAACCAATACCAACGAGACTCCTACCACCACCAACAACAGCCCAGTCAACCCAGTATTTCGATGCATTGGACACATCCTAAATCCTCCTAGATAGAGTATAGATGTTACCATGGGGTCGCCATGGTTATGGTAAATGCTATTGTGAATGCTACGCCTTCTCAAGTTCACCTGCCGCTCATGCAAATGTATACAGCATTCTTCATTCTTCATGGCGTCAGCTTAATGATCATACCACCAGGTTATATCATTTTTCTTATCGGCGATTTCGCCCTTTCCTTGATGAGTGATCACCAAACCGCAGGAAAGAGCATGTGCATAACCATACAAAAAAGTCTCCTACACTGCCCAGGATTCTTGTCAATCCCGGAAGTGTAGAAGACTGTGGCTCCTAAGGCAACGGTTTTACCTTTTCTGAACCGCTCAATTCTTGGAGAGAAACCTGCCTTCTATCTGCAACTGGCTAGACTCTCTGCTTTCCTAGCCTCTGGTTATCTCCCCTTCTCCCCTACCGACAGCATGAGATTCAAGAGAATCCCCACAACTGCCGCAGTAGCTATGGCAGGCAGTTCTACGCCGAACATGGGAATCATGCCGCCTTCATAGTTAAAAGTGCCGCCCAAACCCACGATGAGAATTACGGCTATGACCGCTAGATTCTTAGCGCTGAACAGGTTCACCTGCTTTTCCATGATGATGGCTATGCCTTGGGCGGCGATGACGCCGAAGAGGTAGATGGAAAGCCCGCCGATGACAGCCTTTGGTATTGAGTAGACGATGTTGATCAGCGGCGTGAAGCAGGAGATGATCATGGTAATGATGGCAGCCGCAATCAGCACCGATACCGAGAAGTTCTTGGTGATGGCCATGGCGCTGATATTCTCACCGTAGTTGGTGCCCGCTGGTCCCCCGATGAACCCGGAGACAATATCGCCGATTCCGTCGCCGATTAGATTCAGTCCCAGCTTGCCCTCCAGGTCGTAATCTTTCTTGGACCCTTTCTGCTCGGCGAGGTTCTTGACGTACAACCCCAACTGATAGATATGGGCTGTAGACTCGGGGATAGTGGCAATGGCAATGGGCATGATGGCAATCAGCGAAGCCAGTGATGGTTTGGGCAGTGTGAAGATGGGAAGACTCAAAATGCTGTTTGACTCGACTGTACTGAAGTTTACGAACTGGATGCCCGTGACCCAGCCGATAACCAACGACGCCGCGTACCCAGTGGCTAGACCGAACAAGATGGGAAATTGACCCAGCTTACCCTTGAGGTAAACCGAATAGAGGATGGTGGAAATCAATGTGATGATGGCGATTATCCACGCGCAGCTCCCTGCCAGACCCATGCTGGCCTCCGGCACTCCCGGAGGGACGGAAGACGCATCGGACATAGCGGTAGCTGCCAGGGACAACCCGATGATAATAGCAATACTGCCGGTAACCGAAGGAGGCAGCACCCGGTCGATGGTCTCCTTGCCGCTCCTATTGACAATGATGCCAGCCGCAATTGACACCAAGCCTGACATCACAATACCAAACTGGGCAATGGAAATCCTCTCATTCAAAGATAGACCGGCAAATGCCTCGGCGGTCATTATAGACGCGATGGCAGCGATATACGAAAAGCTGGAGCCGTAATAGAGCGGGATCTTCCTTCCGGTAACCAAAAGAAAGACCAGCGTCGCCAAGCCGCTGGCAAATATCGTCGTGGAAACGTGAAAGCCTGTAATTAATGCTACTAGTACAGTTGCGGGAAACATCACCACGATTTGCTGTAAGGCAAATACGATCAACTCCCAAAACTGCGGTGTCTCATCAGGCAGGTAACCCACGACTCTCTCTGTTGACATCAACTTTCCTCCTCCTCTGTTCTCTGGGCCCCCGAGCAGGCAAAAAAAATCTTGCCTCCCCGGCAAGATCTGAAAGAACAGCACAGAAAGAGTATGAACTTTGTCTGCGCGTTGTTTTACAAATCTTACCGGTATCTCTGTACCCAGTTTAAAGATTTGTCTTTCCTATTATGTCACACAGACATGGGTTTGTAAAGCCCAAAATTAAAAGTTCTCCATCTCCAGTCGGAGGAAATTTCCAACCTAAGACTCTAGGGGGGAGGAAGGAATGATGGTATGCTTTATTTATACTGAGGGAGGGGAATGGGAGTGGCACACATCGCAGAAGAGCGAGCTTCTCTGTGGCAGCGGCTGTTCATTAACCGAGATTATGGACTGCTTCTCGTAGGCCGCCTGGTTTCCAACATCGGTGACGGGATTTATTATTTTGCCCTCACATGGCTGGTCCTTGATCTGACGGGTTCGGGAACCGTATTAGGATCTGTTTTAATGGCAGCGAGTTTGCCCGGTATCCTGCTCACACCCTTTGCCGGAGTGATCGTGGATGCAGTCAGCCGCAAACTGATTATCGTCGGCGCCGACCTCATTAGAGGCGCTTTGATCTTGACCGTCGCTGTAATCTACTACTCTGGGCAGATGACTCTGTCCATACTCTATGGAGCAACAGTGCTCCTGTCTCTATGCGGCGTTGTTTTTGGGCCGGCTGTTTCCGCCACCATACCAAATCTGGTAAAAAAGGAAGAGCTGGTCCAGGCCAATGCCCGGGACAGCTTGTCCATGAGCGCCACAGGCATTCTGGGCCCTATCGCAGGAGCAGCCCTCTTGGGAGCCGTAGGATATGCGGGCGTCTTCGTGTTTACTGGGATCTCTTTCATTTTGTCCGGGATATCGGAAGTGTTTATCCGCTTCCCCGCCCAAGAGCAGCGAGTTTCCGCCGCTGCCTCCAGCAGCCCGGTAAGGCAGTTCATGCTTAATCTCAAAGAAGGGTTCGCCTACGTATGGGACAATGTCGGTCTTCGCACTGTAATCCTGTTCGCCCTGCTTCTAAACTTCATGGGCACTCCTATGTTTTCAGTGGTATTTCCCTACTTTGCCAAACAGGTTCTCAAGCTGGAGGCCGGCCATTACGGCTTGATTCAATCTAGTTTTCCTGTCGGCGTGATGGCAGGCACCTTTCTGGTGGGCATGCTGGCCAGAAAGGTCGGCAAACACCGGCTCATCTCATGGGCTACCATCGGTCAAGGCATAATAGCTCTTCTCATCAGCATCATTGCCTTCCCAGTGGTATACCAGCAGCTGCCCGTTCTGGCCGTACTTGCCAGTATAGCTGTGCCGATGCTGTTTCTTGGAGTTTTCAACGTCCAGGTCAACGTACCTTTGAACGTCATGCTGCAGGAAACTGTTTCCGACCACTATCGGGGGAGAGTTTTCGGCCTGGTTGGAAGTCTTGTACAGATGCTGGTGCCCATCTCTACGGCGCTGGCCGGAGTACTGGTAGACACAATTCCCACCTCTTATTTTCTCATCGCCAGCGGTATTGCGGCAGTGGTGCTGGGAGCAGCCATGGGTATATCCCCCAGTATCGGCAGTCTGTTTAGGCACCAAGAATCACAGCATGAGGCGGCAATTTCAGCAGCAACCCGCTGCAGTTGAATGCCCCTCGGTGGACCTCAGTATATGTCAGCAGCCTCCAACCCATACTAGCCACAGGTGATGGCTGTGACATCTATCCGCAGGCTGCTGCGCCGCTATCGGTATTTCTGGTTGCTGATTCTGTTGATCCCTGCCGCGGTATTCGCCGGCTGGTACGTCAGGGGCCTCTTTCTGCTGAGGGAGTTTGAGACAGAGAGAGTTCTAGAGGGCACAACTATCTTGGCAGATAACGGCGAAGTCCTCACTGTGCTGGGGCAGGGCCCCAGTTACTATATTCCCCTGGAAGACATCCCCCAAGTGATGAAAGATGCCATCCTGGCCATGGAAGACCGCTGGTTTTACAAGCACCCGGGCTTCAATCCCATTGCCATCCTCAGGGCTCTTTACATTAACTTCAGAGCAGGCAAAAAGGTGGTTGGGGGCAGTACCATTACACAGCAGCTGGCCAAGAACCTGTTCTTGACTTTTGAGAAGACGTGGACTCGGAAACTGGAAGAATTGGTTCTGGCACTGATCTTGGAGCAGCGCTACACCAAAGACCAAATCCTCGAGCTGTACCTGAACCACATATACTTCGGCGAAGGCAGTTACGGCATTGAGGCTGCTGCTAGGACCTACTTCGGAAAATCCGCTCCTGAGCTCGACCTTGCCGAAAGCGCTCTCTTGGCTGCTATTCCCCGCTCACCCAGTGCTTATGATCCCTACACCAACCCAGAACTGGCCCGGGAACGGCGCAACTTGGTCCTGGGGAGAATGGCTGAACTCCATATGGTCTCCGAGGCAGAGCGGCAGGAGGCCGCTGCCCGTCCCATTCAACTGGCCCGCCGGCAGCGGGGTCAGGCGCCGTACTTCATAGACTACGTGAAAAGGCAGCTGGAAGAGCGGTATGGAGCCAATTTAGTCTATCGGGGAGGACTGAGGGTCCACACCACCCTTAATCCAGACTACCAGCGGGCGGCCGAAGAGGTGTTTGCTGGTCAGGAGTTTCAAGGGGCGTTGATCGCCGTTGACCCCCAAACCGGCTTCATCAGGGCCATGGTGGGAGGTCGTGATTATCTCCAATCGCAGTTCAACAGGGCCACCCAAGGCTACCGACAGCCGGGATCAGCTTTTAAGCCCTTCGTTTACGCGGCTGCCTTGGAGGCAGGCTGGCAGCAAAACACCCTGGTAGAGGATATCCCTCGGGATTATGCCGGATATACCCCCAGCAACTATGAAGACCGCTACTGGGGGCCAGTGATCATGAAGCATGCTGTGGCCCATTCCTTGAACAACGCCGCTGTCTGGACCCTCTCCCGGGTGGGAATCGACCGGGTAATGAGACTGGCTCAACAGATGGGGATTACTTCTCTAACCCCAGAGGACCGCAATTTGTCTCTGGCCCTCGGGGGGATCACCAAAGGGGTCACTCCCTTGGAGCTGGCAGGGGCTTTCGTCCCCTTTGCCAACGGCGGCATCCGCTATGATGTCCAGGGCATCCAGCGGGTGCTGGACCGGGAGGGCAGAGTCTTAGAGGACCATCAGCCGCAGGGCGTCAGGGTTCTGAAGGAAACCACCGCCTACCTCGTTACCGACATGCTGCGAAGCGTCATCGAATACGGCACGGCAAAGCACTTGTCGATCCAGCGGCCTGCCGCCGGCAAAACCGGTACCACTGATGAAACAACCAGCCTGTGGTTTGCCGGATACACTCCAGAGCTTGTGGTTGTCGTATACATAGGTGATGACCAGCAGAAACCGCTGCCCGGCTACGGCGGAACTTTGGCCGGACCCGTGTGGGCGGAGTTCATCAACACCGCCTTAGCCGGCGAACCGCCCAGGGACTTTCCCGTACCCCGGGGGATTACAACCAATATCCCGGTTCACATCTTTACAGGCCTCCGGGCAGGCCCAGGATGCCGGTGGTCGGTTCCCTGCGCCTTTGTTGAGGGCACCGAACCAACCGAGTACGCACCTTGTGCAGAATTAGAACAGCCCTCAGCCCAACCGCCTTCAGATTCACTGGTTGAATCCCCTGAACACTTTGCTCCTGAGATGCCGGAAGGCTCAGCTGCCGAGCACGATGTGCCGGATGACGGCACCGCCGAAGAAAGAGAAGGGCAGGCAGGAATGAGGGAGCAGGAAGAGAGGACAGCTGAAGACCAAATGGAAGAAAGTACAAGTGAAAACGAGACAGCGGACGGCAGTAGAAATAGAAGTGAAAGCACAAGCGATAACGAAGGAGATAACAGCTAAGGGCCCATGCCCAAGGGGCATCAGCCCTTATGCTTACAGATCCACACTAGACAGCCACTCTTGGATCTCCCGGATGATCCCCTTTTCCTCCGGCGTTTCCCCCAAATCCCCAACGGCAGCGGTCATAGCTGCCTTGTCCAAGGGAAGACTGCGAAGCTTAGGGGCGATGGCCTCGATCAGCTGAGGCTCCATGGCATCGGAAAATACCCTGGCATCTTGAATGAAGCCGCCCTTGAGGGTTAAGCCCAGTTCTATTTCTCCCCAGGCAAAGCGCCTCTGCAAAGTGAGGTCAAAGGGCGGCGTCTTTCCAAAGCGCCACTCCCAAGAAGCGTATTTTTCGTAAAGATCCCTAACGGATTCGTTCCAGCCCTCGATTACCGCTTCTTCCCCCGCAGCGCTGTAAATCCGGCGGAAAGCGGTCTTCAACGCTTCTCGGACATCGTCTACCGTCAGGCCCGGTCTTAACTCTGATAAATTCACTACCCGGGAACGGACCGAATCGATGCCCTTGGCGGCCATCTTTTCTCTGGAAACCTGCAGGTATCGGTTCAGCTTAGCAAAATCCACCGCCACTAAGATAGTGCCGTGGTGATAGGCCCGGTGGGTGTCTTTGTAGAAGGCGTTGCCGGAAAACTTCCGTCCGCCAGCCAGGATGTCGTTCCGTCCCGAAAATTCCGCTGCAATGCCGAGGCTGCCAACTGCCTCCAGGATCACCTGCAGCTGTTTCTTTAGGTCATAACCCTTGCGGGAGGTGACGAAGGTGAAGTTCAAGTTGCCCAGATCATGATAAACAGCGCCTCCTCCGGACAGGCGGCGGGCCAGCTTGCCTCCTTCCGCATGCAAAAGCTCCCAGCGGCATTCTTTCCAGGCGTTTTGGTTGCGGCCGATGACTACTGTGTTTTGGTTCTGCCAAAGGTAGAGGACAGTTTCCGATTCTGCCCGGGCGCTCTCCCGCAGCAGTGCTTCCTCCACTGCCAGGTTGTACCACGGATCATAGGATGTAGAAATGACGATACTTGCTTCCCGCCAGCTAGTCTGCAAGATGCAGAGCCCCGCTTTCTGCTGCCCAGGCAGCTTCGAAGATGGCCTCCGGCAGGGTCGGATGGGCGTGGATGGTCCTTGCCACCTGCTCGACGGTCAGCCGATGCTGCACAGCCAATGTAATTTCTGCAATCAGATCCGTGGCACCCGGCCCCACTACGCCGCCGCCGATAATTCTTCCAGTATCGGCATCGGCAATCAGCTTGACAAATCCCCGGCTGGTTCCCAGAGTAGAGGCTTTTCCATTGGCGGCAAAGGGGAAGCGTCCAACCCTTATGTTGAGATTACGGGCTGCTGCTTCCTTTTCCGTCACGCCTACCGATGCGATCTCGGGATCGGTGAAGATGGCATTGGGTACAGCGCTGTAATCCATCCTCGACTCCTGTCCGAGGATATTGTCCACAGCCACCAAACCTTGATGAGATGCCGCGTGGGCCAGCATTACCTTCCCCGTCACATCTCCGATGGCGTAGATGCTGTCGATATTGGTTTGCATCCGTTCATTGACCTTAATGCCCCTGGTCATGGGATCCAGTTCTATACCGACCTCCACGACACCTAGACCCTCTATCAGCGGCCGCCGACCTACTGCCATCAACACCTTCTCCGCTGCGATCTCAGGCAGCTGCTGGCCGGTAGCAGCGTCTTCAAGAGCCACCGCCAGCCCCGCGTCAGTCGGGGTAATAGCGGTCGCCCTGGCCTTGGTAAAGATCTGAATCCCTGCCGTTCGGGCACTGCGAAACACCTCTTGAGCCAAATCTTCGTCGACAGAGGGCAAGATTTGGTCCATGTACTCAATCACCGTCACCTTGGCCCCCAGCCTGGTGAAGATAAAGGCAAATTCCATGCCGATGACGCCGCCACCGATAACGATCATGCTCTCCGGCAGAGCATCCAATTCCAAAGCCTGAGTGCTGTCGATTACCGCTTCACTGGACGCACCAGGAATAGAGAGCGTCACGGGCTCAGACCCAGTTGCTAGGATGATATGCCGCGCTTTCAGCAGCGACTCTCTGCCGTCTCCATAACTGACAACCACCGTCTCCCCATCCATCAGCCGGCCCCAGCCCCGGATAACCGTCACTCCGCGGCGGGCCAGCAGTGCTTCGACACCTTTCACCAGGCCTTTTACCACCCGGTCTTTTCTGGCCATCGCTTTCTTGAAATCCACTTCCACCTTCTCCGCCCGACAGCCGTAACGGCCGGCTTCTTGCAGCGTCTTGTAGACCTCGGCGGTGCGGATTAGAGCTTTGGTGGGAATGCATCCCCGATTGAGGCAGGTCCCGCCGGGAGTGTCCTTTTCCACCAGCACCACTTTGGCACCCTTTTTGGCCGCATAGGCGGCCGCTACATATCCGCCGGGCCCGCCGCCGATGACCGCAATGTCGTAAGTTCCATCCACTGAACCAGCTTCGACAGCGCCATTCCTTTCGCTCACTGGGATTCACCCCTTTTGCGTAGTGATCTCCCTGAGAGGAGTTTCGTACCTCTGCTCACTGGGGGCGAGCAGAAAGAACTGCACAATAAGCAGCAAAAAGGCGGTCCTCCGCTGTTTCGGAAAAGACCGCCCATTGGATGCGAACAATACTGTTAACGCTTGGAGAACTGCGGAGCCTTACGGGCTTTCTTCAAGCCGTACTTGCGCCGTTCCTTCATTCTCGGATCCCGGGTCAAGTACCCTGCCCGCTTCAGTGGAACACGCAATTCGGAGTCATACGCCAGAAGTGCGCGAGCGATGCCGTGGCGAATGGCACCTGCCTGCCCAGACAGTCCGCCTCCCCTGACATTCACTTTGATATCAAACTTACCCTCTGTTCCAGTCAGCTTTAGGGGCTGGAGGCAGATAGTCTTCAGTACTTCACGGCCGAAGTACTCATCAATGCTCCGATCATTTATCTCAAAGTTGCCGGTTCCCGGTCTGAGGTAAACCCTGGCAACGGAACACTTTCTCCGTCCTGTACCGTAGTATTGGTTCAGCTCTGCAACGGCCACCTAGTTATCCCTCCTTTCTCCTAACAGGGTGTCGATATATAGGAATCGCGAGCCGATGTAATTCCTGCTATTTGACAGCCGATAGAATCTCCAAAGGCTGCGGCTTCTGGGCCATGTGGGGATGGTCAGGACCCGCATACACCTTCAGTTTCTTCATCTGATTGCGGCTGAGGGTGTTCTTTGGCATCATACCCCAAACGGCCCTGCGAATAACCTCCTCCGGCTTGCTGGCAAGCATCTGAGCCGCAGTGCGAGACCGGAGGCCGCCGGGATAACCGCTGTGCCAGTAATACAGTTTCTGGTTGCGCTTCTTGCCGGTAAGCTTCACCTTGTCGGCATTGACAACGATGACAAAGTCACCGGTGTCAACGTGGGGCGTGAACTCAGGCTTGTTCTTTCCCCTCAGGACATTGGCGATTTCCGCCGCCAGACGGCCTAATACCTTACCCTTCGCATCAACCACATACCACTTCGGCTGGACATCAGCGGGTTTGGCCATGTAGGTTTTGCCATTTTCCATCAGACTTCCCCCCTTTGACAGAACGGCTTATGGTAACCGCTCTCAACCCAATTCGCCGCGGCCGGGGCTATACCGCAGCGGATAGTTAAGAACCGGTTATACGCAGACTAGTTCTCGAACTTCTTCAAAATAAACTGCTAAAACTCGGCAGCAACATACCGAGTTTACCGTATCAATTTTAATACAGCCATCCTGGACTGTCAAGCATTGCCGGCCCACAAGACTTTGCGGGAAAGCAAGAGGAGCTTGCGCCAGCCCCCGGCAGGACTCTCCTCCGCGATCAATAATACACAAAGTAGCTGTAATGGACAGACCGCCGACAGCGGGACTGAACTCAAGGTTCTGCCGCCAAAGCTCCAGCCCACTCGAGCTTGAAAGGAAGTGCATCCGGTGGACAACCTATACGCTAACCCATTCTACTACGAAATTGCTTTTTCCTACCGGGATATACCCAAGGAAGTGGAAGTCATGCAGGAGCTGATCCGCCGCTATTCTCTCATCCCAGTAAAGCGGGTATTGGAGCTGGGATGCGGCAACAGCCCCCACATGCAGGAACTGCTGCGCCTAGGCTACTGTTATGTAGGTATTGACCTCAGCCCGGAAATGCTGCAGTACTCCCGTCAAAAAGCCCAGCAGTTGGGGCAGGCGGTGGAACTATACAGGCAAGACATGAACGACTTCCAGCTGGATAAGCTGTTGCTAATCACGCTCTTTGACCGCATTTTGCTCACGATAGGTGGCCGGCAGAGGCAAAGCATTGCCCCTGCCTAGAAAGCAAACTCCTGCTCAATCACCACTCGAACCGTGTAGTCATCAATT
>DUMM01000088.1 GCA_012839845.1 Bacillota bacterium | reverse complement strand
GCATGGGAAGCGGTGGAAAGTCTGGCACGAGCAGGATAAACCAAGCCGAGCGAGGAACAGAAACCCTTCGTTGAGTCAGAGAGAAGACGAGCGAAAATCCGTTTCATTTAGAGTTGCATTTCTGCGTCCTCCAGCACTTGCACTCCTTTGGATTAGCTGCAGCGGGAATACCCGCACTGCGGGCATTTGTTGCAGCCCTCCTCGTAAACCAGCGGGCTGCCGCAGTCGGGACACTCGCCGGCGGGTGCCGCGGCATCCACCGCTGTCTTGACGCTATCCAGGTCCTGTCCGGTCTTGCGCCAGTGCAGATAGCGCTCTAGAGCAATGGCGATACCATCCGGTCCAGATAGAACCAAACCGCCGTTGAACCAGACAGGGGTGGAAGAGCGAATGCCCCGGAGCTGCTTAATTATGTCCTCCACCGGCACTCCTGCCCGGAGGGCAATGGAGATCAAGCGGGCGATGGCTTCGTTATTGGCTGCTGCATCTCCGCCGGACTTGCCGGTTTGGGCAAACACTTCGCAGATACCGTACTCGTCTTCGTTGATGGTAACGTACATGTTGCCGTGGGCGGTGGGAATCCGCATTGTCCGGCCGGAGGTGACCGGAGGCCTCGGCCGTACTACTGCCCTCGGAGGAGTTGCCTGCTCGCTCTTTTCCTTTTCCTCGATCTTCTTGATGGTAAGCACTTGACTGGAGCGGCTGCCGTCTCTGTAGATGGTGATTCCCTTGCAGCCCAACCTATAGGCTTCCCAGAAAATGTTGGCGACATCTTCTTTGGTCGCGGAGTTGGGCAGATTGACGGTTTTGGAGACCGCATTGTCGGTAAACTCCTGGAAAGCAGCTTGGATCTTGACATGATACTCCGGCGCAATGTCGTGGGCGGTTGCAAAAAGCCGCTGTATGTCCTCCGGCACGTCCTGAATACCCCTTACAGATCCCCGCTTAGCCACCAACCTCATAAGTTCAGGACTGTAGAAGTCGTACCTCTTGGCCAGGGCCTCAAACAAGGGGTTGACTTCCACCAGTTGATCATTGTCCAACACGTTGCGAATGTAGGCTATGGCAAACAGCGGTTCAATGCCCGAAGAGCAGCCCGCGATGATGCTGATGGTCCCTGTGGGAGCGATGGTGGTGACCGTGGCATTTCTCAATGTCGGGATCTCTCCGTTGTCGTAAATGCTGCCTTTGAAATTGGGGAAGGGTCCCCTCTGCTTGGCCAGCTCAATGGAAGCCTGGCGGGCCTCCCGCTGAATAAAGGACATTACCTCCCGAGCGGCCTCTATTGCGTCCTCCGAATCATAGGGGATGCCCCGCAAAATGAGCATATCGGCAAATCCCATCACGCCTAAGCCGATCTTGCGGTTGGCTTTGGTCATGTGTTCGATCTCAGGCAGCGGATAGCGGTTGGCGTCGATCACATTGTCCAGGAAGTGGACAGCAGCATGGACTACCCGGCGCAGGTGCTCCCAATCCATGGAATCCCGGCTCACAAACTTGGCCAGGTTGATTGATCCTAAATTACAGGACTCGTAGGGAAGCAGAGGCTGTTCGCCGCAGGGATTGGTAGCTTCGAATTGTCCCACATGGGGAGTCGGGTTAAACTCATTTACCCGATCAAGGAAGATAATACCTGGTTCACCGTTGTGCCATGCCATCTCAACGATCTTGTTGAAAACATCCCGAGCTCTGAGCCTGCCCTGGGGCTTGTTGGTGCGGGGATTGATCAGGTCATAATAGGCGTCGGCCTCTACAGCATCCATGAATTCCTTTGTTACCGCGCAGGAAATATTAAAGTTGGTCAGGTCATCTGAATCCTGCTTGCAGGTGATAAATTCCATAATATCAGGGTGATCGATGCGCAGGATGCCCATATTGGCTCCTCGCCGGGTGCCGCCCTGTTTCACAGCTTCTGTAGCAGCATTGAACACCTTCATAAATGACACCGGTCCGCTGGCCACGCCGCCGGTGGTGAGGACCTTATCATTCTTGGGCCGGAGGCGGCTGAAAGAAAAACCAGTGCCGCCACCGCTCTTATGTATGAGGGCAGCGTGCTTTACCGCGTCAAAAATCCCCTCCATGCTGTCTTCCACCGGCAGCACAAAGCAAGCCGACAGCTGCTGCAGTTCCCGACCGGCGTTCATCAGGGTGGGAGAGTTAGGAAGAAACTCCAGCCGGTCCATGATCTCATAGAATTCAGCTTCGGTCTTGGCAACTTCTTCGGGACTTGCTCCGTAGTTGGCATCAACCGCTGCAATATTGCGGGCTACCCTCTGAAGCATCTCCTCAGGGGTTTCCAGAATATTGCCTTCGGAGTCCTTGGCCAAATAGCGCCGTTCCAGGACGGTACGGGCGTTACTGCTCAGCTGCATATGATCATTCCCTCCTGGTATTACAGCAGATGACGAACACGATGCAACAGCTCTCACTCAAGAACATGATAGCATGTCCCCTCTGACTCAGCCATCCTCCGTTAGTCAGAACCGATAAACACCACATATTGGTGCTTATCAATTATACTACACAATATATAGTGATGTCACGGCAGTCTATCGACCCATATTGCCAAATTGGCAGTCTATATTCCGGAAAGCTTTGCTTCTCTACCTAAAACTCCATTTATCCCCAAAGAAAAAACCAGGTTTCCAAACTGCGGGAAACCTGGCTGTGTTAGAGAGTCCCCGGATGTCCAGGTTAACCTACTCGGGGGTGGTTCCGGATCTTTAAAAGGATTCGCTGAGCAGACCCCCCAGCAGCCGCTGGGTGAGTTCCACCTGTGCATATTCTTGGGCGGTACTCCAATCCCGGTCTAGGAGCGCAACAATTAACTCAGGCGACAAGTCCCATTGGGAGGCCAAGGCCTCTGCTAGGCGTTCTTTGCCAAAGTCGCTCAGGGCAGACCAATCCTGGGTGATGATAGCCTCAGCTTCATGCGGCTTAACCCCATTTTTCAGCAGCTGATCATACAGGGTATAGCGCATCTCACCCCGGAGGGTCTGCCAGTCGCCCTTGATGAGAGCGCCGAGCTGTTCTTTGGTCACCAAGCCCTTGGAGAGATCGGTAATTTTGGACATCACGTCTGATTGGGTTACAATACCGTTGGCCTTGATGAACTGGGCGGCACCGGCACGATTGGCTACCAAATATACCTGGTCTCCTTCAACCAGGTTACCCGCTTCCGACTTGGTGCCGTTCCGCAGAACGCTGGCATCGGGGGCCATTTCCAGTACGAGGGACTGTCCTATCAAAGGCTCCACAGTTATTGCTGCTCCATCTTCGACGGCGCTCAGGGTACCTTGGACAGTGATCAAGTCGGCTGCAGCCTTGACCATGGCTGCTGTTTCCTCTCGAGTGGCCGGCCGGTCCGGTTGGAAAGTGCTGCCAAAAACCGAGGGGACAATCCCCAAACGGCTGGCGATTTCGACGGAGTTGTATGACCAGTGAGCCTCTGACATATCGGTATAGGTGGGCCACCAGTCATACTGCTCTGCGCTGAAGTCCTTGTCCAGCTTAAGGGCTCTGATGAGCATGGTTACGATTTCAGCTCTAGTGATTTTCTCATCTGGGTGAAATCTGCCGTCGGGATAGCCCTGAATTATTCCCTTAGCCGCCAGGGCGCTGATCTCTCCCTTGGTCCAGTGGTTGCGGGTATCGGAGAACTGGGCCTGGTTTGTCGATTGCAGATTAAAGGCCCTGGCTACGATCCTGGCAAATTCCGCCCTGGTGATCGGGTTCTTGGGGCGGAATGTTCCGTCGGGGTAACCACTGATCACTCCCTCTGCCGCTAGAGCTTGGATATCGGCTTTGGCCCAGCTGGACGATATGTCCTTGAGCTCAGCGGCAGCTGTGGTGCTGCTCAAGAGCAATACCATGAGGAGAGCCATGATTGCCGCAGATGATTTATGCAGTCGCATTGACACAAACCTCTCCCTTCCTGTACGTCTTCCTCAGAATTCAGGCGGCAGCAAGGCAGGGACATAGGACTTAAGTCCCGTTCCGCTGAAACCATCCTAACACAACATGAATCGCAATACTACTTTTGTCGAAATGTAAATTCAGACGATGAAGTCAAGTGCTCCCTATTGCCGCGCAAATTTGCCAAGAAGGCGGAGCCGCCTGGGCAGAGGCGGAATAGGAAAGAGGTAAATTCCCCTGCAGTATGGAATACTTGCTGAAGACCTGACAGCGGCCTAAAGCCTGCCGGCAGCTCGGTCGAGCATCCGGCAACATGGGCCTGCCGACAATTTCGCAAGCTTGAGGTGGTAACATGCAGACTGGGACCGGCAACTCCAAAGGAAAAGTCGTGCTTGTAGATGGGAACAGCCTCATTCACCGGGCTTTCTATGCACTTCCCACTTTGACGACCAGCCAGGGGGAACACACCAATGCTGTGCTCGGCTTTACTACCATGCTTCTGCGGCTCTTAGAGGATGAGGAACCCGATTATATGGCTGTGGCCTTTGATTTGGCCGGTCCTACCTTTCGTCACCAAGAGTTCCAAGACTATAAGGCCACCCGTCCAAAGATGGCAGAGGAGCTGGTGCCCCAAGTTGGGCTGATCAAGCAAGTAGTTGAAGCTTTTGGGATCCCCATTCTGGAGACACCGGGCTATGAGGCCGATGACATCATCGGCACTCTGGCTTGTTATCACAGGCAGCTGGGGCGGAAAGTTATGATCGTCACCGGAGATCAGGATTGCCTCCAGCTGGTTGATGAAAATACTACTGTACTGCTCACTCGGCGAGGGATTACCAACCTAGAAGCCTACGATGTTCAGCAAGTGAAAGCTAAGCACGGAGTGCCGCCGGGGTTGATGGCGGACTTGAAGGGGCTGATGGGTGATGCGTCGGACAATATCCCCGGCGTACCAGGCATAGGGCCGAAGACCGCTGCCAAGCTCCTGCAGGACTTCGGCAGCCTGGAAGATGTCCTGAAGAATACCGACAAGCTGCGGGGGAAGCAGCGGGAGAGTCTAGAGAAGTACGCCGATCAGGCAAGACTCAGCCGCAGGCTTGCTACCATCAACTGTCAAGTTCCCATAGACTGCGATCTGCTTCCCTACAGCAAGAGAATGTGGCAGAAGAGCAAGCTGTATGAGCTGTTTTCACGCCTGGAGTTTAGGAGCATAATCTCCCGTCTGGGGCTTTCAGCAGGCGGTGTCGTGGAGACTGCCAGTGGGGAAAAGACAGAGTTCAGCCTGTTCTCATCTCCTGAGGAGCTGAGGTCCTTTATCAATGACTTGAAGGGGCGAGCGGGTTCGGCTGGTGGTGTCGTCTTTCTTGACCCGTATATCGATGGGGATGATAGTATCGATGCCGTCTTGGTAGGTATGGGATTAAGCGATGGGACAAGAAGCGGATATCTGCCCGTTGCGCCGGGGGAGGGCGCGGTTGAAGCCCTTAAGGAGCTGTTTGGGTCAGTTGATCTGATTAAGGTTTGCTTTGACACCAAGGCCCTCTATCATGCCTTAGCCAACATGGGTCTGAGGCCGGAAGGTACCTTTTTTGATATTTCCCTGGCAGCCTACCTGCTCAATCCAGGTCAGAACATTGAAGGACTGGAAGACGTGCTGCTGCAGGTGTTGGATGTTTATCAGCCTGGGGTGGAAGAGCTTACAGGGAAAGGCGCCAAGGCCATCTCCCTCGGGGAGGTGGACTGCCAAAAGCTGGCCGAGTTTAGCAGACACCGGCTGGCCCATCTGCCCGCCCTCTACGCCAAACTGGAGGAGGAGCTGCGGGAAAACGACATGGAACAGCTGTACAAGGAGATAGAGCTGCCTCTGGCGAAGGTCCTGGCCCTTATGGAACGGCGGGGAGTGGCGGTGGATGTAAGAGAACTGCGGACCATCTCTGAGGAATTTGGAGAGCGCATTGATCGCTTAGCTGAGCTGATTTACTCCCTGGCCGGTATGGAGTTCAACATCAACTCCCCGAAGCAGCTGGCTGAGGTGTTGTTCCACCGGCTGGGTCTGCCGGTGCTGAAAGAGACCAAGACAGGCCCTTCCACCAGTGCAGAGGTGCTGGAGCAGCTGGCAGAGGAGCACGAAATCGCCAGACTGGTGATGGATTACCGACAGCTGGTTAAGTTGAAGTCGACTTACTTAGACACTCTGGAGCACCTGGTTCACCCAGTCACAGGGAGGATACATACCAGCTTCCATCAGCGGGTGACAGCAACCGGCAGGCTGTCCAGTGTCAACCCCAATTTGCAAAACATTCCTGTCCGGACTGCCGAAGGCCGGAGGATTCGACGGGCTTTCACAGCCGGTCATCCGGATTACGTGATTCTGGCAGCCGATTATTCCCAGATTGAACTGCGGGTGCTTGCCCACATGTCCAAAGATCCCGCGTGGCTGGAGGCCTTTAGGTCGGGAGCAGACATCCACTCTAGGACAGCCGCGGAGGTCTTCGGCCTTGATATGGATGATGTCACGCCCGCTCTGCGGAGTGCAGCCAAGGCCATTAACTTCGGCATTGTGTACGGAATCAGCAGCTTCGGCCTATCCAAGGGTACCGGGCTTCCAGTCCAACAGGCTCAAGCATACATCGACCGGTACTTTCAAAAGTACACCGGTGTGAAGGAGTACTTGGATAGGGTCGTCGAGGAGGCTAGAGAGCGGGGCTATGTGACAACCCTCTTCAACCGCCGTCGGTATCTGCCTGATATCCGCAGCAAGCGTTGGGCCCTGAGGAGTTTCGCTGAGCGGGCGGCGATGAACGCTCCAATTCAGGGGACCGCCGCGGATATTATCAAAATGGCCATGATCGCTGTTGAGGAGAAAATTGCAGCCAGCGGCTTGCGGGCCAAGATGCTGCTGCAGGTGCATGATGAACTGGTCTTCGAAGTGCATATCGAAGACTTGCTGGCCGCGGCTCGCTTAATCAAAGAAACTATGGAGGGGATTGTAACTCTAGATGTACCCCTGGTGGTAGATGTGGCATCCGGCGCAAACTGGGGCGATGTAATGCCGGTCTTCGAGGACACATAGAAGTAGCGGGGTGGGAGATTTGCCGGAGCTGCCGGAGGTAGAAACCATTCGCAGAACACTAGAGAAGAAGATCTTGTACCGACCAGTTCGGGGCGTAGAAGTGCTGTATCCGAAGGTGCTGCGCAACTGTTCCGAGGAGCAGTTAGAAAGGGCTCTGTTGGGAAGGTCCTTTATCGAGCTGGACCGTCGGGGCAAGTACTTGCTTTGCTCATTGGATTCAGGCCAGCAGCTGGTCATCCACCTGCGGATGACCGGCAGGTTAACGGCAGTGCCGACGGATGCTGCAGTGGAGAAGCATACTTCATTTCGGTTTCACCTGCAAGATGGACTGGACTTGCGCCTAGTAGACCAGCGGAAGTTTGCCACTGTGGATCTTGTGGACTGTTTGGGCGGCGGAGCGGTAAAGGCCTTAGAGATCTTGGGCAAGGAACCCCTAGATGAAGACTTTACCCCTGAGTATCTGGCCGAGCAGCTTGCGGACCGCCGGGCAGCGGTGAAGTCTGTCCTTCTGGATCAGCGCCGTGTGGCCGGCCTAGGCAACATATATGCCGACGAGAGTTTGCACAGAGCAGGGATTTTCCCGGGCAAGATTGCCGGCAAACTGACGCAGGAGGAAATAAAGCGCCTCCATGAAAGTATTCAGCAGGTAATCCGGGAAGGAATTACCCACAGGGGGACTACGTTTCGGGACTATGTCGATGGTGAAGGGCGCCGAGGAGGATTCCAGGATTTGCTGCGGGTATATGGAAGAGAGGGAGAACCGTGCACTACCTGCGGCGAACCCATTGCCAGGATCAAGCTTGCCGGTCGCAGTTCTTTTTTTTGCCCCCGGTGTCAGAGAGACTAGACCATTTTCAGAACGCACAAGGATAGTATCTAGTATAAACCGATGTCAGGTCGATATTGATTCTACCCTTTT
>DUMM01000087.1 GCA_012839845.1 Bacillota bacterium | reverse complement strand
TTCTCCCTTTCCTCCCCTAATTGAACTAGAGGAGGATTCTACTTGAACCGGGTTCAACCCTGTTATTCGGTCAAACACCCTGAGCAGAACCCGGACAATTATCGTGACTGAAAACAATAAGCCGGTGGATTTTGCTTTCGTCATGCTTGGTTCTCTGTACGCTGCTGCCACCAGTGAGCTCATTTCTCATTTTGCGTCGGTTAGCCGGGCTCTAAACCCCGGCGGCCTGTATTTTCTAGATTGGTGTGTCGATTTCAGCTGGATTGCAGATACTACTGACAGCTGGACCATGGAAAGAAACGGCATTACCGTTGAAGTCAGCTACTCCAGCAAGCTCCTCAACTATATCGACCAAACCTTTCGGGAGAAAATCACTCTGCTGGTCAAAGAAGGAGGCAGTACACGCCGTCTGCAGCAAGACAGCATTCGACGGGCCATTTACCCCCAGGAATTTCTCCTGATCAGCGGCCAGCAGGGATTTGAGTTCATCGGCTGGTGGAACAACTGGGACCTTAACGCTCCCCTCACCGGTACAGAAGAGCAGGTAGTAAGGCCCATCACTGTCCTGAGGAAACGGCAGCCGACAGAAAAGCAGCGCAGCGGGTAAGCGGTCAGCATTGAGGCCCAATCAACGGGTTACCGCTCAAACCAGCAGAGGGCGGCATAACCCGGCAAGCCAGAGACCCAGCTCATAAGGCCCATGGTGCAAAACAGTCAGGCAGCTGCTCTGTTGCTGTCTTCCAAAAGAACTCGACCACCTATGGTAACCCGAAACCAACCTAGTGTTGTGACCCTCAGAATTCCCTCTTGGCTCTGAATTCGGAACACAGCCGGGTTTTTCCCCCAAGTTCAGCCAACTTCGCCCAGCATACAAGTTGTCTATAACTCATAGGATGTTATTCTCCCACAAGTGCATATCTTTCAGAATAGAGGACATTTTTTTATTATACCCAAGGGATGTCGAAGACGACTTCTGAGGAAACGGTCTCCCCCGGCGAGGTTGATTGTTTAGACTGAGGGTACTCTACCCCCGCCAGGTAAAGGCCGTGAGGGGGAGCGGTGGGACCTGCCCGGCGCCGGTCTCGAGCTGCTAGGATATCCTTCACGTCTTCTGCGGATAATTTGCCGAGGCCTACCTCCAGCAGCGTACCCACCATATTGCGCATCATATTGTACAAGAAACCGTCGGCCCGCGCCTTGAACTTGACCATGCCCGGGCAGATCTTGCTTTCTGCAATTTCAAACTGGTAGACAGTCCGCACTGTAGTTTTGGCAGAACTGCCGCTGGTGCGGAAGGATGCGTAATCCTGGGTTCCTATGAGAAGCTCAGCCGCCCGGCGCATTTCCACAACATTCAGCGGCTGGGACACATGGCAGGCATAGTTGCGGAGAAAGACGCTGGGACGGGGTCGATTGTCCACCAGGTATATGTAGGTCTTGGCAGCAGCATCGAACCGAGCGTGGAAATCTAAGGGTACTTCATCCGCTGCTTTTACTCGGATGTCCCCGGGCAGCACGCTGTTGAGGGCTGCGGGAAAGCGGTCTGTGGGGACAGTGGATCGGGTGTGAAAATTGGCCACCTGCCCCAGCGCGTGTACTCCAGCATCGGTCCGACCGGCCCCGATGATGCGCAGCCGCTCGCGGCAAACAGCTTCAATGGCTGCTTCCAGCTCTCCCTGGATGGTGGGAAATGCCGTGTTGTCCTGAGCCTGAAACCCGTGATAGGCTGTCCCGTCGTACTCCAAGACCAGCCGAATATTCCGCACCTCACCGCTCATTTCTTCGTCGTCACCTCATCCCGGAATGCTGCCGGATTGTCTGTCGGCTTGAACGACACAGTGAGACCGCCTACGCAACCAGCGCCAGCCATACAATAAATACGCCGCTCCCTGCCAGAACGAAAAAGTCTGCCGGTCGGAAAGCGAGCTGTTTCAGCTTGGTGCGGCCCTCTCCTCCTCGGTAGCACCTGGCCTCCATGGCAATGGCCAGTTCGTCGGCCCGCCGAAAAGCGCTGACAAATAGAGGCACCAAAAGGGGCAGGAGGCTTTTGGCCCGCTGCAGCAGATTCCCCGATTCAAAGTCAGCGCCCCTAGCCATCTGAGCCTTCATGATCTTCTCAGTTTCCTCCAGCAGCGTCGGTATAAAGCGAAGGGCAATAGTCATCATCATTGCCAGTTCATGGGCAGGAATTCCCACCCGCCTTCCGGGCCGCAGGAGGCTTTCCAACCCGTCGGTCAAGGCCAAAGGCGACGTAGTCAAGGTCAAAATGGATGTACCGACGATCAGCAGGATCAGCCTCACCGCCAGCAGTCCGCCTTTGTACAGGCCTTCTTTGGTCAAACTCAAGAATCCCCACTGCCAGATGATCTCTCCCTCTGTCAAGAAGGAGTTAAGCGCAAAGGTCAGGAGAATAATGATTATGACAGGCTTCAGCCCCCGGAAAAGAAAGCGGGCCGGTATTCCTGAGTTGAGAACGGCCAGTGCGATGTACAAGGCGGCCAGCCCGTAACCTAAGTAACTGTCGATGAAAAACAGACCCACCACCAATAGTAAGGTAACCGCGATCTTGGTACGGGGATCCAGCCGATGCAGCATAGATTCACCAGGTATATACTGGCCAATAGCAATATTCCTAAAGGTCGCCACGGGTACCAACCCTCGCTTCCCGCCTGAGCACTGCCATGATCGCTTTTTCTGCCTCATCCACCGTCAGCACGCTGACGGGCACGTCCCAGCCCATCTCCCGGAGCTTGGCCATAAGCGCCGTCATTTCAGGAACTCCCAAGCCTATGGCTTCCAGCCGGTCTCTCTCGGCAAAAACGGCCTTAGGCGGACCTTCCATTACTATTTCTCCTCGTTCCATAACCACTAAGCGGTCGGCCAACGCTCCAACTTCTGCCATATTGTGGGAGACAAACACCACAGTCAAGTGACGCTCTTCCTGCAGGCGCTGGATTTGGCGCAGCATATCCTGCCGCCCCCGGGGGTCAAGACCAGCAGTAGGTTCGTCCAGGACCAGTACCGAAGGTTCCATAGCCAATACCCCGGCTATGGCAACCCGCCGTTTCTCACCGCCGCTGAGCTCAAAGGGAGAGCGGTTCGCCAGGGCCGGGTCAATATCCACCGCCGCCAGTGCCCTTTCCACTCGGGCCCGCACCTCTTCATCGGAAAGCCTCATGTTTCGAGGACCGAAGGCCACGTCATCCCAGACAGTCTCCTCAAACAGCTGATGCTCCGGATACTGGAAAACTAGTCCCACCTTCCAGCGGATGGTGCGCAGGTCCACGCCCTTTTGGTTAATGTCAACACCATCCACTTTTACGGTGCCGGAGGTGGGTTTCAGCAGGCCATTGAGGTGCTGAACCAGGGTGGATTTGCCGGAACCGGTGTGACCGATAATGGCCACGATCTCTCCATCTTCGATGGTAAGATTGATATTCCTGATAGCTGTCCTGGCTAGGGGCGTACCGGGATTATATATGTGGGTCAGATCCTTGATCTCAATTGGCATAGCGCTGTCACCATCTCATCTACTGTCAGAATCCCTTCCGGCAGGGCAAGAGATCTTGCCCGCAGACGGGAGGCCAGCTCAATCACCGGCGGTACATCCAGCCGCAAACCTCTCAGTAGGTCCATTTCCTGAAAGACTGCCGCCGGCGTCCCTTCCCGAACAACCCTGCCTCCGTCCATCACGACGACCCGGTCAGCCTTGACGGCTTCATCCATGAAGTGGGTAATGAGGATAACAGTGATCCTCTCTTCCCGGTTGAGACGGGAAATAGTCTCCATCACTTCCCGGCGGCCCACTGGATCCAGCATGGCCGTGGGCTCATCCAAGACCAGGCAGCGGGGGCGCATAGCAATCACGCCGGCGATGGCCACCCGCTGTTTCTGTCCTCCCGACAGGCTGTGGGGCGACGCTTCTGCGTACTCCGACATCCCGACAACAGCCAAGGCTTCATCGACCCGGCTGCGAATAAGCTCCGGAGGCAGACCGAGGTTTTCCGGCCCAAAGGCTACATCTTCTTCCACCGTAGCGGCGACGATTTGGTTATCCGGGTTCTGAAATACCATACCCACTGTCTGTCTTATGTCCCAGCGGTGCTGCTCATCTTTAGTGTTCATCCCTGCCACCCACACATCGCCGCTGGTAGGCAGCAGAAGCCCATTGAGATGTTTGGCCAGAGTTGACTTGCCTGAACCGTTGTGCCCCACAATGGCCACAAACTCTCCCGCTGCCACAGTCAGGCTTACCTGTTTGAGAGCTGCTTCTTCCCTGGCGCCAGACTCTGCGGTGTACGAAAAACTGACTCTGTCCACCACGATAAAGCTCTCTTTGTTATCCATCCTCGATCTCCCCCAGTCCGCCGCCGCTGCACTCCCCAGCAAGCGCTAAAAGGACTGTGCAAAAAGCGACGCAGAGGAACGAACCTCTGCGACTCTGCTGCGCCCACTTAATGAGTATATACCCCAACCGTATTAACTCTCAACTCCGCCATCATACTTGGGCTCCTGCAGACAGTCACCCAGCTGCGAAGCCCAAAGTGCATGCAGCAAGGACTGCTATTAGACCAGCTCTACGATACTCATCGGAGCCCCATCGCCGCGGCGGGGTCCAACCTTAACAACTCGAGTGTAACCGCCGCTCCGCTCGGCGTAACGCGGCGCGATGTCTTTGAAGAGCTTGGCCACAGCCTCAGGCCGCCCCAAGAAAGCTGCCGCCTGCCGTCGGGCGTGCAAATCCCCCCGCTTACCCAGGCTGATCATCTTGTCGGCCAAGGCCTTGACCGCCTTTGCCTTAGTGTCTGTAGTGGTAATTCGCTCCTCCAGCAGCAAAGAGCTGACCAGATTGCGCAGCAGGGCTTTCCGATGACCGGCGTCCCGACCGAATCTCGCTTGTTTCATGGTGAAACCCTCCTTCCCATCACACCTAGCCTTAAGCTTTACTCATCCGGCTGCCGCAGAGATAGTCCCAGTTCTGCCAGCTTGTCCTTTACTTCTTGGAGGGACTTCTTGCCGAGATTTCTCACCTTCAGCATATCCTCCTCGGTCTTGCGGATCAGCTCCTCCACGGTGTTAATCCCTGCCCGCTTGAGGCAGTTGTAAGAGCGGACCGATAGGTCAAGTTCTTCAATGGGCATCTCCAGTATGCGGTCCTTTTCCTCTTCTTCCTTCTCCACCATGATCTCTAGCTCGTCCCCTGTGTCGCTCAGTTCGAGGAATAGCCGCAGATGTTCGGTGAGAATTCTCGCCGCTAGCGTTACGGCTTCATCAGGCTTAATGCTGCCATCTGTCCAGACTTCCAAGATCAGGCGGTCATAGTCTGTGATCTGTCCTACCCGGGTATCCTCCACTGTGTAATTGACCCGTCTGACAGGCGTGAAGATGGAGTCCACCGGTATTACGCCAATGGGATCGTCCGGGTTCTTGTTGCGCTCAGCAGGGACATATCCTCGGCCCTTTTTCAACACCATCTCCATATGCAGGCGGCCGTTGGTGTCCAAGGTGGCAATGTGCAGATCCGGGTTGATGATTTCCACCTCAGGCCCGTGAATGATATCTCCTGCCAAGACTTCCCCTTCACCTTCAGCGTCAATCCTCACCGTGACGGGCTCGTCGGTATAAAGCTTTACCACCAGTTCCTTTAGGTTGAGCACTATCTCAGTGGTGTCCTCCACTACCCCTTCGATGGTGGAAAACTCGTGCAGTACCCCATCGATTCTGATGGACGTCACCGCGGCACCCGGCAGGGAAGAGAGCAGAACCCGGCGGAGCGAGTTCCCCAGGGTAATTCCGTATCCTCTCTCCAACGGCTCCACCACATATTTCCCGTAGAAATCACCGGATTCGACACATTCGATTTTGGGCTTCTCTATCTCGAGCATCTGCAAAACCCTCCTTAACGACACAAGGCAGCCAGAGCTGCAGGCAATCCCAACCATCCCCGGCTGGCCGATATCGCCTCCACCCGACACCAAGCTGACGACGGTAGTAGGCAGTGAGACCTCTGTCCGCTTGGCGGATTTTTCATCCCATCAACCGTCCACCGGCTGCCGGCAGACAGCTTTGGTCCAGCACATCCCCACAAGCCACTAGCGGGAATAGTACTCGACGATCAAGTGTTCCTGCACCGGAATATCGATCTGGTCCCGGGTGGGTACGGCAAGGATTTTGCCTTCCATTTGCTCCAGATTAACGTCTATCCACTCCGGCATTGTCCGGCCTGCAGCGGCCTCGATGTTATCCTTGATCACCTGCAGACTCCTGCTGTTCTCCCGGACACTGACTACATCGCCCGGGCGCACTTCGTAGGAGGGGATGTCCACCTTCCTGCCGTTAACTGCGATGTGACCGTGGAGGACCAGCTGCCGCGCCTGCGTTCGGGAAGCGCCAACGCCCATACGGTACACAATATTGTCCAGCCGCATTTCCAGAAGCTTAAGCAGGTTCTCGCCGGTAATACCCTTCTGCCGCGACGCCCGCTCGTAATACCGCTCAAACTGACGCTCCAGCACTCCGTAGATGCGGCGCAGCTTCTGCTTTTCCCGCAAGTGCAGTCCGTACTCGGATTCCTTCCGACGCCCTTGACCGTGCTGCCCCGGCGGGTACGACCGCCTTTCTATGGCACACTTATCTGTATAGCACCGGTCGCCTTTGAGAAAGAGCTTTTCGCCTTCCCGCCTGCACAACCGGCAAACAGGTCCAGTATACCTGGCCATATAGATCCAACACCTCCAGTTTTGGCTCAAACCATGTCTTGATTATAATACCTATTTGTACCATCAAACATGCATCAGCTGTAAGCACGTTCAAAACAGCTCAAACCCGTCGGCGCTTGGGCGGTCTGCATCCGTTGTGGGGAATGGGTGTAACATCCTTGATCATGGTTACATCCAAACCAGCAGCCTGTAGTGAGCGGATTGCCGCCTCTCGGCCAGCTCCCGGACCTTTGACGTATACCTCTACCTCCCGCATGCCGTGCTCCATAGCCGCCTTGGCTGCACTCTCAGCTGCCAATCCTGCTGCAAAGGGAGTGCTCTTGCGGGATCCCTTAAAACCGACCTGGCCTGCACTGCACCAGGAGATGACATTTCCCTGCTTATCAGTGATGGTGACAATGGTGTTGTTGAAAGTTGAACGGATATGAGCAATTCCGCTGGGAACGTTCTTGCGCTCCCGCCTGCGGGTTCTTGCTCCTTGTCTCTGTCTAGCCATTCAAAATCGCCCTCCTTCCTTAACGGCGCTTGCCGCCAATGGCTCTTCTGGGACCCTTGCGGGTACGGGCATTTGTCCTTGTCCTCTGGCCCCGAACCGGCAATCCCCGGCGATGGCGAAGGCCTCTATAGGAGCCTATATCCATAAGCCGTTTGATGTTCTGAGCTACCTCTCGCCTTAGATCGCCCTCTACAACGTAGTTCCGATCGATGATCTCCCGCAGGCGGTTGATCTCATCTTCAGTGAGGTCCCTGACTCTCGTATCGGGGTTTACGTTAGCCTTTGCCAAGATCTCCTTGGACCTGGAGCGGCCGATACCATATATATAGGTGAGAGCTATCTCTACTCGCTTATCCCTCGGTATATCTACTCCGGCGATGCGTGCCATCTGCCTTCACCTCCCGCGTTAACCCTGTCTCTGCTTGTGCCTGGGGTTCTCGCAAATTACCATGACCCGTCCTTTGCGCCTAATGATCTTGCATTTCTCACAAATCCGCTTTACCGCTGGCCTAACCTTCACTGCCAGCACCCCCTTACTTTTTTCGGTAAGTTATGCGACCACGAGTAAGATCGTATGGTGAAAGTTCCACCGTTACCTTGTCACCGGGCAGTATGCGAATGAAGTTCATCCGCATTCGGCCGGAGATATGGGCAAGAACCTTATGGCCGTTTTCCAGCTCAACCCGAAACATAGCATTCGGCAAAGGCTCTATAACCGTGCCTTCAACTTCTATGACATCCTGTTTGGCCACTATCCGTCAACCTCCTCGCCACCATCTTGCAACCTCTCCAATGCGGTCCTGATTTCGGCATCACTGACCGGAATATTGGCTGCCAGTTTGGTGCGGATCTCTTCTGCCACCACTGAATGCAGACATAAATGCCGAAGGTTCTTCGGTTTTGGCCGTTTCACAGACCGCAGGTCTCCATCGGCGACCAGTATCCTGTTTCCGTTAAAACCAACAATCAGGAACTGCCGGCCCGAGTCTCTGCCCGCCGTGGATGTAACGAGCTGCCCCAACTGGGCATCCACAAACATTCCCTCCCCTGTTGCTGACCCTTCGATTCAGCATAGCACTGGATATTCTGCCAACAAGAACTTGGCTACGCTTGAGTCAATACGAGGGGACCTCCTTCTGTGACGGCAACGGTGTCCTCGAAATGGGCTGATAGGCTTCGATCCGCTGTAACAACTGTCCAGTTGTCAGAGAGGACCACTACCTCCCAGCCCCCTAGATTGACCATCGGCTCTATGGCCAAAACCATACCAGGTTTTAGCCGCGGCCCGTGTCCAGGTCGGCCGAAGTTCGGAATCTGCGGTTCCTCGTGCATGCTTCGACCTATGCCGTGTCCCACAAAATCCCTAACTACTGACATGCCGTGGCTCTCAACATAGCTTTGTACCGCGTGCCCTATATCCGATATCCTATTACCAACCACTGCCGCTGCAATACCCTTTCCCAAGGCCGCCTCCGTCACCGCGATCAGCCGCTGGGCCTCTTCAGAGACCTCTCCCACCGGATAGGTCCGGGCCATATCGCCGTAGAATCCATCCAAGACGACTCCGATATCGATACTGACGATATCCCCGTCCTTCAGCACCCTTGGGCCCGGTATTCCATGGACGACCTCTTCATTCACCGAAACACAAATGGAGGCCGGATATCCATTATACCCTTTGAAGGCCGGTATTGCATTATGATCCCGAATAAATTCTTCGGCCAAAGCATCCAGGGACGCAGTTGTGATTCCCGGCCGGACTGCTGCTGCCACAACGGCATGGGTTAGAGCAGTAAGCCTGCCTGCTTCCCGCATAGCCCGCAGCTCGTCCTCTGATTTCAGGATTATCATTTTGTCCTCCCGATTCCAGTTATTGCAGCTATAGCCATCCCGTTTCTCCGTCCCTATTTTATGAATCCTTCGTAATGCCGCATCAAGAGCTGAGCCTCAATCTGCTTCATAGTATCCAAGACAACACCCACCATAATCAGAATGCTGGTGCCGCCGAAAGAAATGATGCTGGTGGGCATTCTAGTCACACTGGCCATAATATAAGGCAGAACTGCGATGACGGCCAAGAAGATGGCACCAGCCAGGGTGATTCTGGTCAAAACCCGATCAAGGTACTGGGCGGTAGGTCTGCCAGGCCGCAGGCCCGGGATGAACCCGCCGTGCTTTTTCATATTATCAGCCACATCCACCGGGTTGAAGGTGACTGCCGTGTAAAAGTACGTGAAGAAGACCACCAGCAGTACGTACAGCACATTGTAACCCACCGAACCATACCCAACCCAGCGGTTGACACCCGCTGCAATACTGGGCACAAACTGCGCCAAAGTAAGCGGGAAGCTCAATACAGATGAAGCGAAAATGACTGGAATAACGCCAGCTTGGTTCACCTGCATTGGGATGTAGGTGCTCTGGCCGCCGTACATCCGCCGCCCCACTACCCGCTTCGCGTACTGCACGGGGATCCGCCGCTGTCCTTGCTGAACCATGATCACACCGGCAACCACCACAACTGCCAGCACCAAGAAGGCTATCAGACTAACGGGATTCACCATGCCGCTGCTCACAGCCCGGCCGGCACTCCAGGCCTGACCGGGAAGACCTGCTACAATACCGGTGAAAATCAACAGGGAAATCCCGTTGCCAATCCCCTTTTCGGTGATCTTGTCACCTATCCACATGAGGAACGTGCTTCCAGCAGTAAGGGTGATGATGATCAACAGGGTATTGAAGACGCCGGGATCGATGACCACACCATAGGCTCTGGCAGTCATGGTGATGGCGAATCCCTGAATCAAGGCCAGCAGTACCGTGCCGTACTTGGTATACTGCTGCAGTTTTTTCCGTCCGTCCGGCCCTTCCTTCGACATCTCCTCCCAGGAGGGGATGACGATGGTCAGCAGCTGAACGATAATGGACGAGGTAATGTAGGGGTTTACCCCCATGGCAAACACCGAAAACCGAGTCAGGGCTCCACCAGCAAAAAGATCCAGGAACCCGAAGATGTTACCTCCTGCAGTTCCCAGCTGCTCTGCCAGCAGCTTCGCATTTACTCCCGGCACCGGTACATACGAGCCCAACCTGAAAACAACCAGTAAGGCTGCTGTATATAGCATCCTGCGGCGTAAGTCAGGGACCCGCAGGGCATTCCGCATGGCCTGCAGCACCTAGATCACCTCTGCTTTGCCGCCAGCAGCCTCTATTTTGGCAGCGGCGGATTTTGTGAATGCATGGGCCTTGACTGTCAATGCCTTCTCGATACTCCCATTGCC
>DUMM01000086.1 GCA_012839845.1 Bacillota bacterium | reverse complement strand
GGCCCACGGGAAAATCCTAAAGCGAGGCTTTTGCCGTTCCTTCTTTCTTTTGATCCTCCGCACCAAAATCTGAATGTTGTCGGCTACCACTTCTGCCAAGCGAGCCTGTTCATTAGCGTTCTCTGTAGTGTGTTCAATATCCTCCAGCAGCCGCTGGTTCATATCCACCAACTGCTGCATGCTCGCCGAGATCTCCTGCAGCTGGGCATTGATCTGCAGCATGGCCGCCATGGCTTCTTCATAGCCTGCGTTGGCATCCGAGGCCTCCTCTTCCTGAGTCGAGGCCACCTCTGTAACACCCTCCATCAATTCCTTAATCTGCGTAAAGGAAACCAGTATCTCCTTCAAGACCTCCGCCACCCGACGGGCCATGTTCTGCACCTGCTCAGTACCTGCCACCGTCGATTCAATGAAGGAGCTGATCTCATTAGCCGCATCCTGAATGCTCTCTGTAACAGCACGGATCTCGTCCGCCGCTTTCTTGCTGTCATCTGCCAAGGACTTGATCTCTGTGGCAACTACCTGGAAGCCCCGGCCGGCATCCCCAGCCCTAGCCGCCTCTATGCTGGCATTGAAGCTCAACAGCTGCGTCTGTTTGGCAATCTCCGCAATCCTGGCTGTCATCTGATTCACTTGTCTCATTGCTGTCTGGAACGCAGCAGCTTTCTCGCCGGCTGTCCGGGCACTTTCCGCGTTAGACGTGGCAAGGCTAACGGTGTCGGCGACTGCAGTATTGCTCTCTTGGATATTTTCCTCCAGCTTTTCGATCATGCTGTATGTATCCCTAGCAGACTCAAGGGTTTTCTGAGAGCTTTTGGCCAACCCGCTGATTACCACATTCACCCGCTCCAGGTTCTCTGAAACAACCCGGGAACTGCGGGAAGAAACCTCATCGATCACCGCCTCAGCTTGGGTGACTGCGGCTGCCACTTCGTTGGCCCGCTCCTTCATAGCATTGGCTGTCTCCATGGAGGCCACAGCCCGGGCAGCGGCATTTTTAGAGGTGGCCGCAATGACCCTGTAAACCCGCTTCACTCCCCCGGTCATGAAAAGACCCAGGGCGGCAATTACTACCACCGCTGTTCCCCCTAGAATGCCCAGCATCCTGTATGTGCGCTGCACAGACGCATCGGCCTCTGCGACGACGTCCCTAACTTCAGTCCAGATCTGCAAGTTCAAATCCGAACTCAAGTTGGCTATCCGCTGCAGATAAGTGGGCAAAACAGCTAATGCGTCAGCGGCCTCTTGGTCGCTGCTGGTTTCTCTAATTGCAGCCAGCTGATCTTCCACCCAGGAATAGGCTTCTTGGATCTCCATGATGATTTCCCGGTACTCTTCATACGGCTCAGCCGCTCGGCACAGGGTTAGGATGGTAAAGTCGAGGCCGGAGACGGCTGAGGAATGATCGCTCAAAGTCCCCAGTGTGTAGTAGGTGCTCAGCAGATTGTACAGACTCGCCTTAGCCTTCTCCACATCTGTGATTGTAGCTGATGCGTACTGCATAATTTCCAGGTACTTAGAACTTAGCTCCTGCACCCCCATGCGCAGATTACTTACATTCATCAACAGCAGACCTGCAGTGGCGGCGACGACTACTAAAAAGACCACAAGACTAACCCGCACCAACCACAGAACAGGCCAGCCTCGCACTACTTCCTGATCAATCCGGGCTCTTCTTCTCTGTCTGCCTTCTCCCACTCGCGACAGCAGTTTCGAAAGCCTCATAGTCTTACCCCTTTCAATACCTGCCAACTAAGAGGTGTATTCCTAAAAAAGCTTTCTACACAAAAGGAAGGCGGACCTTTCAATTGTCGGTCAAGATAGGCGGCTAAGCCACAGTTCAGAAGGACACTGCCCCGCTCAGGCGAATGTAACCTTCGTGTAACATACAGCGGGCAGCAAAAGGATGGGATAAACATGGATCGGTTCTGTGGATTTGAAGTAGTGGCTCATCGGGGCGCTATGGGTTATGCGCCGGAAAACACCTTGGTTTCCTTTCAGAAGGCCCTTGACATGAGTGCAACCATGATTGAACTAGATGTTCACTTAACGAAAGATCGGGAGATAGTAGTTGTGCACGACTGCGACTTGGTCCGCACTACCAACGGTCGTGGACTGGTGGAGGATATGACTTTAGCTGAGATCAAGGCCTTGGATGCAGGAATTGCCATGGGCCCTGAATTCAAAGGGGAGAAAGTGCCCACCCTTCAAGAAGCGATGGAACTCATCGATCACCGAGCAGCCGTAAACATCGAGCTTAAGACAGGCAGAACCCTCTACCCCGATATAGTGGATAAGGTACTAGAAGTGATTTACGCCTACGATGCGGAAAAAGAGGTTGTCATTTCTTCTTTTCACAAAGCATACCTTCGGGAGGTAAGGCGCAAAGCCCGAGACATAGAGCTGGCGGTGCTCTTTGAAAGGCCGGAGCCGGACATCTTCGCTGAAGCCGTCCGGGAAGGCTGGCAGGGCCTGCACCCGTGGTACAGACTAGTAGACGAGAACTTCATGGGTGAGGCACGCCGTTGGGGACTGGCGGTGCGGCCGTGGACTGTCAACCGAGAATCAGAAATGCTGGAGTTGCTGCGGGCAGGAGTTACGGGTATTATCACCAACTTCCCCGACCTGCTCAATTCGGTAGTCACCCAATTTTCTGCCGAATCCCCAAGTTCCGGGCCTTCCCCCAACTAGGACAGAGTTTGCCAGGCCCGCTTAGTTGCGTTCTTGTGAGTTTTCGTGTATACTTTGCTCCCAGCCGCTTCTTCTTTCATTGAGGAGCCAAGGCCGGTCCGATGTTGGCACTCCATCACTGCCGGGTACATAGGTTAAGTTCCATAACGAAAGGCTTGATGCTGTATGATGCGGGAAATCTACATGCTGTTGGGCGGCCTGATGGCTTGGGTGAGCCTAGCGTGGCTCCGAATGCTAGACCATCCTTCCAGCTTTCAGGTCAAAGATGTCCGCTCCTGGCAGCTTCGCCGGTGGGCCGGGCGGGTAATGTCTTGTATCGGTATCGCTCTGGCGCTGTACGGCGCCTGGCAGTAAGCCTTAATTACCTCTGATTGTCTTTGCATTTTCGGTAACACAGCGATATAATATACGTGCGGTACTTGCCTGGGGTCCGTAGGGGAGTAGCTCAATTGGTAGAGCACCGGTCTCCAAAACCGGGGGTTGCGGGTTCGATTCCTGTCTCCCCTGCCATACCGCCACAGAGTGGCAGGTACCCAGAATCTGTTAAGGCTCAAGTTTACTGGGCAACCGCTGGCAGCCTATGAGCTGCTAGAGGAAAGTCGGGACTGGCCTTGTCTACCTAACGGTAGACAAGAAAGTTGGTGCACAGCGCAAGCTGTGGCAGGGCGACCTGACGGCGGCGAACCTATCCCTCTGTGGGATAGCAGTAGCTATAAAAGCTCCACAGAGACGAGCCGTTGTGGCAACACGACGGGTGAAACGAGGAAAGCCCCACCAGCCAGCAACGCAAATTATGGTAGCGGCACCCTTTTTTGGGCAGAGACAGCTGCCTGTAAGGCGGATGTCTCTGAGATAGATGGTTGCCTTAAATGACAGAATCCCGCTTACAGGTAAACTTGAGCCCTAATACACCGATTCGCCAGGAGAATCGGTGTATTTTTTTGTGTTTTGCTTCACTTGAAGCCATTGGAGATATATAATAGAGGCATAGATTGGCAATACTAGGAGTGCACAGTTAGGGAAAGGAAGGGACTTTGATTGAGATTATTTGTTGATCAAGACCTTTGCATCAGCTGCGGCCTGTGTATTGACACCTGCCCAGAAGTATTTGATTGGAATGATGAGGGCAAAGCTCATGTTATAGTCGATCCTATCCCTGAGGAATACGAGGATGCTGCCAATGAAGCAAAGGACGGCTGCCCAACCGAAGCGATTCAGGAGCCTTAACTTTCCTCCATATGCAAGAGCGGCACAGGAACGCATTTAGCCGTCCCTGTGCCGTTTTTGTGCTTTACCGCCTTTCGCGGTCAGTGTTCAATCCAATTGAGCGACCGCTCCACCGCCCTCTGCCACCCCCGGCAGAGGTTTTCCCGCTTTTCGTCGTCCATGACCGGGTTAAAGGCGGTTTCTTTTTCCCAAATCGCCGCTATTGTGCCTATTTCCGACCAGAGGCCGCACCCCAATCCAGCCAGGAAAGCGGCTCCCATCGCCGTGGTTTCCGTCACCCGGGGCCGCTCTACCACCAGCCCCATTATGTCGGCCTGAAACTGCATCAGGAAGTTGTTCACTGAAGCTCCGCCGTCGACTCGAAGCACCGGAATAGCGATACCGGCATCCTTTTGCATGGTCAAAAGCACATCCCGGGATTGGTAAGCTATGCTTTCCAAAGCTGCCCTAACCAAATGCTTCTTGTTTACACCCCTGGTTAAGCCGACAATTACTCCTCTCGCGTACGGATCCCAGTAAGGAGTGCCGAGTCCGACAAAGGCCGGTACCAGATAAACACCAGCCGTATCCGAAACCCCAACAGCCAGGGCTTCGCTTTCCGCCGCATCTTCTATAACTCCCAGCTCATCCCGTAGCCACTGAACTACTGCACCAGCTATGAATACACTTCCTTCTAAGGCATAGGTAACCTTACCGGGTTCTAGGCCCCAAGCGATGGTTGTCAAAAGGCCGTGCTCCGAGAGGATGGCTTCACTGCCTGTGTTCATCAGTACGAAACAGCCAGTGCCGTAAGTGTTCTTGACCATCCCCGGCTGGAAGCAGCACTGACCGAACAAAGCCGCCTGCTGGTCCCCTGCAACGCCGTAAATGGGGATGCCGTCGGGTAAGCAGTTCAGACCCTTTGTGACTCCAAACAGTCCACAGGAGGGCAAGACCTCGGGCAGTACGCCGGCAGGGATGTCTAAAATTTCCAGCAGCTCGCGATCCCACTCCAACTGGAAGATGTTGTATAGAAGGGTTCGGGACGCATTGGTATAGTCGGTTACATGGCGCTCACCGCCGGTAAGGCACCAAATCAGCCAGCTGTCGACGGTGCCGAAACAGATGTCCCCTCTTTCAGCCTTCTCCCGCAAACCGGGGCGGTTGGCCAGCATCCAAGCTATTTTTGTGCCGGAAAAATAGGGATCCAGGACCAAGCCCGTTTTCTTGTGAAACAGGTCGGCATATCCCTCTGCCTTCAACCGCTGGCACATGGGAGCCGTGCGGCGGCACTGCCAGACAACTGCCTTGCCTTCCGGACGATGGGTTGTTCGATTCAAGGCAACAGTGGTCTCCCTCTGGTTGGTGATGCCGATTGCCGCTATTTCATCAGGCCCAACCGGCCCGTACAGCGCTTGCTGAACTGCATCCAGGCTAGCCCTCCAGATTTCTTCCGGATCATGTTCCACCCACCCCGGCTGGGGATAGTACTGGGTGAATTCCTGATAGCCGCGGCAGACAGGGCGTCCCTGGTGGTCGAAGATGATAGCCGTAGTCCCAGTGGTCCCCTGGTCGATGGCTAGAATGTATTTTCTCACCTCTTGCCCTTCTCCCTTCCCATGGAAATCAGCTGTAAACCGCCAATATTATGGTGATTAAATTGACCATCACCGGTCTTGTCTCCTGCCTGCCGTTTGGGGCCTGTAAAGAAAGTCCTGATTAGGCAAGGAGCCCTATAACGCAACGGGAGGCACCAATGGTGCCTCCCGCGCATAGTACCGCACGTTCGTCAACTATTCGGATCACGCAGTCTCATAGTTCCCTGGCGTGGGAATCAGCTTGGTAACATTGGCATCAAGGAATTCCTGCCCAATTCGCTTCGCAGCTCTAACTCTGTGGTGTCCATCTACCACGAAGTACTTGTTGTCCAGTTCATAGACTTCGATCGGGGGCAGAATCTCACCTCTGGCCATCGCCTGCTCAATAGCTCTTGAGCGGGCATCCGGCCGACGATGCAGCCACTCGAAATCCTGGTCAAAGTCCTTATAGCGGTCGACACTGCCCACGATCTTGTCTATTTCAATGGCAGTGACTCCGATATGGCGCTGATTCAGCGTACCATACTTAGCCCGCTCCTGTTCCAAGGACTTAATACCCCTGCGCTTTCGGAAGAACAGCATCCGTGATCACCCCCGAAATCTCATTATGCACTATCGGGTCAGGTATCGTCCAGCGTGGGTCATCTCTTGACCCACCCTGCACTTCAATTATACGGATTTCTTCTCGAAAAGGCAAGGGAAGCGCTGTTAAGCTTTGGTAAAGCCGGTTAATTGTGTGTTAAATCAACCGGATTTGCGATTTAGAGCCTGATTTCCACCACATCTCTGTCCATCTTCTCGATGCACCGGGTGAGTTTGGCTTGGAGATATTTATCATCACTGCAGACCCGCCGCAGCTGCCGCAAGAGGTCGATACCCCGCCGAAAAGCGCTGACAATATCCCCCTCTGCCAAACCGTCTGCTTCGTCCATCAATGCCGCAAAACTGCAGCCTCGGCTCCAGCGGTAGGCCAGTTCATGGAGACTGTTGTGAAAACGCACCCGCTCTTCATTGAGGACTTCTTTCTCCAGGCGTCCCAGCTCCCTGGCAACTTCCTCGGCATGGCTTAGATCGATGATGCGCCACGGCCTGGCGGGTTCATCTCGCCGTGGTTCGTAATCGATGCAGACTGCCAAAGCATTGACGGCATCCTCTGACAGTTCATGGAACGTCCCATCAAAGAGCAGCTCCGTGACCAAAAGCTCCTGGACATAAATCCCTGCAGCAATGCGCCCTCGCGCAGTCAACTGGCCATCCTCGATATAGCCGAGGGTTTCCAAGAACCTCTGCTTGGCAGCAAAAGCAGTATACAAGCGGTCTTTAGTCAGGATCTGCCGCATGGAGCTTTTTATCTCCTTCGCACGCCTTTCAGCCCGCCTCAGCTGGCGTTCCCGATACCGACATTCTTTTCTTTCCCTCTTGCTGCATAAATCAACTATTCCAAAGTCGGCTTTCCTGCCCAGTTCATGGAGCCGTCTCAGTATCTGCTTCCGCCGCTTTACCCTGCTTTTGCCCCGCAATTGGACTAGTTCTCGATTGAGTTTATCTATCTCCCGCCGGATTTTCCTGGCCTGCTCCGTACAGGTGTCCTTCTGATAATGGGGACAGCGCTGAGCAGTTAGTTCAGCGATGGTGTCTGACACCTGCAGGAGTTCTTGCCGAAGGCTCTGGTACAACCGCTCGTTTTGGTACACCAGGAGGTTTCGCTGCAGCACTTCCCGTATCTGGTCAGCGGTTTTGTAGCGAGCGGTGAGATTCAGTACGGAATTGTAGGTCAAATCGAACTGGCTCCACAGGGGCTCAACATTGTCTTCCGTGCGATCCCGGAGGTCTCCCGGCCGATAGAAATTCAGATCCACCATGGTGAAGACAAAGCCCTGCTCATCTATACCGCGCCTCCCTGCCCGACCGGCCATCTGGAAATATTCGCCCACTGTCAAAGGTCGAAATCCTCGACCATCGTACTTTGTGTAGCTGTCAAAACAAACGGTCCTGACGGGGAAATTGACACCAACTGCAAAAGTCTCAGTGGCATATAGGACTTTGATCAGCCGGCGTTCAAAGAGTTCTTCCACCAGTTCCTTGCAGGCAGGCAGCAGTCCAGCATGGTGATAGGCGATGCCTTTCTCCAAGATAGCCGTCAATTGGACGACACCGGCTAGAGTCTGCAGTTCCCTCCCCCACAGGTGGCGCTGTGCAGCCTCCCTCACCGCCAATACTTCATCCGGTGTCAAGTAGCTGTGATTTCTTGCCAGCTCAGCGGCGTGGACTTCACAGCCCCGCCGGCTGAAGACGAAAAACAGCAGGGGCAGGTATTCTTCTCCCAAGGTATCCACCAGTTCCACGTGATCGGGCAGGGGGAAAGCGACCTTGTCCTGCCAAGGTTCTCTGCGGTCGGCAGCAGCCTTCAGATACCGGTCCAGCTCATCAAGGGTGGTAACACCCAGCCCTGGGGCATAGTAGCCGTGGGACAGGGGAACCGGCCGATGTCGGTATTCCACCGTGCGCACTGGTTCAGGCCGCAGGGTGGACATCCAATTCTTAAGTTCATCGGCGTTGGCGATGGTAGCACTTAAGCCCAGGAATCTAATGTGCTCAGGTAGGAAAATCAAGCTTTCTTCCCAGACAAACCCCCGTTCTTCATCGGCGATGTAGTGAATCTCGTCAAAGATCACGTAGGCGATGTCGTCTAGGGGACGGCTGTGGTCGAAAAGGATGTTTCGGAAGATCTCCGTTGTCATGACAAGCACCGGAGCGTTCTCGTTACGAACAACATCGCCGGTGACCAGGCCGACATTCTCTTCTCCGTAGATATCCCGAAACTGTTTGAACTTCTGGTTGCTCAAAGCCTTAATGGGAGCTGTATAGATAACTCCCTTCTGAACGTCCCGGGCCATTGCCACCAGATAGTCGGCGATCAAAGTCTTGCCGGAACCGGTAGGCGCCGCCACAAAAACTGAGGCTCCTTCGAGTAGGTAAGCAATGGCTTCCCGCTGAAACTGATCAAGGGTATATCCTCGAAATGTTTGTGGAACTGTTCTCAACTGCATATGGTCCTTCAACTCTCCCGTACACTTTTCTGCTGCAGCAGCTCTACGCAGCACGCCCGGTACACCAACCGCAGTAAGCGGCGTCCGATAGGCAGGTCATGGACTGTGGGTCTGCCCCACAGCCGCTTCTTCCTTCCCCTGCCCCACAGAATTATTATGCTTCAGTCGATATGAGGTACAATCAAAGCCTGTGCCAGGCTTATTCCCTAACCTAAGCCGGATCTCCTGCAGACTGCTGGGAACAGCGGGCAGTCGATCCCATATTGGAGGAATCTGCCGCCAGCTGGACAAGTAATACACTGGAAGTATTCCGCCTTGAAACCAAGCCGAAGGAGGCCGTGCGAGCATGTCAATCCCTATTGGTTTACAGCTTTATTCCCTCAGAGAAGCCGCAGCCCAGGATTTCGTCGGTGTACTCAAGACTGTGGCTGAGATGGGCTATGAAGGTGTTGAATTTGCAGGCTATGGGGGCCTGAAGGCTTCCGAACTGAAGAAAATTTTGGATGATTTGGGTATAAAGGCAATCGGGTCCCATGTGGGAATTCAGCAGCTGGAGCAGGAGCTGAACCAAGTGATAGACTTTAATCTGGAAATCGGCAGCCCGTATGTCATCTGCCCCGCACCCCCAAGGGAGCTGATTGCGGAGAGTACCGCCGATGATTGGCGGGCTCTGGCGGAAAAGCTAACTGAAATTGGAATCAAAGCCAAGGGCCAAGGAATTCAGCTGGGATATCATAACCACGCGTGGGAGTTCAAGACCTTCGACGGCCAGTACGCCCTGGACATTTTCTTTGCCCATGTGGATCCCGACGCGGTGATAGCTGAGATCGATTTGGGATGGACTTTCCATGCAGGGGTTGATCCAGTAGCCTGTATGAAGAAATACACAGGCCGGTGCCCCTTGGTGCATGTCAAAGACTTCAAGCGGAACGGCCCTCAGACTGAGGTAGGTACAGGAGACATAGATTTGGCAGGGATTGCCGCAGCAGCACCGGAAGTAGGCGTCCAGTGGCTTATCATCGAAACTGAGGAGTATAATATGGATCCCAAGGACAGCGTGCGGGTGGGGTTTGAGAACCTTAAGGCGGTTGTTTCGAGATAGACCGATACCTACCGCAGATGCTAGGTGACGACATGGTAGTAGGTGTTGCTCGAATAGGGTTACACATCGCTGACTGCCGATCCCTCAAGGAGAAGCGCAGCATCACTAAGAGCCTGATAGTCAGGTTGAGAAATAAGTTCAATGCAGCCATTGCCGAAATCGATGATCAAGACCTTTGGCAAAAATGTACCATTGCCGCGGCAGTCATTGGAACATCCACGTCTCATGCCGACAGCCAGCTGCAGTCTATCATCGCGTGTATTAGTCGGGAAGCGGCAGTCTCCGTCACAAGTGTCGAGACAGAAATCTTATAGACTAAGCGGAGCAGCGCTGGGATGCTCAATCCTGGCGCTGCCCCGCCTATACGACCAATCTGGCCCCTTTACCATCCGAGAACCGCAATGGGTCTAGATTAATAGTACCCGTATTCCTTCACTGTCTCCACAAAGGCCACTAGGTTTTCTACCGGCACCTCAGGCTCAATAAAGTGGGTAGGCGCCAGGATAAGACCGCCGCCGTCCTTGAGAGTATTGATCCGTTCCTTGACGTTAGCAGCAACTTCCTGAGGTGTACCAAATGGAAGTACGCTCTGGGTCCCGATAGTCCCAAACAGTGAGAGTCTATCCCCATAATTTGTCTTCACCCATGTTGGGTCTATGCATTCTGGTTGGACCGGGTTTAGAATATCAACACCAGCATCCATCAGTGCCGGAATCACTTTAGCCGGGTTACCATCGGTGTGATAAGCTATGTACAGATCGGGCTTGATCTGCCGAGCAGCAGCAATGATTCTTGCCAGGCGCGGCTGAAAGAAGCGACACCAGTGCTCAACCGACATAAGCATATCTTGCTGGGTGGCGATATCATCCCCTACCAGAAGAACATCCACACCAGCTTCAGCATACTTCTCAGCCATAAAGATTCTCACTTCCATTATTCTGTCTAGCAGCAGTTCATTCCACTCTGGCCGGACGAACATGTCGACCATGAAGTTCTCCATACCTCGGATCTGCCATGCAACCTCAAACAACGTCATGTCCAGCCGACCCATAACTGCCAGTCCTCTTTTGTGCAAGTCAGCAACTTCCTGACCCAGATGCTCCCAATACTTCGGAGCGGTATAATCAGGCAATGGGTAGGTCTCAATTTCCTTTATACTCTCCACCTCTGTCAAAGGCGGGATAAGATGCTCAAAATGGAACATTGAGCCGCGCTTGAAGCCGGTTCCCCAGTCATTGATCCGATCGACATTTGATCTATGATAGCTCCCATATTTCTCCCACAGCTCCGCTTCTGGAAGAGAGCGAAAAGCCACATCATGCAGATCGGCTTCGAAATAGTCAAAGGGATCTGCTGTCCCCGCTACCAGGCGAAACTTCTCTGCAAATGCAGGAGTAAGTCCCGTTACAGTGAACGGTACCCGGTCCGGCTCCTTGTGGGCCAATGTCGTCAAAACTCGTTCCCTAGAGTTCATCTGAATCACCTCATACAGTATCGCGATGGACCTTTGATAGCAAAACAGCAATCAGTCCCATGTCTTGATTTTATCATATTTTCTAGTATCGTCTAGCCAAAACGAGCCATTGTGCTGTTCATAGGGCGATTCCTCGGCCTTTCATTCAAAGCACGCATAGACCGGCCCCCACTTACTGGACATTCCATGTTTCCTGCGCAATCCCACAACCAGGCGGCCCAGGAGACGGGTTAGACACATATCCAGCAGTCCCCAGAATACACCTAGGAGACATTTGCGCCTTTAGAGCAGCATCTGCAGATATCGCACCGACTGGGCAATTACAAAGCAGGTAAGACACGCTGTGCCGGTGGTAAGCAAAACAGCAAGGAAAGCCCACTTCCACCCGCCGGTTTCATGCCGAATGGTAAGCAGTGTAGTTCCGCACGGGAAGTGGAGCACGGAAAATACCATAACATTGAGAGCCGTAAGCCAATTCCACCCCCGGGCCAAGAGCAGCTCTCTCATCGCTGTTAGACTTTCTATCTCTACCAAAGCTCCTGTCCCCAAATAGCTCATCAATAGAGCAGGGATCACTATCTCGTTCGCCGGCAAACCCAAGATGAAAGCCAGCAGGATAAACCCGTCTAAACCCATGAGGCGGCCGACGGGGTCAAGGCAACCCGCCAAATGGTCGATAATACTCATGCCGTTCACATTAACATTGGCCAAGACCCAAACCAGTGCTCCGGCAGGTGCTGCCACCTTAACAGCCCGCCACAGGACAAAGAGGATCCGATCAAGAACGGACCGAATTAGCACCTGCAGCACTTGGGGCCGCCGATAGGGCGGAAGCTCCAGTGCAAAAAATGAAGACACGCCCTTAAGCAGCGTACGGGAGAGGATAAAGGAGACTATAAAGGTCATACATACGCCCAGTAGAACCATACCCGCAACACTTAGGGAGGCGAGGGCAGTGCCGTACTTCATCTGCCCCACTCTCAAGAAGAGGGCAGCCAAAGAGATAAGTAAGGGAAAACGGCCGTTGCAAGGGATGAAATTATTGGTCAGAATGGCAATCAGCCGTTCCCTGGGCGAATCGATAATCCGGGCAGCCATAACTCCCACTGCGTTGCAGCCGAATCCCATTGCCATGGTCAATGCCTGTTTCCCATGGGCACCGGACCGCTGAAAGATGCTGTCCAGGTTAAAGGCGACCCGAGGGAGATAACCTAAATCTTCCAGCAGAGTAAACATGGGGAAAAAGATGGCCATCGGGGGAAGCATCACTGAAATTACCCAAGCTAGGCACCTAAATGTCCCTAAGACTGCTAAACCGTGGAACCATGCGGGAACTTCCCAGTGCAGAAGCAGGAGTGTCAGCCGGTCTTCCACCGCGGAAAACAAAGCCGCCAAAGCATTGGAAGGATAATTAGCTCCTGAAATAGTCAGCCACAAGATGCTCGCCAAAAACAGCAGCATCAGCGGAAAGCCTACGATCCTGGAGGTGAGCAGATCATCGACAACTTTGCTCCAATCCTTACTCCGCGTCTCAGACTGGGATGTCACCCTTGATGCTATGGCTTCCGCTCTTCGGAAAATTGATGTTACTATTTCCTCTTGAATCTGTGTCTCCGTGCCCAGTCTCTCTCTCAGTTTCTGTCCCCGCGCCTTAAGCTCATCGAAGTTCAATGCTGTACCCATGCCCACCGTTAATCCCCCTGTTTGCCCTCAGCCGCAGTGTACCGGCGGATAGCTGAGATTACAGAGTAATCTCCTTCCAGCAAGCGCAAAGCTACCCACCGCCTGCTGAGGCCGTTGGTATAGACGGCCTGCAGTCCTTTCTCCAGTTCCCGGACCGCTTCTTCCAACTGCCTGCTGTAAGCTACTGGTTTAGGCTGAGGGAGGACTTCCCCCAGTGCCACCGAATGAATAGATTCTTTCAGCTGTGGAATGCCCCTACCGGTGTGGGCAGCAGTAGGCACCACAGGAACACCTAGTTCATCGGCCAACCGGTCTACATCCAGCTTCATACCTTTTCTCTCCGCCTCATCCATGAGGTTCAGGCAAACCACAACCTTAGAAGTGATTTCTAGAATCTGTAGCACCAAATTGAGGTTGCGCTCCAGGCATGTGGCATCGGTCATCACTACGATCACATCGGGCTGTCCAAAACAAATAAAGTCCCTGGCCACTTCCTCTTCGGGGGAGCGAGCGGACAGGGAATACGTCCCAGGCAGGTCAACAACCAGCGCGGTTTTACCTCTATGCCGATAGTATCCCTGGGCTTGAAGCACAGTCTTGCCGGGCCAGTTGCCGGTATGCTGGTTTAGTCCTGTCAAGGCGTTGAAAACAGTACTCTTGCCGGTGTTGGGATTGCCAGCTAACGCCGCAACATAGTCTGCAGATATCCCCCTAGTTTCGGAAGGCCAGCAGTACTGCCTCATTTCCTCTCCTCCCACATCGGCACTCATAGGGGTCTAACCAGTATATCCCGGCTGTTTTCTTTCCTCAGCGCTATGACCGCTCCCCTCAACTGATAGGCAACCGGATCACCCGTAGGACTCCGGCGAAGCACCTTCACCACGGTGTCGGGTACGAATCCCAAATCCAGCAGCCGCCTCTTGGTGTTCCCCGCTGCCTGGACCTCGATAATCATCCCTATACTGCCAACGGGCAAGTCAGCTAGCGAATATTGTCCCGCCATTAGTCTGACACCTCACCTAAGAGCCGCTGGTTTGGCCGTCACCGCCGAAAGGGTATAATACCGGCAGCAAAACGCCCTTCCGCCTTCAGAACTCCTTGCTTATACACTATGAGGGCCCTTGATGGATGGTTCCAGATTCCCGCCGCAGCCTCGGTGGGGAAGCAGGACCGGCGGCCCGCCATCCAGAAAGGTATATAGGCTTCAGCATCGAGAAGGAGGTAACCCAGTGGACAATAAGCGGAAGCTACTGGTCTTCGATGTGGACGGCACGCTGCTCACCAGCTCCCATACCATTCTTCCTTCGACCAAGCAGGCCCTAGCCGCGGTTGCTGCAGATGGCCACCACATCGTGCTGGCCACAGCAAGGCCCCCCAGAAGCGTTGTTGCCATCGCAGACCGCCTAGGCATTGACAGCACTATTTCCATCGCCCTCAACGGGGCCATTATCGTAACAAGGAATAAGATCCTCCGGGAGACGCCCATGAACCGGGATGCAGTCAAAAAGGTGATCGAAGAAGCCCGCAGGCGCAACCTTCACGCCAATCTAATGTCTGGCTGGGAGTGGTTTGTAGAGGCATCCAGCAAGTGGTCTGAACAGGAAGCAGCAATAGTGAATTTCCAACCCAGAATGGTAGAAGATCTGTTGGGCCATTCCATGCCCGAAGCTCATAAAGTGCTGATTATGGGCGACGCGGAAGAAATTGCCTCTTACCGCCATTGGATCGATGCCCAAGATCTGCCTGTATACGTGAGTTTTTCTAAACCCACCTACTGCGAGATCGTGGACCAGCTGGTTTCCAAAGGCAGAGCTGTTAAGCAGGTAGCTGAAATGCTGGATGTGTCTCTAGAGAACCTGATTGCCTTCGGCGACGGCGAAAACGACAGCGAGATCGTGGCCATGGCTGGCGTCGGTGTCGCCATGGGCAATGCTATGCCCCAAGTCCGGGAAGTTGCCGACTTGGTGACCAAGAGCAATGATGATGACGGTATTTACCATGCACTGCGGGAACTGGGATTGGTAGCTGAATAACTGGCAGGAGAATAGGTACAAGGAGAGCAAGCGGCCATTTTGGCCTTGTTGCTGGAAAGGGCCTGGATTTCCAGGCCCTTTCCAATACCGCTGTTGATTTGAACACCCGCCCCAATCTACATCCATTGAGGGGCAAAAGGCCACCGGATTTCACTAGCTTTGTGCCATCAGCCGCTCCAGTTCATCTATCAAGGGCTGTATCTTGGAGCCTGCAGCGGGGGTTGCGAGAATATCCTCGGGCAGTACTGCCCTTCCCCAGTAGGTTCTATTGGCATCGTGATCAGTCTCGATGATCGCTCCTTCCAGTGAAAAACCGGCAAAGAGTCCCTTGCTCATGGAATAGCTGTAAATTGCAGATTTTAGCTGTACGTCGGTACTAGCCCCCGCCTGACGGCCGATGGGACCAGCGGCTATGCCGATGTCTCCTCCCAGGGTGAATTCTTGGGAACCTCTGAAGCGCTCCATCCCCTCATCATTGTTGATAACCAGCACCAGAGCCGTTGACTGGACGCCAAACTGCAGCCCGTAAGAGACCCCTTTCATTGAGATAAAGCTGGGGCCGCACCAGCTGCCGGTCGCCGGATCCCGCTGCAGCACCAGGCCCTCTCCGTATTTGCCCCCTAGGAAAATCCCGGCCTTCACCACCGATGGGAAGATGGCAACACCCCGAGCCTCCTTTAAAAGGCTGACCATGGTGCCTGCATCGGGCTCAACAGCCATGTCCTGCAGGGCTGTTATGCTCTGACTGATAATCGTCTCCGGCGATGCCGCCCAAGCCGCTGACCCTATAAGCAAACCGATAATCAATACCGCGAAGCCAACCCTTCCTACCTGCCTGTTCATACTGTTCTACTGCCCCCTTTCATCCTCAGGACCTACTCTCCAAGCATATATTTACCCCGAAGACCGCTTTGCACCTCATAAAAACTGCTTCATCTATAGGTTGCGCGCAGATGGTACAGCTTCAAGGAGTTCTGAAATTGCTCAAGGCTGACAGCGTCTTTTGCAGTAAACACCAGTGTCCTCGGTTTGCCGGGAAGTAAAGTGAAGCAGTTGTCATCAAACTCTCCCCGGATTCCCCGAGCTTCAAGGCTTACGAAGAATGCGGGCATATCGCTGGCCACTTCCACCTGATACCCCCCATCGACCTCCTTTACGGCTGCCTTTATACTGACATCGGGCAGATGGCACTTCTTATATTCTGTGAAGAAGTGGTCGTTGTAATGGTATACACCATCCCCAGTCAGTTCAAGGAAGGCAAAAACCTCATGGGGCTTAGGAGCCAGGTCTGCAAGGGGTCGCTTTGCCAGAAGTACTGCCCCGCCTGCAGCAGCTGCCCCCGTGTATTGCTCCTCTTTGCGGATCTGGCCGGCAAAATCCCATATCTGCAGGGTCACAGTGACTGTCTGCTCCCGGTGTTGGTCGTTGACCACCCAGATCTCCAGCTCGTCTTCCTTGTTCTGAAAAGCAGTTACAATCACCGGTGCGTAGAACCGCTTAGCCAAGTAGTGCAGGAGTTTCCACCGGCCGCTGTATTCCAGCGACGACCACGAGCAAACAGGCCACACGTCATTGAGCTGCCAGTACAAAGTCCCCATGCAGATGGGCTGCAGGTGCCGCCAATATTCAACTCCCGTCTTCATGGCCAGCCCCTGCTGCACTTGACTTAAGAAAATGAAGTTCTCAAAGCCCTCCGGTACCCTAAAATACCTGGTCATCATTTCCACGATCCTGGAGTTGCCTCCAGGATGGCGCTGATGGTGTTCCATAAAGGGCGCGGTGGGGTTGAACTGGTCCGGCGGCGCAAAAGAAGCGATAGTCTCTAGAGAGGGAAATGACTGATAGCCAAACTCTGAACAAAATCGGGGAACTACATCGAAATAGGCATCAAAGGAGGCATTTTCATGCCACACGGTCCAGTAGTGCATATCGCCCCGGGAGTCCTCGTGCCAGTTATCTGAGTAATCTCCACGGCCGCCGCAAGGCGAGCTTGGCCAGTACAAACGGGTAGGATCAGCTTCGTCGACCGCCCTACCGATGGTCCCTTCGTACAGTCGGTCATAGTCAACCAGGTACCGATCCCGATTGCGGCGAGAGACTTCAAACCAGTTCAATGCCCCCAAGCACTCGTTGTTGCCGCACCAGAGGGCAATGCAAGCGTGGTCCCGCAGGCGCTTTACCTGGTGGATAACCTCTTCGCGAACGTTGGCCAGAAACTCCTTTGTAGCTGGATACAGGGCACAGGAGAACATAAAGTCGTGCCAGATCATGATACCTTTCTCGTCGCACAGCTCGTAAAAGTCATCGGACTCGTACTGCCCGCCTCCCCACACCCGGAGCATATTCATATGAGCAGCGGCAGCACTGCTTAAGAGCTCATCCAGCCTCTCCCGGGTCTGCCGCTGGGGAAGGGCATCGGCCGGTATCCAGTTGGCCCCTTTGCAGAAAATGTCTACGCCGTTGACCCTGATCTTGAAGGACAGCCCGATATCATCCTCCTCCGTGACGACCTCTAGTTTCCGCAGTCCCAACCTTTTTCTCACCTCATCGCCGGCGATGGCAACTGTTAGGTCATAGAGGTGCTGACTACCGCTGCCGTTGGGCCACCACAGCTGGGGATTGACCACTGTAAGCTCAGTTGACACTATGTTCATCCCCGGATTAAGTACCACCGGCTTCCGCTGATGAATATCTCCCAAGGTCACCTGCAGCTCTGTCTCACCGCCCTCAGGAGATATGACTTCAGCTGTAACCTCTACCTTGCACATCCCATCCCCGTGGCTCTGGGCAGTATACACATACTCTATCCGCCCCAAGGAGGTGGCACCTATGTAGATGTGACCGTAGATGCCGGATACCATCAAACACGGTCCCCAATCCCAACCTCCGTGACAGGCCGTCTTCCGAACCAGATTGACGTGGGGCGCTTGGATAGGAAATTGACTGTGGGGGATTTCATACGGCAGTTTTCCGCTGCGTTCAACAGCGGTCTTCACCGGCGAATGGATGACGATTTGGATCTCGTTATCACCCAGCCTGCAGTACTCCTTCACTTCAAACCTGTAGCGGCGGAACATGTTGTCTGTCGAGCCCACATGCTGGCCGTTTATATAGATGTCAGCGATGGTATCTAAGCCTTCGCAGCTGAGAAAAACCGAGGTTTCGGCCAGAATATCCTCATCGATAGTGAATCGCCGGGAATACACCCAATCCGTTTGCCCAACCCACTGAACCGCCAGCTCATTGTCTCCCCAATAGGGGTCCGGGATCTTGCCTGCCTCCAAAAGAGCACTGTAGTTGTCTCCGGGCACCTGCGCTGGTATGCTCTCCTCAGACCCCAGCTGGCTTAACTGCCAGACGCCGCTTAAGTCTAAGCGCCGCATAGCTCGCCCTCCTTACCGCATTCCCGTTATTCTCGTCCAGTTAGCCATCGGCGGTGCCGCCGCGGCTGTTTACTTCTTCTTTTCCGCCTCCGCGGATAGGTTCCTGCCAAAAATCACACCCGTCCCTGCTCTGCCGGTTTGTTCTGCACACCAAGAGCTGGCTCAGGGAAAAAGCGAGCCGCCAGCATAGACCCAATCACTGCCAAGAGAATCCTGCTGCCCAGAAGCCAAGGTAGACTTGCCCCGACAGCGGTAAGAAGCAGAGTATCCTCGAAAACAGAGTGGCAAAGGCTCAAGAAAACCGCTACTATATAGCGATCCTTCTTGGAAAGCTGTGCCTCTTTAGAGGCGTTAATGAGAATTCCTGAACCGAAGGCAAGACCGGCAAACAATCCCACTACCAAAGGCAGCAGGGATTCCTTGGAAATTTGAAGCAGAACCGCCAATGATTGCAGTTTCCCGGTAGCCCATTCCATCAAACCGCTGTCCTTGGCCAGTTCAACGGCGACCATCAGAGGCAGCACTACAACAGCGATGTTTTTCAGACCCATAAATCCGGCTTGAAGGCCGTCGAGGACTGTGTCAATGAAGAAAAAGCCCATCCCTTCCCCTCCCAGGTCCTATCCTTGAATTTTCATGATCTGCGTCAGAACGCCCAATTGACTCCCAGGCCTGCCAAAATGGAAACGCCGATGCGGAGCAAAGCTAGGGGCAGCGGTTTGACACCTGTCTTGGCGGTTACGGCCCCTTCTACTAACAGATTGTGACAAATACCGAGCATAACGGCCAGCACGGTAATCTGTTGGGCAGTCAAGTCCAGTGCGAGAATGACAGCAATGGCGCTGTAGATGTTCAGGAAATACCCTATCACTACAGCCAATGCCGCTTCTCCAGGCAGCCCCAAAAGGGACATCAAAGGTTCCAGCCGACCTGCCAGAAGGCCCAGCCAACCGGTTTCCTTCAGCACAGTAACTGCTAGGGTTACAGGAACAACTACTTTGGCCAGTTCCCAAATGGTTTCGATGCCGTTTTTCAACCCATTGATCCATGTTTGTCTGGTGATCATCTGCTCCAGCTCCATTTCCCTGCGGCTTGTGGTGATCTGTGCTTATTCTACAACACAAGCTCCAGGTAGTCTAGGCAAGAAGGCAGCAGTCGGTCAAGCGCCAAGCACCGAAGTCAGTTTTACTGGGCAAGGTTTTGAGGGATTGTTTGGCCTGAAGGTGGTCATAATAACCGGTGTAGTGGATAAACGAAGGGAGGTCAAAGAAAAGTGCAGTTGCAGACAGGTACCGGTACACAAGTGGGCGTCATGCAGCAGCCCCCGGAAATCGTGACCACCAAAGACCTGAGTTATATCCAAGATGCCCTGTCCTGGGAGCTGCTGGCAGCCAAGAAGTTTGGAATGTACGCGCAGATGGCTCAGGAAAAGGCCGTTAAGGACATATGCGAACGGCTGAGCAGAATGCACCAGAATCACTATCAGAGACTGCTGAGTCATCTAGATCCGTCTAAAGCCATAACTGGTCAGAGAATATCACAGTAGTACAGGGAGGTGACACCGTGCCGCAGGACAACAAGACAATTCAGAATCCCCAGTCTGGAACTGTACCTAAAGTGAAGGGCCCCCAGATAAATGACCGGGATATACTCAATGATGTATTGGCCACAGAAAAGTACTTGACGGACAACTTCAACGTATTTGCCCGGGAGGCCAGTTATCCCGCTCTGTACAACGATGTAGAGAATATCCTGTGCGATACCCACAAAGCTGCCAGAGATGCTTTCCTTGCTATGTTCCAGCGAGGTTGGTATAAGCTTGAAGGTGTAGAGCAGCAGAAGCTGCAGCAGGCTCAGCAGCAGTTCAGCAGTTACTTAGGGCAGTTCCCATACCCTGACGTACTGCAGTGATGAACGAACAAGAAGGAGGGCAGCAAAGGGGGATAGTGCTGACTCAAGTCAGCATCATCCCCCTTCTCTTTTCCCGCAGTTTTACGAATGCAAGTTTGCGATTATGCGGCTAATCTCGCCTGCCAAGGGCAGGATCCGACAGTAGGCTGCGTAAAGGTCTGCATACGCTCTAACCAGTTTGGGATCGGGCTCGTAGGTGCGCAGCACCCGATAGGTCTCGGATAAGGCCTCATGTTCATCCCGATATACCCCTGCACCAAGACCTCCCAACAGTGCGGCTCCCAACAGGGTGGACTCCTGCACAGCCGGTACTTCGATGGGCAGATTGAGAACCGCCGCCTTAATCTCCATCCATAGTTGATTCTTGGTCCCGCCGCCGATGGCTTGAATTTTGGAGACTTCAAGGCCTAAAATATCCCGGGAACTCTGCAGAGTATAGGCAAATTCGCAGGCCAGCCCTTCCAGGATGGCCCGCAGATGATCCCTTCTTTCGTGGTATTCCCCAATACCCAAAAAGGCTGCCCGGCTGTAGGGATTGGTATCAGCAGGTCCAGGCCCCCGCAGATAGGGAACAAACATCAAGCCCTGGGCACCTGCCGGCGATTTTGATGCCTCTTCTACCAGGATGTCGTAGATGCTGACACCTCTTGCCTGGGCTAAGGACTGTTCAAAACTGCTGAACTCTCGCCTAAACCACTCTACACAAAGCCCTGAGGCATGTATGCCCCCCAGAAGATAATACGCATTCCCCACCACATGGCATCCTACGCCAAATCCTTTTATGACATCGGGTGTCAAACGGGGAATTCTCGAGTAGGCGGCAACCAAGCTTTCCGCGGTCCCCATGGAATCCAGCACCTTGCCGGGCTCAAAGACACCTACAGCAAAGGCACCGCAAAGGTGGTCATGACCGCCGGTACATACAGGCACACCCCGCTCTAAACCGGTGGTCTGAGAAGCCGCCTCTGTAACTTGACCGACCACTGTTCCTCCGGGATACGCTTCAGGCATCAGGTTCAGATCCAAGCCTGCCGCTTCGGCGATCTCGGCAGACCAGACTCTGCGGTTGATATCAAACAGCATGGTGCGGGTAGCAATGGAATAGTCTGTGGCAAACTCACCCGTCAGTCGGTAGATAATATAATCCATCATGCACAGCCATTTCTTAGCCTTGGAAAAGGTCTCTGGTTCATGGGTCTTGAGCCACAGCAGCTTCATGAGGGAATAGATGTAGTCCGGCGAAAGACCGGTAAGTCCAAGAATACGGCTGGCGCCAAAAGATTCTATCCAGCCAGCCGCTTCTTTGCCCCGAGAATCATACCAGGCAATAATTGGGGTAAGAGGCTTGCCTTCATCATCCAGCAGCAGTCCTGCCTCTCCCATGCTGGCTATCCCGATGGATAGGATTTTATCGTTCGGCTCCAGCATACCCGTGATTTCCCGCAGCAAGCCGGCAACCTTACCCCAAAGCTCTTCCGGTTCGTAAACAGCTCGGCCTCCTCCGAGATCCCGGGTGGGCGTATCTGTCAGTTTTACAGCTGCTGCTTCTCCCTTAACTGTGAAAAGCCCGGCCTTAAGGTGGGTCGTCCCTATATCTAAGCCCAGCAGGTATTCCATTAAGTCACTCTCCCCCATCCTATGTTGCAAACCGGCTAAATCTGTCAGTTGCAATCTTCCTGCTGGGCAGCAGATTTCCTGCTAACCGGGCACACTTACTCCCCTGTCTACCTTCTGGTAACCGTACGGCGGCAAACAGCCACGTCCGACTCAGGGTACCGGGACAAAGTCATCGACGTCGGTACTTTCCTCTAATTGACCGGCGGTCTTGTTGCCCATGATCACAGTCACCCGGTGGCGGCCGCCGTCATCCCGCAAGGGGACGAGCTTTTCTGCGAGGGAAGAGCCGTCTAGGCGAACTTCAGTCACACCCGACTCAACACCTTCGGGATTCATTACGGCAATTTCGTAGATCGTGGACTTATATCGATAAGCCATCCTGAATTGGTCCCAGCTCTTGGGTATACAGGGTTCTACTGTGAAATGGTTGCCCCTCACCTTGAGCCCTAATATCCATTCCACCGCCACTTGATACATCCAGCCGGCTGCTCCAGTATACCAGGTCCAACCTCCGCGGCCTGTATTGGGGGAGACTGCGGCCACATCTGCGGCCACCACGTATGGTTCCACCCGATAAAGCAGGGCATCATCGCAATTCAGGGCATGGTAGATGGGATTGACTAGGTCAAAAAGCTCCAGAGCCCTGTCTCCCTGACCAAGCATGGCTGCAGCCATGATCACCCACATGGCTGCATGGGTGTACTGGCCGCCGTTTTCCCGTACGCCGGGCACATAAGACCGGATATACCCGGGATCGGGATTCATCTTGTCAAAGGCAGGGGTCAGCAGCAGTATAAGCTTGTCTTCTTTCCGCACCAGATAATCTCCCACCGCACGCATCGCTTCCTGGGCCCGATCAGGATCTGCCGCCCCAGAGATCACCGCCCACGACTGGCTGATGGAATCGATCCGGCATTCCTCATTGCTGGCAGAACCCAGAGGGGTCCCGTCATCGAAATAGGCACGGCGGTACCATTCACCATCCCAGGCAGATTCATCGATGGCCCGTGCTAAGCGCTTCGCTTCCCGGCTGTACCGGCGGGCCCTTTCGCTGTCACCATGGGCTTCGGCAATGGGCGCAAACTTGGTTAGGATGGTGTAGAGGAACCAGCCCATCCACACGCTTTCTCCGCTGCCCTGCCAGCCCACTCTATTCATGCCGTCGTTCCAGTCACCAGACCCCATAAGAGGCAAGCCGTGTTCCCCAAACCGCAGGCTGCGGTCAATAGCCCGGTAACAATGCTCGAGTATGCTGGCGGTTTCCCGCGACCGACGAGGAACACCGAAACGCTCTTGTTCTTCCGGCCGCAGGGGTTCATCCTCCAAGAAGCCTACTTCTTCCTGCCAAATGGAAGTATCTCCAGTCACCTCCACATACTTGGCAGTAACCAAGGGCAGCCAAAGGAGGTCATCGGCAAACCTGGTGCGGATTCCTTTGTTGGAACCCGGGTGCCACCAGTGCTGGACATCTCCTTCCACATATTGCTGGGCCGCCGCCTTTAAGATATGGGCACGGGCAATCTCCGGCCGGGCAAGGAGAAGGGCCATGCAATCCTGGAGCTGGTCCCTGAAACCGTAAGCCCCTCCTGCCTGGTAGAAGGCGGATCTCCCCCACATGCGGCAGGCCAAATTTTGGTAAAGGAGCCACCGATTGACCATGAAATTCAAGCCGCGGTTGGGAGTGTCCACTTGGACGGTACTCAACGTCTCATCCCACCAGGACCGCACCTCCTCCAAGGCCTGGTCTGCTCGGGCAGGCGAAGTATAAAGACTCACCAGCTCTCTGACATCATCTAGGTTGTCTGCCTCTCCCAGGAGGAAGACTACGTCTGCCTCCTCTCCCGGCTGCAGCTCCAAACTGCCTTTGATAGCGAGACACGGATCTAAACCTGCTCCCACTTGTCCCGACAATGCCGGGGCAGCCATGCCTGCAGGCAGTCTCAGCGTTCCGTGGCGGCCTATAAACTCCAATCTGTCTCCCGTAAACGTGAAATCCTTTAGGGATGCAGCAGCAAAAGCGGTTCTGTGACTGTAGATGCTGTCTCGAAACGAGCAGCGGGCAAGAACCGCCCTACTTACCTCGTCAAAACCGGTGACAATATGCTGCTGGGTGATCTGCCTGTGGACCCCCAGGGTCACCTCACAGTAGAAACCAACGGCGATCCTACGGACAGCATCACTGCGGTTTTTCAATTTCAGCCTATAAATCTTGACTGGATCCCGCAGAGGTACAAACGTCAAGAGGGTCTGCTCAATGCCGTGGCTGTCGTGTACAAACCTTGAATACCCCTGCCCGTGGACAGCGACATACGGTTCCCGCTCCCTAATGGGTGAAGCAGTTGGAGACCACAGGTCGCCGGTGTCCAAATCCTGCAGATATACCGCTTCACCGGGGGGATCCAGTACCGGATCGTTAGACCATGGAGTCAGCTTGTTCTCCCTGCTGTTCTCGGTCCAGGTATAGCCCGCGCCAGATTCAGAGATTAGAAATCCGGCATTGGGATTGCTGACCACATTGATCCACGGCGCCGGTGATATCACACCATCCCGCAGCAAAATCACATATTCACTTCCCTCGGCAGTGAAGCCACCGAAACCGTTGAAAAAGACAAGCTGCTCCTCGTATTCCTTAAGCTCATCTCCTGCGGACAAAGGAGTAAGAGCGCTGTCCTGAACAACTTCTTCCCAAGCTCCATCGCCATCAGGCAGAGCCGGTTCTGGAGCCTCGGACTGTCTGGAGACAGGACGAACTCCGCCGATTCCCTCTTGGAAGTTGGCCAGCAGTTCCGAAGGCCGGCGCCGGGCCAATAGACCCCTGCGAGACACGCTGACCAGGCGATGGGGACGCTGCCCGGCTTTTTCCGCCAAGGAGCCGATACCGGCCCCAATCACCAGCCCGGCTGCTGCCTCCAGTAGTCTAAGCTCTTCTGGCGTTAAGTGACTTGCTTGCTTGAGGAAAATCCCACCAGGGCGGTTCTCTTTGGCCTGGCCGTGGCAGCCGGCAATTAGCCGCCGTACAAGCTCCTGCACATACTGAGCGTATCCGCCGGCTTCTTCATTGATGATCACCAGATCCGCTGCAAAACCCTTCATCCGCCAGTACTCATGGGCCAACAGGGCCTGCCTTACAGTCTCCTCATCTTTCTGAGACCGAACCTTAACTACCATGATGGGAATTTCTCCGGATATACCCTGGGCCCAGAGCCTCTCCTGTCCCAGCGTGTTTCTGGCAATCTGTTCCCTGCGCTGCATCAGTTCCCTTTGGTCACTGAAAACCAAAGAGGCTGCCATGGTCTGAAAGAGATGGGCTTCTGCCATGGATAGGTTCAGATATCTCAGCTCCACTTGGCTTCGAGCCCAAGCCAGAGCAAAGGCTCGATAGGACGCACCTATCTCGTGGTAAGCTTTGGCTAGGTTTACAGCTTCTTCTCGGGTTCTGGCAACGGCAGTGGAATATATCAACCGTACAGTCTTGCCCGGCGGGATCCGGATGCGGCGCCGCAGGCTCATGCACGGATCCAGCACCGCCCCTACGCGGCCGGATAGGCGCCTGTCTGCAGCCTCAGGTCTGGACAGGTCCCTCCCTCTGCCGATAAACCTCAACCGGTCGGTTTCATATTCCAGTTCTCCGACAGTATTGCTTTCCACCGCTACCGTATGAACCAAATACAGACCCTGCTGGTGCTCATGCCGGGGTCTTCGGTAAGCCAGCAAAGCATCATAGTCGGGGAGAAACTCGGTTTGGACAAAGAGGTTGCTGAAGGCCGGGTGAGCCAGATCGGCGGCGTCAACATCCAGCACGACTTCAAAGAAGCTGGTCACCTCAAGAAGCCGAGACTCCTGGCTCTGATTGGTCAAGGATATCCTCCGCACCTCGGCATTGTGCTCCGAAGAGACTGTGACCTCCATCCTGGTCTTGATGCCGTCATCCCAGCGAAGATATTCCGCCCGATCGTCGGCAAATTCCACTTCATAGGCCTCTGGTCTTGTTAAGGTAGGCTGATAAGCTGCGGACCAGAGGCGATTGCTTTTGAGATCTTTGATGTAGAAAAACATCCCCCATCGGTCGGTGGTGCCGTCCCGGCGCCAGCGGTTCAAGGCAATGCCTTCCCAGCGACTGTATCCCGACCCCGCTGTCGTGAGCATGACAGAATAGGCTCCGTTGGAGGTTAGAAAAACATCCATTTCCTCGAGGTCCGACAATCCGAATCGGCGTACGACCAAAGGCCCCGTATCCCTGGTTGCAGCTGGTACGGCGGTATCGTCCTTGCGTTCCACGACCGACAGATGCCTGGGAAGCCGCTCCTGCAGCAGCAAGTCCGTTGCCTGCACATACGGATCGCTGTGGAAGCGCCGCCTCATGATATTATCCTCCAAGCAATTGACAAGCGCCAATAAACTCATGCCCAAATGATGGGCCATGTACATCCGCACAATGCTGCCGCTTTGACCTCGGGAGACCCGATCTGGGGTAAAATCAATGGCTTCATACATTCCGTATTTGCCCTCAAGGCCCTGCTCCGCCAGCCGCTTGAGGTTTTCGCAGGATGCTGCGGGATAGACCATCAGGGCCAAGAAGGTTGCGTAAGGCGCAACCACCAGATCTTGGGCCAAGCCCCTCTTCAGCCCTAGGCTGGGCACGCCAAAAGCTTGATACTGATAATGCAGCTGTACATTCAGGGCACTGAAGCCGCACTCAGATATACCCCAAGGCACCTTGTGTCTTCGGCCGTAGGTCATCTGTTCCTTCACGGCTGCACTGCAGGCCTCTGCCAGCAGTGTGTTGGGATAACAGTGCATGATCAAAAGAGGCATAAGGTACTCAAACATGGTGCCGCTCCAAGAGACAAGGGTGCGGCTTTCCCCGGCCCGAACCATGGACCTTCCCAGCTGAAACCAGTGCTTTTGCGGTACATCCCCTTTAGCGATGGCCACAAAGCTGGCCTGACGGGCTTCAGATGCCAATAGGTCATAATGCGACCTTGTAAGCCGCTCTTCATCGAGGCTGTAGCCTATGGAAAACAGCTGCCGTTTTTCGTCATAAAGCTGCCGAAAATCGGCGGCTTCGATGAGCTCCTGGATGGTATCCGCCAGTTGATAACACTCTTTCGTCCAGTTGGCTGCATTTTCCATGGATTGGACCAACGCACAGCGGAACCGCTCCAGCCAACTGGTGATCTCGACTTTGTCCTCCCTTCCTGCCCCTTGTACCAGCACAGCCAACTGCCCCAGTTCCTCCAGGGCCCTCTTGTACAAGCCGGGCAGCTCCAGCAGCGATGATTTGGTATCTAAGAGCCGCAGAAACGACCGCCAACGGCTATAAAGCTCTGCACCTAGGGTATCTTCAGACATCAACGGTTCTGCTGTAAAGAGCACTACCCAAGGAAACGCTGCTTCTATTTCGCGGCAATATGCCCCGATCATATCCGTCAGCCGCATAGTCCAGGACTGCCGGGAACGGTCGCTCTGCTTTTCAGCCCGTTCGCTCCTGATCAAGTGACTGAGTTTGCCCTCTAGATTTTTCAGCGCTGTGTAAGCTCTGACAGCGGTGGGAAGCTGTGTGCTGTCGGTTTCATGAACGACTTCCGATTCTCTAGAGAACTGGGCCATCGCCGCCGAAGGGTTTGTATCCCCCCTCACTTCGCGGCTCATCAGCGTGAAGGTATCCGTCAGACCCGCTCGCATGCGGCCAAGGTCCAGCAGCGGGTCGGTCAAGCTTTCCAGCAGTCCCTGCCGGAGGGCAATCAGATAGCCTATCAGGTTGCCGCTGTCTACTGTGGAGACGTAATAGGGCCGCAAGGGCCTGAGGTTCCGGGTATCGTACCAATTGTAGAGATGGCCGTGCCATGTCTCCAGTTTCTCAATGGTGCCGATGCAGCGGGCCACCCGGTCCAGCATTTCTCGCGTGCCGATGTATCCCAGATCCCGTGCCGCCAAGATAGACAAAAGGTAAAGGCCAATATTAGTGGGCGACGTACGATGGGCGAGGGATGTCTTGGGCGCCTCCTGATAATGATCCGGCGGCAGCCAGTTATCCCCTTCACCCACGAAGTCCTCAAAGTAGCGCCAAATCTGACGGGCATAGAGCCGCAGCTGTGTTCGATCCTCTGCTGTAATTGAAGCCGTGGGATCTTCGATGGGTCGGCTGACAGCAGCGGCTATCCAAGGGGATAGCAGCCACAAGACAGTCAGGGGCGCGGCTAAAAGCACATTCTCCGGCCTCATATACCCAACTGCCGCCAGCAAGGCAACAGCCCACACTTGAGCAGGCAGCATTCGCAGCCAGTAACCGTACCACCCTGAAGACAACCGCTCCTCCAAGTCGGCCGCAGTTACCCACTCTAGGAGATGGCGGCGGGTAAAACGCACTCTGACGATAGTTCGCACCGCGGCATCCACCATCAAGTAAGCCTGGTAAGGCAGAAATGTCAGAGTCAGAAAGGCCTGCCAAGCTTGTTTTTTCGAGTCCGACGCTATAGTCCACACATGACCGAGGAAACGGCGCCCCCGAGAAACACCCAAGGCATTAGCGGCAAGCAGCGTAAGCCAAGGGAAAACGACGACTAAGCCGGCAAATCCCAGATATATGAAAGGCGAACCGGGAAAGACGGTTAACCCGCCGGCCATCACGGCCAGCAGCGAAGGAGAGACCAAGCTCCTCCGCAGATTATCCAGGATCTTCCAGCGGGAAAGTGCCGATAGGGGATTGAGCTCAGCAGATTTTCCTTCGGTTCCCGTGGGGACTGTACGGAAAAGCCAGGGCAGCAGCTGCCAATCGCCTCTTACCCACCGATGCAGGCGCAGCGCATAGGCATCGTATCGGCCGGGATAGCCGTCGATCAATTCTATATCGGTTGTCAGCCCCGCCCGCAGGTATGAGCCTTCCAAGAGATCGTGGCTCAGGATAGCATTTTCAGGGAGCCTTTCCCCGAGGACAGCATTGAAAGTGTCTACGTGGTAGATCCCTTTCCCTGTATAGATCCCCTCACCGAAAAGATCTTGGTAAACATCGGATACAGCGGTCGTGTAAGGATCGATACCGCCATCTCCTGCGAAAACCTTGGTAAACAAACTGCGAGCAGCGGAGGTTGCCACTATGTTAATCCGGGGCTGCAGCAGTCCGTATCCCCGCACAACCCGGCGCTGGGTTTTGTCCAGCACCGGCCGGTTAAGGGGATGCATTTGGGTGCCGATAAGCCGCCGGGCCGCGTCCCGGGGCAGACCGGTATCGGCATCTAAGGTGATCACATACTGCACATTCCGCAGGTAATCAGGCACTTCATCGACACAATAGGTTGTGTCCCTGGCACCTCTGAGCAAGCGGTTAAACTCTTCCAACTTGCCGCGCTTTCGTTCCCAGCCCATATAGCACCCTTCCGCCTCGTTCCATAAGCGGGAACGGTAGAAGAAATGGAAAATGGGCCGATCCTCTGCGTACTTCTTGTTTAGTTCTTTGATTCGCTCTTGGGCTGCCTCAATAATCTCCTTGTCCTCTGGAAGCTCTTCCTGGGCAGCATCGGCAAAGTCACCCAGCAGCGCGAAAAACAGGTTGCTGTCCTGATTGGCCAAGTAGTAGACCTCCAACCGGTCAATCAGCTGGTAAGCCCGTCGCTTGTCCGGCAGGAGAGCGGGGATGACCACTATCGCTGCCTGATCCTCAGGGATACCGTGACGCAGCTCACACTTGGGCAGCACCCGCGGCGGTACCAAGACTGTAATAATGCTGTGCACCGCCCGCACTGCCAAATCGCTGGCCAAGACCAAGGCAGCAGTCAGGATGAGAGCAGTGGTTAAGAGGCCTTCATCCCCAACATACAGGTAAAGCCTGGTGGTTATCAGAAGGGTCAACAGCACAATGGAACCTATGTAAAGCCCAAAGCGGTACCGGCTGATGAGCCTGCGCAAGCGCCGCCTGAGAGTTACGGGTTGGCCCAGTTTGCTCAACAGCAGCTCGTAACCTTCATCAATCAAGTAATAGCCGACATGGCGCTTCCAGAACTCCTTGCTGTCAGCGGGGATGCTGCTTGCACACTGGACAGCCTGCCTTGCCACCTGCAGCTCCGAAATGCCCAGGCAACGAGCGACTTGCTCCACCCTATGCCGGTACATATCTCGGCTGGCGCTGTCCATGGTGGCATACGTGCCGTCAGGGTCTGTCTGCAGGATGCGCTCCACACAACTCAGCCGTTCGAAGGATTCCGTCCAGTCCATAGAGGCCAGCGCCCGCACACTATTGATAGCGTTTCGGACAGAGATCTCCCTGGCTGACTGCCGCTGGTGTTCTAGGTGCACAATCTCATCGGCAGAAGTACCGACAGCTGCCAAACGCTGGTCCAGCCATTCAGTCAAGGGTGCGGCATCGGTCCCCTCATTGCGCAGGCGATAGAGCAGTTCAGTGGCAAAGGTGGCACTGACCCGCCGCAGAGACCGGCCTCTGCTGGTCAGCAGGTCATCAAGACCCACAGAGCTGGTTCTTGCCTCCTGTAAGATGCTGTTGAGCCATTTAGCGGCTTCCTGCCTTTCCCTCTGCGTACTGAGAACCTGAAGGGCAAGGTATTTTAGATTCTCCGTCAATCCTATGCGGATGAAGGTAGGTATAGCCCAGATCTCACCGATGGTTAGAGGTGTAATCGATTGATAAGCTGAGAAAAACCTTTCGATATTTTCTGCATCGATGCGGCTGTCGGAGTGGGAGATCAGCTCCAGGGCCAAGGCATACACCCGAGGATATCCCTGCATCCGGCCGCTGGCCAGCTTGGGGAGTTTCCGGTAATAGCCCGGCGGCATGCTTCCCTTGAGATCTCGGATATTGGCACTGATGACGTAGAAATTGTCCAAGAGCCACTCTGCAGCAGGAGATGGGCTGTACCCCTCCCGCACTGCCCGGGACAGCTCGTTATAGACCATCTGCAGTACTCGGCCGGCCGCTTCTGGATCCGGTAATCGCCGGCCCACACCGCCGCCCTCAGATGAAACTCGGTGTCTGGTCGCCAGCTCCCGGGCGTGCTGTTCAAGTTCATTGCTTCCCAGGAGGGCATCTGCTGTGACTTCCACCGGCATCGGCTGCTGAACCAGCTGGCGCACCCGAAGTGCGCCAATTCCCAGCACCAGCAATGCAGCGATCACAAAAGCGTTCTCCAGCACCAAGATTGTGTACCCCCATACCGGGCCGACCGTGAGTCTGCGGATCGGCGGCATACTTATTTGGGAGCAATCCAAGCTGATTCCTTGAACAGCTCCCAGAACATGCCGAGTACTAGTCTTTCACATTCTTGGGCTGATTAAACTCCCCGGGACTATCCAACTGCTCCCTGGAGAACACTCCTACTGAACTGTAAAATCCAGCCACCGGGCGATTGGCGAAAAGTCTACTTGACCTTCCAGCACCTGTTCTAGGTGCTGAATATCCCGGACGGGTTGAGCCAAGAACACTCGGGTGGCTCGCTTGCGTCCCATGCCTGGGATAGCAGCCAGCTGGGCAATGCTGGCCTTATTGACGTAGAATGGGACTGGTAAACCTGTTATCGAGCGGTAACCGTGATCGATGATTCCTACATCCAAAATGGTGCCCACCGGTATCTCGCCGGGTATGCCGACGAGAATGGGATAGGAACCCAGCTGCCTGCCGAAACTCACTTGCCCCTTGACTTCCTCAATCCTCACTTCACGGAGCAGCGTGCCCTTGGGGAACACTCGCTGCAGCATGGGTTTATTGATTTCCTCATTTACCCTCTCCTTGTATGCTTGGAAGCGGTGGGGATCTATGGGAACCGGCTTGTAACCTCCAACAGGGAGTACCTGCCGAATGTTGATGCGCCGAACCATGAGTCCTTCATCCATAAGGCGATGCAGATACTGAAGGTTGATCTCCAGCGTTTTCGGCGTTTCTCCCTGCAGTCCGTGGAGCAAGTTGATGCCTGGCAGAAGCTTTGGGATCCCCTGCTCCCGTCGGCCGCCGATCTCGTTCATCAAGCGGACAGCAGCAAAGGTCTCCTCCGGAGTCGTCTCAACGCGATTTGCCGCCAGCACCGAGGGATCCGCTGATTCTAGGCCAAAGGCTGCAACATCACCGGGAGTGTTGTGCCGGCAGATGATATCGATCACTTCTGCACCCAATTCCGGATCCCGCATAATGCTGGCAGGATTGGCGTTATCCATGTGCAAAACCTTGAGGTCCGGCGCTGCCTGCCTGATTCCCTGATATAGCTCCCGCAGCACCGTCGGCTGTGGATAAAGCCGGCCGTCTCGAGCCTCAGCCCCATAGAGGAATAGATCCGACTGACATCCCAGGCGGAAATAGCGGTTGCCAAGACCGGATAGAGCCTTAACCTCCGCCACTATATCTTCAACCCGCCGCTGATACAGCACCCGCTTCCGTCCCTCACTGCAAAAGCTGCAGTTTACCCGGCGGGGACATCCCCGATATGTCTCCAGCTCGCAGACGATGTGGGGAAAAGATGGATGACGAGTGGTAAGCTCTGCTCCCAAGACGGCAAACCTTGCGATGCGTCCTGCCCATTCCTCCGGAACACCGCGTCCGGGGGCTGGCCGACCTCCAAATATCTCCTGCAGGGAGACGGCGGCAATCTCTCCACAGGTAATGCTGACACCGGGAATGTCTTCACCGCATAAGGTGATTGGGCCTCCCAAGATCACGGGCACCGGTTTAACGGCTGCACCAAGCTCGCTGATCTCACGCTTGGAAATAGGCCTGCCGCCTAAATAACGGCCGGGGACAGTCACCCCGGCAATGATAATCACTGCATCAGCACCCCTCGCGGCATCAAGATAGTAGGACCATCTCTGCCGCACCTGATCAATGGTGGCAAAGGTTATGCTGTCAGCCGATATGCCCAAATCCAGCAGCGCACCGTAGGCGTATCGGACATGGGGTGATATATAAGGCGGGACTCCTAAGCAGGACGGCTCATCCAGGTAACCGTCGATCAAGACTAACTTGAGCTGTTCAGGATTCTTAGTTCTGCCCACGGCCCTCACTCATTTTGTACCGCTGCTCCCAAAGGTGCGGATCATAGGGAGCTCGCCTGTTGGGGCAGTTTTTCCGGGAGCACAGCTGACAGTTTTCATAGGTGGACTCGGTGGCAAAACGAATCCCCGACACGGACTTGGCGGGAATCATCAGGCAGCTATCAGTCAACTCCACACCAATGCTCTGCATGGGGTCGCCGAGCAGACCAAAAAGCTTGGGCTGTTCCCTGATGGGCCAGTCCTCCAGAGAGCCGGGATTCATTGACGCAGTCTTGCCCAATCCATAAGCAGCGGTTATCCGGGCGACAAAGTCATCATAGGCAGTGCCTAGTATGAACTCCTTGATCTGGTCAGCCCAGTACTGCTCCAGCATACCGTCAACGGAATTCGACCACTCATCCAGTTCTCTGCCTGCGGTGACTACGTACGGAAATACTCGGTTCACCCCATCGAGGTTAACCCGCAGCACCCGGCTTTTAAATGTCACACCATCGATAACGACATAATCATGGCCTTTTTCATCGATAAATGCTTCCTTGAACAATGCCTTGGGCTTGGCAACCTTCATTGCTTCTTCTGCCAGACTGCGGACTGTGTTTGCATCGTCACTAGCCTCATCCAGCCTGAGTGACACCAGGAGGCGTGCAGTGTTTATGTCGGACTTAAGGTCCGACATAATGATCGGCTCCAATGTAAAATCCCCCTCCGAAACCTGTGCTTTCCTCTTCTAATACCGGCTACAACCGATGGAAGCTTTCCAGTGATCTATTATATCCCCCAGGGTCAATTCCTGCACCGGACTGGAGCTGCCGATACTAGTTCCTATGAACACAATGGCACTATCCCTGGAAAATGAGAGGACTAATTCTTCCCTGCCGAGAAAGCAATTTATAGGAGGGTAAGCAGATGCCAGCAGTCAACTCAGTGAAAGGCGGCCAAGTTCAGCTCAAACCGCCTCTCAAATGGGCCGGCGGCAAGAGATGGCTGGTGCCTATACTTAAGCAGTACTGGCTTAAGCACAAGGGGAAAAGGCTGGTGGAACCCTTCTGCGGCGGGCTTGCAGTACCTTTGGGGTTATTGCCTTCCCAGGCTCTCCTTAACGATATTAACCCCCATCTGATTAATTTCTACAAGTGGCTGCAGAAGGGGTTAATAATTACTATCCAAATGGAGCAGACGGAAGATTTATACTACCGCCATAGAAAGCGCTTTAACGAACTCATTGGACCTTTGGGCCAACAAGACAGTAAAGAAGCAGCGGAGTTGTTCTACTATCTCAACCGGACAGGATACAACGGCCTGTGCCGCTTCAATCAAAACGGCGAGTTCAACGTCCCCTTCGGCCGCCACAAGCGCATTAACTATATAAGCGATTTTACGCCCTATCAACAGGTAGTTGCCAAATGGGAATTTAGATGCGGAGACTTTCAAACTTTGGAGCTTACCCCCACGGATTTTGTCTATGCAGACCCTCCGTATGATGTACCCTTCACCCAGTATTCCAAGGAGGATTTCCGCTGGGAGGATCAGGTAAGGCTTGCCCACTGGCTGGCCGCCCACGACGGACCTGTGGTGCTGTCTAATCAAGCAACTCCCAGAATAGTGGAACTCTACAGCGATTTGGGCTTTCACTTGAGATTCCTAAAAGCGCCCCGCCGCATCTCCTGCACCGGCGACCGCTCCCTGGTCAAGGAGGTTCTGGCTGTCCGAAACTGCTAGGGTCCACAACCCAATGCTCATATTTTAGTGCAGGCAGCGGTGCGGCCTTTGGCTCAATCCGCTGCCCACCGCTTTTATCAAAGGAATCTTATTCCCCGCAGCGAAATACTCTGCAATATATTGAGCGAGGAGGCTGCGAAATGATCGTAACGACAACACCCAGTGTTGAGGGCAGGCGCATCACCCATTACTACGGAATAGTAGCTGGCGAGGCCATCATGGGAGCCAATATCTTCCGGGATTTTCTGGCCAGCATCACCGACGTCATCGGCGGCCGGAGTGCTGCATATGAAGATCAGCTGATTAAAGCCCGCAAGATGGCGATCCAGGAGATGTGTGACAGAGCTGCACAGCTGGGAGCCAATGCAGTTGTTGGAGTAGATATCGACTACGAGGTGCTTGGTTCCAGCAACGGTATGCTGATGGTTACTGCATCGGGAACTGCGGTAAGGCTGGAATAGCATTATTACTTCAACTGATGACTATGTTTTTACCGCTGGTCTTGGCTTGTAAGAGAAGATCATCCACTTTCCGCAGCAATGATTGCTTGGTGTCATGTTCCTCATATGCTGCTACTCCGAAGCTGCATGTTATGTCCTTTGGGTTGTCAGAGGAGCTGCTGCTAATACATTTCCTTATTCGTTCAGCCAGTTTTTCCGCTTGCCGAATGTCCGTATTGGGAAGAAGGAGCGCAAATTCGTCCCCTCCCCATCTAGCAAATACATCTGTATCCCGAATTGATTGGCTGACGGTCGCAGCGACGCTTTTCAGTACGCTGTCGCCCACAATATGCCCATAGGTATCATTTACTTCCTTAAAGTTGTCTACATCAAGGAGGATTAAAGAAAGGGGATTCCCGTACCTCTTGGAAAAACCTATCCACTCATCCAGAGCTTCATCGAACTTCTTCCGATTGTATACACCCGTTACGGGATCCTTGGAGGATAGACGAGAAATCTCTCTCTTGGCGATAAAGGTTTTCCTCTTGGTCCTTTCAGCCCAGCAGTGATTTATATTGCAATAGACAAGTAGTATAGTCTGGTATGCAAGAATCCTATAGAACTCATGGGGCTGCAGTCCCTCAAGCTTCCGGATGGGAAAAATGAAAAACACGATGCTGAAAATGACAGCAATAATCTGGGAAAGGATGACCTTGTTAGGCAGAAGATAGATGGCGAGGGTTATGACCATTAGGGCTAGCACGCTGAAGTAGTTGAGGGAATCATACTGCTTCAATGTCAAGAGGTATATAAGGGCCATCATCCCTTGGTAAAAGGTTATGATATAAACCAGATGTTTGTGTTCAGTTATTCTCTTGGCGATGAAGTAAACCGCTATTGAAGTAGAGATGAACACCAACCTGATTGGGGTGGTTTTAAGAAACAAAGGCGTGTTTCCCTCGACGAAGTAGCTGTTGAGGAGAAACAGCCCCAGTATTGCTCCGAAAACAAGGGCAATGTACGCGGTTATTCTTGTCGAACCACTCAAGCTGTCCGCTAAAAACTCGTTTTCTATAGGCTTATCTGTAAATTCCCCAAGCAGCGATATTCTATACTTTTGCGCATTATCCATATGCTTGACTCCTAAGTCTTCATCGGAAATCGCTGGCGATCCACCCTCACCGGACCCAGGCCTCCTAAGGAGATTCTAACATGGGAGCAGCGAGAATAGAAGTCAATCTTTGCAGAGCTGCCGTCTGCTGTGGCTGCAGCAGCACCCAGATAGCATAGCCACCGCTGCCGGCGGCGTTCTTGCCCACGGATTGTTTTCCCCGCTGGCTAGGCGACAGGGTTTCTTAACCCACCGACTCAGCAGATATGCTGGACACAAAAAAAAGAGCCCCTTACGAAGGGGCTTCGCTGTGGTACCCCACCAGGGACTCGAACCCTGGACACCCTGATTAAGAGTCAGGTGCTCTACCAGCTGAGCTAGTGGGGTATGTGGTAGCGGCGACTGGATTCGAACCAGTGACGCCACGGGTATGAGCCGTGTGCTCTAACCACCTGAGCTACGCCGCCCCAACTCTTGTCTAAAAATGGTTGCGGGGGCCGGATTCGAACCGGCAACCTTCGGGTTATGAGCCCGACGAGCTACCAGACTGCTCCACCCCGCGATGACTAATGGTGGAGATGAGGGGAATCGAACCCCTGACCTCTTGAATGCCATTCAAGCGCTCTCCCATCTGAGCTACATCCCCACATCTGGTACCCCCAACCGGATTTGAACCGGTGCCTTCGCCGTGAAAGGGCGGTGTCCTAGGCCGCTAGACGATGGGGGCACGCTGTCTTGCCGCCTGGCATCGACAATAAGTATATTACCAAACCAGTCGGCGCATGTCAACCCCTCGCTTGCTCATTCATAGAACCTAGCTAAGTGGTCTTTTTGGGCCAGCGTATCGGCAGTTAGCTTCGCCATCTTGATCTCTTCGTCTGTCATGGGCGTACCTCTTAGTTCTATGATGGCCTCGTTCAGCTTTTCTAGGTACCGCCTAAGCTTTATATGGCCCGGCAGGGGCACGTTTTCTTCAACCCAATTATAGTACTCGACAAAGAGCTCTGTCAACTTGCGCACCCAAGCCCACCGCCGCCAAGCGTAGCCCAGGGCCAGGACAGCGGCGAACATGTAAATATTGGCCATAAAGTCACTGGTTAGAAATGTCCGGCAGCTATCAGTAAAAATATACTTGCAAGCCGCCTCCCACAGGAGCCTAGGGATGTTCATTCTTCCTCCTCCCCCATTATTTTCTCCACGTAGCGTATGGTAACCGCAGCATTCCTGCCTGTCACCATGCTGAGAAACTCCCTGGCAACTTTCCACTGCTGCCAAGGACCCGGGGGCCTGCCGGCCTTTACCCATTCTTCAAAGGAACCGGGAGCACCAGCGGCCTGCCGGGCATACTCCAGACAGCGGTTGACGTTGGCACGCCCGGCATTATAGGCCGCGAGGGCAAACTTGTATCTTTCCCGTTCATCGGGAATTTCTTCAAATCTGCTTAGAAGAAAGCTCATATAAGCTGCTCCGGCTCGAATGCTGGCTTCAGGGTCAAAAGGATCGCCTTCCCCCCAGTCCCGCCAGGCTCCCGGCATGAACTGCATCAGCCCTTTGGCCCCCCGGGGTGACACCGCCCTGGGATTCCCTCCCGACTCCGCCAACATCTGCCGCTTAAGGAGACGCCAATCTAGACCGTATTCTTCCGCGTACCGCTTGAGCAGCCCATCGTATTGGTCGGGGTTTGAACCGCTTCCGGACACACCACCGCCCCCTTCCCCACTACAATAGAAGCATATTCACTCAGCCAGTACTTAGAACAGGATTGCAGGACAGTAGTGGGATCCCAAACTTGCAAAACTTAAGACTAGAGTGCTAGTGATCGGGAGATTAGACAGGTAGCACTTGAGGAGCAGGGTGAATAGGTTGTAGTAATGATGCACCAAACTTAGGAGGTGACACTGTGAGCATATCTTGCCCGCCGGGTTCAGTTAGATATTTCATCAGCTCAGGAGATACTCTGTTCGGGATAGCGAGGGCTTTTAACACCACTGTTGCGGCCATCCAAGCTGCCAACCCAGGTCTCGATCCCAATTCACTGCAGGTAGGGCGCATTATCTGTGTTCCAACAACTCAGCCGCCCACAACCTGTCCGGGCCGAGTCTATACCGTTCGGAGCGGAGATACTCTGTTCAACATCGCCAGAAACCAGGGAGTCTCACTAAGTGCTCTGCAGGCGGCTAATCCGGCCGTGGACCCCAACAGATTGAGTGTCGGCCAGCAGCTCTGCATTCCAACAGCTCCTGCGCCAGCTCCGACTCCAGTTTGCCCGCCCAACACCTCAGCCTACACTGTGAGGTCAGGCGATACTTTCTTCGGGTTGGCGCAGCGGTTTGGCACTACCGTAGAAGCACTGAGGCGAGCAAATCCCAATGTCAATCCTAATGCGCTGCAGATTGGGCAGAGGATATGTATTCCCAGAGGAACCGGCCCCGCCCCAGCCCCTGGACCATGTCCGCCCAACACTACTGCCTACAGCGTGCAGGCAGGCGACACTTTCTTCACCTTGGCGCAGCGGTTTGGAACCACGGTAGAAGCACTCAGACGAGCCAACCCCAACGTGAATCCCAATGCACTGCAAATCGGCCAGAGAATCTGCATTCCTCGGTAAAGAGGCTGCTGAGAGCAGCCTCTTGCCCCGTCTCAGCGCAGTCTCCTCGCCAGCTCCAGAAAGGTCCTCTCCAGCTCAAAATAACCCGGGTCATCCTTAGACATCATGGCTAGATCTGCAGAGAGTTGGGCCAGCTTGGTTTCCAGGAGAAGGCGCTCTTCCCGCGTGAGATCGCCGCCCCTAGTATTTGCTGTTTCGGCCTTCCCCTTGGCAGTTCTCTCTTCGTACTCAGCCAAGCCGGCGGCATAGCTCACCAGTCTTCTGTCCTCCAGTACCAGTATCTTATTGCATACTTTTCGCAAGAGGTATCGGTCGTGGGAAACCAGCACCAGAGTGCCGGCATAATCAGTCAGGGCATCCTCCAGCCTCTCCCGGGACTGCAGGTCAAGGTGATCAGTGGGTTCGTCCAAGAGAAGCAAATTGCAGCTGGATAGAAGCAGCTTGAGCACAGCCACCCGCTTTTTTTCTCCCACACTCAAGACACTGATGGGCTTTTCCAAATCTGCCTGCCTAAACAGCATCTTGGCCAACAAGGTCCTAACCCGGGTTATCTCTTGCCAGGTCTGGACAGGCAGGCAGCTGAGGACTTCTTCCAGTACGGTATGTGAACCCGTCAGCTCCTCCATCTCTTGGCTTAGGTAACCGATGGAAGCACTGGGAGATATCCAAAGATAGCCTTCAGTGGGTTGTTCTTCTCCCAGAAACATCCGCAGGAGGGTGGTTTTACCTGCACCATTAGGGCCAATCAAGCCTACCTTGTCTCCCCGCAAGACGGCAAAATTGGCCTTGCGAAAGAGGACTTTGTCATACGCCTTACCCAAGTCCTCGGCTAAGATCAAACGCCAGCCGCTGTCAGTACTCTCAAAGCCCTGAAGGGATATGTGCTGTTCAGCTTTGGGTTTAGCTGCGCCGGTCTGTTTCATCTTTTCCAGCCGCTTCATCTTGGCCTTGGCGGATTTGGCCAACTTCTTTGCTTTGCTGCGATAGAAATCGTGCTGGCCGGCAGCTTGGTGGCTGCGGTGGAACTGCCGCATCTGCTTCTCAATGGCAGCCTCCAACTTGCTGATTTGCTTCTGCTCCGCCTGATACCGAGCCATTTGGCTCTGGAAAAGCTTTTCCTTAGCCTCTCGATAAGCCGTGTAGTTGCCGCGGTATTCGGTAATGCGTCTTGGACTCAGCTCAAGCACCCGAGAAACTACGTTATCAAGAAAGGCCCGGTCGTGAGAGACTATCAGGACGCTCCCTTCGTATGTCAAGATAAACTCTTCCAGCCACCTGAGACCATCAATATCCAGGTGATTAGTGGGCTCATCAAGCAGAAGAAGGTCCGGACGGCATAGCCAAGCCTTAGCCAACACCAATCTGGTCCTTTGCCCGCCGCTGAGCTGAGACACCGGCATGTAGACCTCTTTCTCGGTAAACCCAAAGCGACTGACAGCCTCCCGCGGGGTCCCCTTCGCCAGCACCCCTAAACGCTGGACTTCATCAGTGAGAATATCCCACAGAGGGGCATCATCGAATTTGGGCATCTGGGGCACATACTGACAGGTAAGCGGTTCCCGCAGCCAGGTAATGGTACCGGCATCGGCAGTCTCCTCCCCTGCTAGAATTCTCAGCAACGTGGACTTACCGACACCATTGGGGCCTACCAGAGCCGCCTTTTCCCCCATATACAGGAAAAAGCTCACATCAGAAAAGACATCATGGATGCCGTAGGATTTGGCTAGACTATTCACCCGAAGTATGGCTTCCAACACAGCAAAACCCCCTTCTGTAGTGGGGGTGAGATGGCAGCCGGCGTATCGCTGAAATGCCTCGGACTGTGGGCACACCGTGGTCGAGGCAGAATATATAAAGGCGGCCGCAGCCGCCGTCTGTACCAGTTGCACATATTAACCTTACACCGGAAAAGCTCAACCATGCAATACAGCCGGATGCCTGCCAATCTCACCGAGTTATAGGATTGAACTGGGCAGCTGGCCGATATGCATGGCTTTCTCCTTTCGTTCTCTGCCTCAATCTTCGATATTCTTAACTCAGTCTTCAATAATAGTCTACCATAATTCTCGAAAACTTCAACCCGTTTCTCTGACGGAGTCTTGGATCACAGGAGTGCATATGGTAGACTGGCTGTGTGTACTTTGCTGCGGGAGGGACTTTCCTTGCGGAGAATATACTCAGGTAAGACTAAAGACGTGTTCGAACTAGAAGACGGCAGCCTCTTGCTAAAATTCAAAGATACCGTCACCGGTACCGAAGGAAGTATTGATGCTGGGGGCAATGAGGTCATCGGCGAAATTGCCGGTAAGGGAGGCTCATCCTTCCAGCTGACCTTGTATTTTTTTGAGCTATTGAAGAAAGCGGGCATTCCGACCCATTTTCTAGCTGTTGGGTCTGAGGACAACAGTATCATCGTCAAAGCCGCTCGCTCATACGGGCTGGAGGTGATCTGCAGGGAGAAGGCCTGGGGAAGCTTCGTCAGGCGCTATGGCAAGTACATTAGAGAAGGGACACCTTTGCCTTCCCTAGTGGAATTCACTATTAAGGATGATGAACGGGGCGATCCGCTGATCACCAAGGATGCCATTATCGCCTTAGGCATAGCTAATCGAGAAGCCGTAGAATTCATGGAAAAGACTGCCCAGACTATCACCGCTTTGCTCAAGGCTGATCTGGCCAAGAAAAATCTAGAGCTGATCGACATAAAGTTTGAGTTTGGCGAGGTCGATGGTAGGCCCGTACTAATTGATGAAATATCAGGGGACAGCATGCGTGTAGTCAGAGACGGCAGAGTTCTGCTGCAAAACGAGTTGGCTGAGGCTGTTCTTTCCTAGAACAGCCCCAGCCTTTCTTTGTTATTTCCTATTCAGTTACTTTCTGTGCATCTTGAACTCTAGGAACAGCTCGTTGTAATACGCTTGGTTGTGTTTGCCCAGATTCTCGTAAAGCTCCAGCTTGTCTGTGATCTCCCGCCCCGGATAGAATCTCTCATCATTGATGAGCTCTTCCGGCAGGTATTCCATTGCCGCCCAATTGGGCGTCGAATAACCGACATACAGCGTGTTCTGGGCGGCGTTTTCCGGATCAAGCATGAAGTTGATGAACTTGTGGGCCGCTTCTACGTTTCTTGCTGTGACCGGGATAACCATATTGTCAAACCAAATGTTGCTTCCCTCAGTTGGTATGACATAGTCCAGATTAGGGTTCTCATCTAGGATTGCCCCTGCCTCACCGGACCACACTATGCCTACTGCTGCTTCCTCGGTAGACAGCAGCATCTTAATCTCATCACCCACAATGGCCCTCACATTGGGCACTAGGTCAAATAGCTTCTGCTGTGCCTCAAGCAGCTTCTCAGGGTCTGTTTCATTGAGAGAATAGCCGAGGCTGTTCAATGCCATCCCTATGACTTCACGAGCCCCGTCAACCAGCAGGATCTGATTGCGCAGCGATTCATCCCACAAATCATTCCAGCTGGTAATCTCTTTGCCTTCCAACATCTCCCGGTTGTATGCAATTCCGACGGTTCCCCAGAAATAGGGAATAGAGTATTTGTTGCCCGGGTCAAAGGACAAGTCAAGAAACCGCTCGTCGATATATTTGAGATTGGGGATCAGCGAGTGATCCAGCGGAATCAGCATGTTTTGCTCTATCATCCTGCTGATGGTGTAGTCCGACGGCACGGCAATATCAAAGCTGTGTCCTCCGTGGGCAATCTTGGTCAGCATTGCTTCATTGGACTCATAGGTTTCATAGATCACCTTAATCCCTGTTTCCTCTTCGAAGGCAGTGATGAGGTCAGGATCGATATAGTCGCCCCAGTTATATATGGTCAGCGTATTACCGCTGGAATACCCTTGGAGATGGTTGATGCGGGCGGTGGCGTACATGCACAAAGCTGCAGCCGCAAGAACTGCAATGAACATCTGGATGACCCTTTTCACCTGCTAGCCACCCCCCAGCGGACTTGTCTCGAATTGGAAGCCCGAGTACTGATGATATAGTACCCTACAACGAGGAGCAAAGTTACCAAGAATACCAATGTCGATAGAGCATTGATGGTTAGAGAGATCCCTCTCCTCGCCATAGAGTAAATCTCCACCGAAAGGGTGGAAAAGCCTGCGCCGGTGACGAAAAAGGTCACCGCAAAGTCATCTAGGGAGTAAGTCAAAGCCATGAAGAAGCCCGACATAATTCCCGGGGTTATATAGGGAATCACTACCCTAGCCAGTACATCCCACCAGCTGGCACCCAAATCTCGGGCAGCATCGATCAGCGTGGGGCTCATCTCCTGAAGTTTGGGCAGAACCATCAGGACCACAATGGGTACACTGAAGGCAATATGGGCCAGCAGCACCGAAGTGAAGCCCAACTGTATGCCTATGGCTGCAAAAAGAATCAAGAACGATGCCCCGATAATCACATCCGGGCTAACCAGCATCACATTATTTAGCGTCAGCAGGGCATTGCGCATTCTCCTGTGCCGCAGGTTCGCCAGAGCAATGGCACCCAATACTCCAATTACAGTGGAAATTGCTGCCGAAAGCAGAGCAATGGTAATGGTATTCAGCAGTATGACAAACAACCGCGTATCCTGAAAGACCTCCTGGTACCATTCCCAAGTGAATTCCTCAAAGGCATACATTGTTCCGCCGCTGTTAAAGGAGTAGTACACCAGATAGGCAATGGGGGCATAGAGGACGGCGAACACCGCACCAAGGTAAATCTTAGCTAGATTATGCGTTTTCCCCACTCTATCTCACCCGCCTTCCACGTTCGGTGAACCACATGGACAAGCCCATGGCAATCACCAGGAAAATCGCTAAGGCCGAGCCCATACCCCAATCCTGTGTAACCAGGAAATGCTGTTCTATAGCAGTTCCCAAGGTGATAACTCGGTTTCCCGCAATCAGACGGGTGATCATAAACAGGGACAGTGACGGTATAAAAACCGCTTGGACCCCTGACTTGACCCCGCCGAGCGTCAGGGGGAATATCACCCTGCGAAAAGCGACCCAGTGAGAAGCCCCCAAGTCATACGCCGCCTCAATCAGGGACGGATTGAGCTTCTCCAGTGCACTGAAAATCGGCAGGATCATAAAAGGTATAAAGATATAAACCGCCACCAGGATAAAACTAAAGTCAGTAAAGAGGATCTGCCTGGGGGCCAGCCCAAACACACCAAGAAAGGCATTAATGGGACCGTGGGTCCCCAGAATCCCGATAAACGCGTAGGTTTTGAGGAGCAGATTCATCCACGACGGCAGTATAATCAAGAGCAGCCACAGCTGCTTGTGCTTGGTCTTGGTCAGGAAATACGCCGTTGGGTACGCGATCACCAAGCAGACCACCGTGATGAGAGCCGCGTACCAAAAGGACCGCAGAGCCATGCTGAAATAGGTCGGCGAGAAAAACCGCTTGTAGTTGTTTAGGGTCAGTACTCCGTCTATATCGAAGAAGGAGTAATAGCCGATCATGAGGATAGGGACTATCACAAACAGGAGCAGCCACACGCCGTAAGGGACCAAGAACAGGTTACGAATCCGTTCCATGGTGCACCCCCCCGTACAGTCCCAGCCCTTCGTCCACCTTGACCTCGGGTTCGCTGACTTTCATCACATGGATGTCTTCGGGGTCAAAATACAGCCCGATCTCCTCTCCCACGGTGGCTTTAGCGGTGGAATGAACCAGCCACTCGTTACCTTCCTCGTCATAGCAGCAGATCTCGTAATGCACACCCCGGAATAGCTGGGAATCAACCCTTACCCTTAGCTTGCCTTTATCGACAGTGGTCAGCTCAAGGTCCTCCGGGCGAATAACTATATCCACCGGCTCATTGGGCGAGAATCCTTTATCAACGCACTCAAATTGATGGCCGACAAATTCAACCAGATAGTCTCTGATCATGGTGCCCCTTACAATGTTGGATTCTCCGATGAACTCAGCAACAAAGCGGTTGGCGGGTTCGTCATAGATATCCATCGGGGTTCCGCTCTGCTGAATGCGGCCGTTATTCAAGACAAAGACCTCATCAGATAGCGCCAGTGCCTCCTCCTGATCATGGGTCACAAAAACAAAAGTGATCCCCAAGCGGCGCTGCAGTTCCCGCAGTTCGTACTGCATCTCTGAGCGAAGCTTCAGGTCAAGGGCAGACAGCGGTTCATCCAATAGGAGTACCTCGGGCTCGTTAACAATAGCCCTGGCAATAGCAACCCGCTGCTGCTGTCCTCCTGACATCTCGGAGATAGAGCGGTTTTCAAAGCCTTCCAAGTTAACGAACCGCAGGACATCCCGCACCTTCTTGGCGATCAGGTCCTTGTTCATCCGGCGAACTCGGAGCCCAAAGGCGACGTTTTCGAAGACGTTTAGGTGGGGAAATAAGGCATAATCCTGGAAAATCGTGTTGACTTTCCGCTGACGGGAAGAGATGGTGCGAATCTCTTGACCATCAATGTAGATTTTCCCTTTGGTTGGCTCTGTGAAGCCGGCGATTAACCTCAGAATCGTGGTCTTCCCACATCCTGAAGGCCCCAACAGCGTATAGAACTTGCCTCGCTCCAACTCGAAGCTCACGTTGTCCAGCACTGGTGGGCCGTCATCGTACTGCTTAGTAACATTCTCAAAGCGGACAATGACGTTCTCAGCTATCGTTGTCTCCCCCTTACCTTAAAGTTTTTGTGAGCAAGGAACTGTCGGGATTCCCCATGACCCTACTTGCTGCGCTAATTATACAATAAAATCAACAGACTTCAATAGGCAAAAATAATGCTGTTTGCCCCACCGGGAATGGGGTTGCTATAATCTAAGTAGCAGGTAGTTTGCCGGAGAAAGGCACATCATTTCAAGAGGACAGAAGGGATGGTAAAACATGATAGCCATCGGTTCGGATCACGCGGCATACGAGTTCAAGGAAGCTATCAAAGCGTACTTGGATGAAAAGGGCATTGAATACAAGGATTTCGGCTGCTTCTCCAATGAGAGGACCGACTATCCCTTATACGGCGAGAAAGTAGCAAAGGCTGTCGCCAGCGGGGAGTGCGACAAGGGCCTTTTGTTTTGCGGCACAGGCGTCGGGATGTCTTTAGCAGCCAACAAGGTCAAGGGCATCCGCGCGGTGGTCTGTTCCGACTGCTATACAGCTGCCATGTCTAGACGCCACAATGACGCCAATATCTTGGCATTGGGCGCTCGGGTTGTGGGACTTGACCTAGCTAAGATGATCATCGATACTTGGCTGAACACTGAATTCGAAGGCGGACGCCACGCCGACCGGGTAGCTATGATCTGCGATATCGAAAATAGAAACTGCACCAACGCTTAACCTTGGCCCGGTCGATTTGCTTTGCAATTGGCATTTGTACTACACCTACAGGTACAGGGCCCTGCTGCTTCAGCTGGGTCCTTCTATCTGAATAAGCTTCTCCATCATCCCTGGCACTGGGAATTGACGTCCTGCAGTTAGCGGTCCCGCCGCTTAGGGAGACTACCCATATCTGACAGCAGGCTGTTCAGCACCGCACTAGACTCCTCAAAAGATGCAGAATTCGTCAATATCCTTCCTCTATGGACAGCAGTGCACATTGTTCCAACCTAATCCGTATTCGCCGACGTACATTCCCCCTTCGGCTTCACCCACCAACCGAGGGACACTATTGGGCTGTTACTTTGATACTGAAAGGAGCGTTGCAATCGACACCCTCTTCTAGAGTCTCTAGAAGTTCTTCGAGGTCAGGGTGCCTGATTTCGCTGCTGCCAAACCTCTTGTGGTGATGTCATTGCTCAGCAGCTGCTCAATTTCTTCGTCACTGAGGGGCAGCAGCTCTTTGACGTAACTTATGTAGTTCGCCGGAGAGCAGTAAAGCCAGTCGCTGCCAAACACGACATTTTCGATACCCCATGCTTGACAATAGGTCACCTCCACTATATATTAGAGCCGTAAGTTAGGCCCCACTTACTTTCTAGCTGGCCTGAGGAGTGGCAAGATGAAACGCATGTCTCCCTCTTTGGAAGACTACTTAGAGGCCGTATTCAAGTTGACCAATGATGATACCGGTGTCCGTACCACTGATATCGCCGCGGAGCTGGGAGTCTCTAAGGCGAGTGTCAACCAAGCAGTTGGACTTCTGTCCGACCGGGGTTATGTGCGTCAGGAACGGTACGGTCCTGTCTATCTGACTGAAGACGGCAAGAATAAAGCCCGTGCTATCTACAAGCGCCATCAGACTATCAAAGAGTTTCTTGTCTCCATTCTCGGTGTTGATGAACAGATTGCAGAAGAAGATGCCTGCAGCATTGAACACGTGATCAGCAAAGAAACCATGGACCGCTTGATGGATTATATGGAAAAGGAGAACGTGAAGGATGGATAACTCCAGACGTGATCAAGCACTAAATGCTCTCGACCGAGGCGTTCAAGGCACCGTGATCAGCATTAACTGCCCCGGCCCCATCCGGCGCAGACTGATGGATATGGGATTGACGCCGGGAACCCAGGTCACCGTAGACGGAACTGCCCCGTTGGGAGACCCGATTATTATCCGCGCCCGAGGATGCCGTTTAGCACTCAGGCAGATGGAAGCAGCCCAAATCTGCGTCCAACCATGTCCCCGAGCTGCGTGCTGCGCTGAAGAGAGTGCCAAGCCCAGCAGAGCTGTGGCTAAAGACAGGGGAAGACATCGGCGGAGGATGGGCAGACGGCAAGGCGGTACTTTAGGAGGCAGGCGAATGGGCTGCCATTGAGGCGGCTGGCCATTTTTCACCCTCAAGTTAGTCACAACTAACTCGCCTGGGTACCAGGGAACGCAGTGGAGGGATGTCAGATGCTAAACGCTGTTGCCGAGGTAAAGCTGCAAGCCCATAAGATACCGGTTATAGCCCTTGCCGGCAACCCCAATGCAGGGAAAACCGCTCTCTTCAATGCCATTACCGGTGCTAGACAGCACGTCGGCAACTGGCCTGGGGTAACCGTTGAGAAAAAAGAAGGGTTTGTGTCCTTGGACGGCAACCAGGCCGTCATTATTGACCTTCCCGGGATCTATGCCTTTAGCTCTAGAGCAATAGATGAAACCATAGCCCGAGATTTCATCATCGATGAACAGCCTGATGTCGTGATCAACGTTGTGGACTCCACCAATCTAGAGAGAAACCTTTACTTAACTCTGCAGATCATGGAAATGGGTGTGCCGGTGGTCATTGCTCTAAACATGTTTGATGAGGCTGAGACCCTGGGATTGGACATAGATATTGGCCAGCTCTCTGAGCTGTTGGGAGTAGAGGTAGTGCCAACCGTCGCAGTGGATGGAGAGGGTGTTGATGAGCTGCTGGAGGCTGCCTTTAGAGCAGCCCGCAGCCGTTCCTCGGAGAGCGAAGAATCGGCTAGGGAATGCTGCGGTGCATCTTCCTTCAGGATCGATTACGGTCCCGCTGTTGAGGCTGAGATAACAGCTTTGGAACGATACCTGACAGAGATTGTACCTATTTGCCACGGGGCCCCCAAACGCTGGTACGCACTTAAGCTGCTGGAGAAGAATCAGGGGATTGCTGCCAAAATCTGGGCACAGAGCAGCGGCTCCTCGACATCCAGTGAACTGTCGAACCTAGAGTTAGAAGTAGCTGCCGCTCAGGCTCGGATCCTGGAAACAGCTGGGAAAGAAGCCGTTGATATCATAACCGAGGTACGCTATAACAAGGCGGCGGAAATTGCCCAAGCAGTGATCGGCCGACAGGAAGCGGCGAGAAGGGTCTCGGACTTCATCGACCGGATTGCTCTCCACCGCTGGCTGGCCTATCCGGTGTTTTTCGGCATAATCTGGCTGATGTTTAACATCACCTTTACAGTCAGCGCACCCATAGCCCAGTGGTTCATGGGCGTTTTTGAGATGCTCAGCGACTGGGTAGAGGGGTTGTTGACGGGCATGGGTGCACCCGAGCTTCTGGTTGGGTTCCTAGTCGACGGCATCTTAGCAGGTGTGGGAGCGGTGTTGGAATTTGCTCCTCCCATTTTCCTCTTATTCTTGGTCATCTCTGTTCTCGAAGATGTCGGGTATATGGCCAGAGCAGCGCTGCTTTCCGATCGCTTCATGCAGTCTGTCGGGCTGCACGGTAAGGCCTTTATCCCAATGATTCTAGGGTTTGGATGTAACGTGACCGGCATTTTGGCCGCCAGAAACCTGGAAAACCCCAAGGACCGGCTGATCACCATCATGGTTAACCCCTTGATGTCCTGCGCGGGGCGTTTACCGGTGTATGTGCTCTTCGCAGCCGCCTTCTTTGAGGAGCGTCAGGGCCTAGTTGTATTCTCGCTCTATCTGTTGGGCGTCGTCTTGGCAGCTTTGGCGGCTAAAGTGATCGGCATGCTCGTCGAACCCGGAGGAGCTTCCACCTTTGTGATGGAACTGCCTCCCTACAGAATGCCGAGACCTGCGGCTGTCCTGATCCACACATGGGAAAGGGGCAAGGAATTCCTCTACAAGGCCGGGACCATTATCTTGGCAGGCGTAGCTATCGTATGGCTGTTGGCCAATCTGCCGCCCGGAACCGATGCCGGCAGTCCCAACTCCTTGGTGGGAATAATCGGGCGGAGCGTCGCACCTGTCCTGCGGCCGGCTGGTTTCGGTACATGGCAGGCAGCAGTTGCTCTTATCTTCGGCATCGCAGCTAAAGAGATGGTTATCGGTACTCTAGGCGTCCTCTACGGCGTAGGCGAGGCGAACCTATTAAGCGCCCTGCGGAGTGCATGGACTCCCCTTTCCGCCTACGCTTTCATGGTCATGACCTTGATCTACGTTCCCTGTCTTGCCACAATTGCTGCCATCCGCCGGGAAACCGGTTCCTGGAAATGGACGGCCGTTACAGTCGCCTATACGATATTGCTGGGATGGACGGTGGCAGTTGCGATCTATCAAGTCGGTACTCTGCTGGGGCTCAGCTAGAGCCCCTTTCCTATAGTCCTTCTTGTTTATAGATAAGTTTACTTACCCAATGCTCCAGGTTAATATTGAATAAAATGTACCGTTTTATATCCCCAACTTCATGCCAGTAAATGCTTCCACTGAATGTATACCGATCGTGATATAATAATTTCACCATTGTGTACCACGTCAAGAAGGGAAAGCATTTTATGGGGCGGCACAGCAGTAACCGGAAGAATTTCGGCCGGTTGAAGCGCAGCGCGTTTATAAGTCTGATCTTCAGCCTGGTGGGGCTTTATATTGTTATCTACTTTACCCAAGGCAGTGAGTCTTGGAGGGATATAATCAGGCTTAAGCCAAGCCTCTTAATTATGGCAGCCGGCCTAGTGGCATTGTCATGGCTGTTTGACTGTCTCCGTATGGTCTACCTGAGCGGCTCCTTAGGGGCCAGCCTTAATATGGCGCAGGGAATGCACATTGCTGTCATAGGCGCTTTCATATCCAGTATAACCCCCTTTGACTCCGGCGGTGAGCCGGTGCAGGCATATCTTCTAACACAAACCGGCTTGACTGCCGGCCAATCCACCGCGGTTGTCACGGCAAAGACTCTGTGCAACGGCCTTGCCCGGTTTACTCTCGGTTTAGCCGCCTATGTGTGGCTGTTGTTCTTCAGTGATTACGGGCGCATGACTGAAGCGCTGTACGGTCTCTTATTAGTGGGTATCGCGTTTTATTTCGTTGTGTTTGCCCTTTCTTTCTACCTTATCCTGAATCCTGAGAAGGTCAAGGTAATCGTTGTCCCCCTTGTCCGCAACCGCTTTACAATGCGCTTTTTCCAGCCGGAGAGGCTGAATGCAGTTTTGGACCGCATCAATACTGAGATACGGGAGTTCGGCACGGCACTAGAGGAGTTTATGGAAAACTGGCGGCCTACCCTAGGGCTGGTGATGATATTCAGCTATGGCTGGTGGATCGCCATGGCG
>DUMM01000085.1 GCA_012839845.1 Bacillota bacterium | reverse complement strand
AGCCATTTCTGATGTCTCCTCTCTAGGATGTTATGGTTGCAATTTCATTCTAACCGAGGGACACAAGAAATGGCTTCTTTTATTTCATGGGGAAACCAATTTTACACAATTATACGGACTCAACTAGAGGGGATTCATACAGTTCGTTGGCATCAGCCAATTCCACCACTTTTCCCAGATACATAACGGCAATGCGGTCACTCATAAACTGCACTACGCTCAAGTCATGGGCAATGAAGATATAAGTCAGGTTCATCTCCGCCTGAATGTCTTTCATCAGGTTTAGAATCTGCGCCTGGATGGAGACGTCTAGTGCAGATACCGGTTCGTCTAGAATGACCACCTCCGGGTTAACACAAAGGGCCCGGGCAATGCAAATGCGCTGCCTTTGACCCCCAGAGAACTCATGGGGATAGCGGTCAAGGTGTTCACTGCGGAGGTTGACGATATCCATCATCCGCTCCATAATAGCCAGCCGCTCATCGGCACTGGCTACACCGTGGATGCGCAGCGGCTCATCGAAGGCCTGACGGATAGTCTTCTGGGGATTCAAGGCAGAATATGGGTCTTGAAACACCATCTGCACGTGCTTGCGAAAGGCAAAGAGCTCCTTTGAGTTCATTGCATTTACGTCTCGGGTCTTGCCGTTAGAGGTGAACAGAATCTGCCCTTCCGTGGCTGGTTCGAGCCGCATCATTACTTTACCAAGGGTACTCTTCCCGCAGCCCGATTCTCCCACCACGCCCAGTGTTTCGCCCCGAAAGACGGAAAGGTTTACTCCGTCAACAGCTTTTACATACCCAGTCACCCGCTTAAAAATCCCGGCTGTGACGGGGTAGTATTTTTTCACTCCTCGAAGTTCAAATACCGCATCAGTTGCCGTCACGGTCTTATCCCCTCCGCGACCAGATTACAGCGAACCATATGCCCTTCATCTACCAGGTATTCGGGAATCACACCTTTGCGGCAGCTTTCCATGACGTAGTCACATCGGGAGGTAAATTCGCATCCTTCCTTGACTTCATCTACCGAAGGAGTCGTTCCCCGGATGGTATACATACGGTCCTTTTTCATCCCCAATACCGGCACCGACTTGAGCAACCCTGCCGTGTATGGATGCCTGGCATCTTCGAAGACCTGTTCCGCCGTACCGTACTCTACCACTCGCCCCAGGTACATTACCGCGATGTAATGAGCCATTTCTGCCACCAGCCCCATATTGTGGGTAATCAGAATGATGGATGTTCCGCCGGTGTCCTGCAGTTCCTGCATCAGCTCCATAATCTGCGCCTGAATGGTCACATCCAAGGCGGTAGTCGGTTCGTCGGCGATCAAGATTTGGGGATTGCAGATCATTGCGATGGCGATCATCGCCCGCTGCTTCATCCCGCCGCTGAATTGATGGGGATAGTCGTGGACACGCCTTGCTGCATCGGGGATACCCAGCCGCTGCAGCATTGCAACGGCCCTTTCTAAAGCCTCTTTCTTACCTATTCGCTCGTGCTGCCGCAGGTTCTCAATAATCTGATCGCCAATGGTATATACCGGATTCAGGGAAGCCATTGGATCTTGAAAGATGATACCGATCTCACGGCCCCTCACCGCCCGCATTTCTTTACTGTAAGGCGGATACTCGGACAGCGGCAGAACTCGCCCGTTTTTCCCGTAATAAGTCACCTTCCCAGCCGTGATTCTTCCCTGGGGCGGCAGCAGCTTCATAACTGAATGGATGGTGACACTCTTGCCGCAGCCCGATTCGCCAACGATGGCCAGGGTTTTTCCTCTATGAACCTCAAAGGAAACCCCTTTTACCACCTCAATGGTTCGCCTGCCCACCTGAAAGCTGGTATGCAGGTTTTCGACGCTCAGCACAATATCCCGCTTCAGATCTTTCATATCTGCATCAACCCTTAGGATCAAATACGTCACGGAGTCCGTCGCCTACAAAGTTAACAGCCAGTACAAATAGGGAAATCACCAGCCCAGGGAAGAACCACATCCACCAATAATTGTTCACGACTTCCAGTGACTTGGCGGCGTTAAGGATATTACCCCATGAAGGTACAGAGGAAGGAACACCTAGACCAATGAAGCTCATACCCGCCTCTGACAATATATAGTTGGCGGTGTTGATAGTAATCGCCACTATGATAGGGCTGATGGCGTTGGGCAGGATATGTCTAAACATAATGGTTATCTCCGGAACTCCGAAGGCCCGGCAGACCAAGACATACGTCTCTTCCCTTAAGGTCAGGAATCTCCCGCGAATAAGCCTAAATGGCGTCATCCAGCCGGTAATGATGAAGACAAAAATGAGGTTAAAGACGCCCCTTCCGATAAGTGCCACTAAGATCAGATTCAACAGCATGGAAGGAAAGGTCAAGAAAAGCTCACTTACCCGCACCAGTACCGCGTCGATCTTGCCGCCAAAGAAACCAGCGATGCTTCCCAAAATCACGCCGATGGTAGCCCCGCCTATAGCAGAAACAACCCCAATAAGTATCGATACCCGGCCGCCGTACAGCACCCGTGAGAATAGGTCGCGCCCCAGTTTATCTGTACCAAAGAGATGGTCGCGGCTGGGAGGCGCTGTTCTATTCCGCAGGTTAGGTGCCTCAGGCGGATAGTCCGTGAGCAGCGGGGCGAACACCACTGCGAAGATAAACAGCAGCACAATAACGGAACTAACAACGGCTAAGCGGTTGGAAAAAAAGGCCTCCAACTGCCGCTTTGCATAACTTCGTCGCTGTCCTGTGGACTTTGCCATTGTTTCGCCTCCTCTACCCCAGCCTCACTCGCGGGTCCAGCAGTGCCGTTAAGAGGTCTACCAACAAGCTGGCCAGCATGATCACAATTGCAGTCATCAAAGTGGATATTAGTATCAGGGGATAGTCCTTACTCATAACGGCACTGATCACCGTCGTACCGATACCGGGCCACGCAAAAACCGACTCTATGACCACCGCGCCGCTGACCAAGATCGGCAGCCGGAAGCACAATACTGTGATTACAGGAATCAGCGCATTACGAAAAACGTGCTTGATATATACCTTCCACTCAGGAATACCCTTAGACCTTGCCGTCTTTACATAGTCCATGTTCATAACATCAAGCATCGAATTGCGGGTATAGCGCATCAACGCCGCCGTCATGGATACTGTCATCGTAAGTAGCGGCAGGACAAGATTGGGAGTCCTTCCCCAGAAAGT
>DUMM01000084.1 GCA_012839845.1 Bacillota bacterium | reverse complement strand
GGCAGCTGCAGCTGCCGATGGCTCTATGTGTTTGCCCAGCGTCTTTTTCATCCTCAAACGGCTAGCCCGCTATAAATTGCCGCACTATACATTGCAGCACCCCGGCCAGTACACCGCTTCGCTGCATCCCGTGGATTTTACTGAGGCTGGAGAACCCCCGCACTAGATCAGCCCCATTGCCCTGCCGACCTTTTCAAAGGCTGCTATGCCGTAATCCAGATCGTTGCGGCTGTGGCTGGCTGAAACCATCACCCGGATACGGGCTTTGCCTCGGGGAACTGTTGGATAACCGATGGATTGGGCAAAGACCCTCTCTTCAAACAGCCGCTTGCTGAACTCGGCAGCCGCAGCTGCTTCGCCAATCATCACCGGAGTAATCGGCGTCTCGCTCCTGCCGATATCAAATCCCAGTTCCTGCATGCGGGTCTTAAAGTAGCGGGCGTTGTCCCACAGTTTCTGCACCAGCTCGTCGTCGGAATCAAGAATCTCCACCGCGGCTATGGCTGCTGCCACATCTGCCGGGGTGACAGCTGAGCTGAAGAGGAAAGGTCGCGCCCGCTGGGCGAGATATTCGATGAGCTCCGGCGCCCCGGCAGCATAGCCGCCCACGACGCCCAGGGCTTTGGAGAGCGTCCCCACCTCTACATCAACCCGGCCGTGCAGGCCGAAATGATCCACTATCCCCCGGCCGTTGGTACCCAGGACTCCTTCCCCGTGGGCATCGTCCACCATGGTTATAGCCCCGTACTTTTCTGCCAGCTCCACAATGGCGGGAAGCGGCGCTATGTCCCCGTCCATGCTGAAGACACCGTCGGTGACGATGAGTTTTCTGCCCGATGCAGGTTCCTTGAGCCGCTCCTCCAAGCTTTCCATGTCGCAGTGTTCATAAACCTTAATCTCAGCCCGGCTCAAGCGGCATCCGTCGATGATGCTGGCATGGTTGAGGCTGTCGCTGTAGATGGTGTCCCCCTTGCCCACTAACGCGGGGATCACTGCCAGATTGGCGGCAAACCCCGATTGGAAAGAGATAACTGCCGAGGCTTTCTTGAATTTGGCCAAGGCTTCTTCCAGCCTGCGGTGAAGAGTCATGGTGCCGGCAATACTTCTCACAGCACCGGGACCCACTCCGTATCGTTCTACTGCCTCCTGGGCCGCCTTTTTGAGCCTAGGATCTGCTGCCAGCCCAAGGTAGTTGTTGGAACAGAAGTTCAACACCGCCTGACCATTGATGGTAACCCACGGCCCCTGGGGTCCTTCCAGCGTCCGGATGGTGTTATACAGGCCTTCCCTTCGTAGAGTTTCCAGTTCATCCTTGACAAAGCTCAAAGCTTGACTCAGCATTGAACTACCCCCTTTCCTCACACAGGACAACCCTTAAGGAATCAAGAGTACTTTGCCGCAGCGGCCGGAGTTCATCAGCTCCATGGCCTCCGCATACTCTTCCAGCTTGAACTTGTGGGTTATTACCGGTCTGATATCTAATCCGCCCTCTAAGGCCGCCTTCATCTGGTACCACGTATCAAACATCCGCCGGCCGTTGATCCCGTAAAGCGTCAGCTGCTTGAATATCACTGCATCTAGGTCGATGCTGACATCGTCCGAGAAAATCCCCAGGAGGCTGGCGGCACCGCCTTTCCTCAGTGCCCTTAAGCCGCTCCTCAGAGCCCGGCTGGATCCCGACATCTCCAGCAATACATCGGCCCCGATGCCCGTGGCTTCTCGGACAACTGTCTCCAGCTCCTCATCCCCGCCGTTGACTACGTAATCGGCTCCCACCTGCCGGGCCAGATTCCTCCGGTATTCATTGGTATCTGATGCAATGATGAGCTTGGCCCCACTGTGGCGGGCAATGGCAATGCAGAAGAGCCCAATGGGACCGCACCCGGTGACTATGACGCTCTTTCCCAGCAGGCAGTGGGCAGAAGCTGCGTGAAAGGCATTGCCCAAAGGGTCGTGAACCGCACCCACCCCTGGGTCAAAGCCTTCCGGCAAAGGCCATACATTCCCAGCGTCAATGACTGCGTATTCGGCGAAAATACCGTCTGTATCCACCCCTAGGATCTTCACATCATCACATATGTGACCTTGGCCGGTACGGCAGTAGTAGCAGCGGCCGCAGGTAAAGTGCCCTTCAGCAGTAACCAACATGCCCTCTGTTAAGCCGGTGACATTTTTCCCCACCTGGACAATTCTGCCGGCAAATTCGTGGCCGATGATTACAGGCGGATGCAGGCGGTTTGCCGACCAGGTATCCCAATTGTAGATATGCAGGTCGGTGCCGCAGATAGCTGCAACCTCGATCTTCACCAAAACCTGGTTGGGGCCGATCTTAGGTACGTCTACCTCACAAAGCTCAAGGCCTGGTCCCGCCGACCTTTTCTGTAGTGCACGCATTAAGGCCATTACCCCACCCCCATTATGTTAAGAGACGATGGCTATTCATTGGAAAAATCGATGCTCTGACTGTCGTACCCCGCCATCTGCAGCATAGCGGCATGCATTCTCTGAATGTGCTTCCGCATCAAGGCCTCTGCTTTGCAGCCGTCGCCTTCCTGAATGGCCGCGAGGATAGAAAGGTGCTCTTCATACATCACCTTGGCTGCTTCGGGAGAACGCCTTACATATGCCCAATAGGCTCGATTGCACAGGGGATCCACTAAGCTTTCAAGCACCCGTACCAGCCGCTTGTTCCGGACCATAGCCGCCAGTTTATCGTGGTGGGCTCGCTCCAGATGATAGAAGGCCTCAATATCGCCGGCCTCGATGGCTGCTTTCACCCGCTCAAGACTTCCCCGCAGCTCATTGAGTTCTTCATAGGTTACCGAATGGGCCAAGCGCCTGGCTACATATCCCTCCAAGATGCTGCGGATCTCGGTGACATCAACAGCATCGGAGAAATCATCGGCTTTAACCAAGGCCCCCACCTTAGGCACCAGCTGCACAAGCCCCTCCTGCTCCAAGCGCCGCAGGGCATCCCGGACCGGCGACCGGCTGACATCGTATTTGCGAGCCAGTTCATTCTGGCTGAGGACAGTGCTGGGAGCAATATCTCCAGACAAGATCGCGGCTTTCAGCTCCTGGTAAATCCGTTCCGACTGGGGTACATTGCTGCTGTTTACTGCCAACACCTCACCTCCCAAAGGCACCCTTTCCGATAAGGCGGCAGAAAATACCTATGCCTGCTTCGTTTTCCACCGCCAAACAGACTGAGAAATTCCCGCCTTCCTGTTTACCAATTGTATTCATCTAGGATACTACTTGTATACAAGTTTCGGCATCCAGACAGTCATTCCTTGTCAAAACGAAGAAGAATTAAGCCGAGTCGTCGCAGCGAAAACTAAGATGCCGATGACAGCACAGATAGGCCGTCATCGGCGCTGCAAAGCCACCTAATTTGGGGGCATGGTGAGACTAATGGGCACTCCACCCTCCATCAACCACAAAGGTCTGACCGGTAATGAAGTTCGCTTGATCCGAACAGAGGAAAAGAGCCATATATGCGATCTCGTTTGGATGGCCCATACGACCAACCGGTGTGGCTTCGATTGTAGCCCTGGCCATCTCCGGCTCAGCGCCCTGTACCATGGGTGTCTCGATGATCCCCGGCTCTATGGCGTTGATCTGGATGTTGTACTTGGCATAGTCGATAGCTGCCTGGCGTGTGAGGGCACTAACGCCTCCTTTAGAAGCAGTGTAGGCAGCCAAACCGGGAATCCCCACAATGGCCGATAAGGATGATATGTTGACTATTTTCCCGCCGCCGCTTGCTATCATATGGGGTAGAACAGCTTTCATACCGAACCAAACGCCCTTGAGATTAATGCTGAGCACTCTATCCCATTCTGCTTCATCTTGGTCGATGACAGTATCAGCGGTGCGGGAAAGAACTCCGGCCACAGCCGCCAGCGCGTCAATTTTACCCCAACTGCCGATGGTGTGTTCTACCACCCTCTCCCAGTCAGGCCACTTGGAAACATCAGCTGTGTGAGCAAAAGCTCTGCCGCCCGCTTGGTTGATCCTTTCAGCAGTCGCTTGTGCTCCCTTTACATCCATGCACACAACCTGGGCACCTTCACGGCCAAACTGTAGAGCTGTGGCCTCCCCAATTCCTGAACCAGCACCTGTTACAATGACGACCTTATCTTGAAAGCGCAAACGGATCCACTCCTTGTCTTCAGCTGCTGAGTCTCCTCTTTAGTATTAGCCGATGTTCTGTCCTTATGCCGGCATCTGCCAAGATCAAGGAATTCCTACCTCTAAGGCTAAACAAAGAGATGGAGCTGCGGCCTCAATTTCACTATCAGCTGAGCTTCATCGGCCGCCCGATCTGGGCCCGAAGAACTTATAGGGAGGTAAGAATATGAGCGGATTTAACGGTCTTTTCCTGGGACTTGGGGGAATCGCCCGCCTTTCCCGGGCCAAGACCCGGTCCATCAGCGCTGAGAATTTCACCGGCGAGAAAGGCAAAGGCGGCATGGCCTTAGAGGGCACAGGAGCCAGCTGTGCCCGGGACCTGGGCCAGGGATGGAAGATTTCACCCTCCGTCAAGATACCACCCAGCAGCACCTTTACCCTGGCGGAAATCGCTGGCCCGGGAGCCATCCAGCATATCTGGATGACCTGCTTCCCAAAGTATTGGCGCAGTCTAGTGCTTAGGATGTACTGGGATGGAGAAGAACAGCCTTCGGTGGAAACCCCCTACGGCGATTTTTTCTGCAACGGCTGGTGCCAGCGCAGCAATGTCAACTCTCTGCCCATTGTAGTTAATCCCGCAGGAGGCATGAATTCCTATTGGGAAATGCCCTTTAGAAAATCGGCGAGGATTACCATCGAGAACCTGTCCGACGAAGAAGTCGTGCTGTACTACCAAATCACCTATGCTTTGACGGAGGTGCCCGACGATGTGGGATACTTCCACGCCCAATGGCGACGGAACAATCCTCTACCCTACAAAGAAGTCCACATCATCGTGGACGGCATCAAGGGCTGGGGGCATTATGTGGGTACTTACATCGCCTGGGGCGTCAACAACAACGGCTGGTGGGGAGAAGGGGAAGTCAAGTTCTATATAGACGGCGATGAGGCCTTCCCCACCATCTGCGGCACCGGGACCGAGGATTATTTCGGCGGGGCATGGAATTGGGAACATCCCAAGGGTGAGTACGGCCTGTACTCCACACCATTTCTCGGACTGTCGCAGGTGATCAAACCCGACGGGCTGTATCAGAGTCAGCAGCGTTTTGGCATGTACCGTTGGCATATCATGGACCCAATTCGGTTCGAGCAGGACCTGCGGGTGACCATCCAAGCCCTGGGCTGGCGGTCAGGCGGTCGCTATCTGCCTCTGCAGGATGATATAGCTTCGGTGGCGTATTGGTATCAAACCGAACCCCACGCGCCGTTCCCGCCCCTGCCGGATAGAGATTACTTAGAAGTGATTTAGGCATCCGAGTTCCATTGATACCGGTCCTGCACACCGAGAGGGGTCCAGAAAGATATACGCTGGGGCAGCCTCAGGTTGCGAGGGGCTTCTTGAAGACGCACCTGGGCTGCCCGTATCTTCAGACAAGCATTTTCATTGCCTCATGGATGCGGGCCTGTGCTTGTTCGCCCGCGCGGCGGGCATTGTCCATGCCAAGCATCTCTGCGAGCATCTCCATGAAAACTCTAGTTAATCTCCGGCGACAAAAAAGACCATCTTCCACTTCCCATCATCGGTTTTGACCCAGCTCCCCCGGTAGTCTATGGGACTGCGTACCTTCTCTGCCGGTACGTAGCCGGAGTTCCCGGAAAAGGTCTCTACCTTCATCCAGACGGGTCTTTGAGCCTGCTCAGACTCAAAATGGCGTTCCAGGATGCGCACAATGCTGTAAGTTAGCGTCCCCAGCACCTCTGCTTGGGTGCTTGGCTCGGCGTAGACCTTTACGTCTTTGTCGACGACGGCCGCATGTTGAAAAGGATCTATATCCTCAGGAAACTCCGAGAACACATACGGCGCCACAAAGGAAGTCTTTTCCTCGTTGCGAAAAGTGCCGCCCAGCTCGAGCACCTTTAGAAGTTCAGCCCAGAAGGGGGATTCCTCAGGGGTCTTGTCCAGCTCCCACTGGCGGAAAAACCCGTGGAGTCCTTCATTGACGCCAAAGGTGTACCTAATGCTTTCATCGGTATGCCGGCGGATGAAATCGACATCCTTAGACCTGGCAGCGGCTGTCAGTTCTTTTCTAAATGCTTCAAACTCAGGGTTCTCAGGCGCCTCGTCTACGGGATAAAGCTTGACATCTTCAGTCCCGCCGAGATCAGGATGTTGAACTTCGCTATTCTCGGGAACCCGCGGTCTAATGCCGCCGTTTTCCTCTCCCACCCGATTGAAGTAAGCAGTAGCTCCAGTTAGAACGAGAACCACCAAGATGACCAGTACGTATTGTCTCACCGACACCACACCAGCCGCCATGCCGCTCCTTTACCGGGGCGAAGCTGCAGGGGGCCGTGCACCTCCTAACACTGGGAAGTCTCTACCAACTTCAGTATTCCCACTGCCCAGCGGCGGTATCACAGCCTCTTTATATACCGACAGGTTTTTCGCTTCCCTTCCTTGTACAGCTCATGCCACTCCGGCAGGTCGACGATCCCCTCAAACTCGGCACCGGCGTATTCACAGGTCTTTCTAGAGGCGATGTTGTCAGGCGAGCAGGTAATTACCACTTCCTTCATGCCGTGTTTCCTTGCCAGTTCAAATAACAGCTTACACGCCTTGGCAGCATAGTGGTTTCCCCGGAAAGGCTCGTATATTTCGTAGCCTATGTTCCCTCCATACTTGGTATTGTGGTTATGCCCAATACGCAAGTCGCATTGGCCGACCACAGCATCATCCTCGCGTCTTCTGATTTTGAAGTAATAAGCAGGGACATAGCCCTTCTTCTTATCTTCATCCGCAGTCCTTTCCAAATGCAGATATATTTCGCTATCCCGCAAATCTGCTGTATCCAGGAACACCTCTTCTTTCCCCCTTTATATGCAGACTCCCCCGGGCTAAACGTTGCGCCGCTGGGCAGCCCGGGGGAGTGTGAGCAAACCTGTCTGGAAGATCCGGTCACCTAATGCTTCCGCTATCTAGCGATACAGTTCACTTGCCGACACCGTTCTTGTACCATCCGTACTCGTATGCGGTGTCATAGACAGCCAGGACTTTCTCGGGTTCGATTTCGCGGAGGATGTTGTGGACGGTGGTAAAGACAAAGCCGCCGCCTGGAGCAAAGATCTCAATCATTCTCTTGGTCTCTGCCTTAATCTCTTCGATGGTGCCGTGGGTCAGAACCATCTGCGTATCACAGCCGCCGCCCCAGAAAGTCAGGTGTTTGCCAAATTCCCGCTTGAGCCGCACGGGGTCCATATCGGCTGCCTTGTACTGCACCGGGTTAATGATATCCACCCCAGCCTCGATCAAGTCCGGGATCAGTTGGTAGATGCTGCCGCAGGAGTGGAGAAATACGTAGCAGTTGCTGTTCTCCTTGATGTACTGGTAGATGCGGCTGTGGAAAGGCTTGATCATCTCCCGGTACATCTTGGGCGAGATCTGAGGCCCGGTTTGCATGCCCAGGTCGTCACCCACCTGAACGATCTGGACGTAATCCCGCACCGCCGGCAGCCATCTCTTCAGCTGTTCGATGACGCTGTCGGTCAGCTTATCCATATAGTACATGGCAAGATCAGGATTGCCTGCCAGAAGGGTCATGAAATTCTGCCAGCCGAAGTCAAACTGCCCCTGTTCGAAGACATTGCCGCCGAAGGAGGCGAGGATGGCATAATCAGTTTCGTCATGCAGCCTCTTGGCTTCTCGGCTGACAAATTCAATTTCTTCATCGCTCACCGTCGGGAACTGATACTCATCTATATCCCGATACGTTGCAGCATGGGCCAGAGGATGGTACTCCAGGTCGAACCAGTGGCCGTCCTTAGGCATGCGGGCTATTACAGTATCACCGTCCATAACCGCTAGGCTCCCGTCGGGCATTTTCACCGGATCAAAACCGTGGGGCACCAGCACCTCCAAGCCGTCGGGGGTTGTCCATTCCCGCCAGGCCCCGATATCCAGCCCGTAGGTCGGACGGTAGCGGTGAACCTGAACGACGTCGCCGTGGAGTCTTTCCAGGACCGGCAGCTCCGGTTCAGCCAGCCACTGCATCAGGTCATACAGCTTGGGCCTGCCCCCTTTGATACCCAACTTCTCCCTGAGCTTCATATAGGCATTGATAGATATACCGGTGGACCGCATGGCTCCAAAATCGATGGGTATCCGATCCGGTTCCTCGTGTCTTAGTGTCATGAGCACCCTTTCTCGTGGTGTTAGACTCACATAGACCCCTCCTATCAGTTACTCGCCGGCAGTCTGGAGCGCCAGACCTTGAATGAAATAACGGCGCAAAGCAGTGAACAGAGCAATGGTCGGTATGGAAGCAATAACGGCACCGGCCATAAGCCCCGGCATATTGGCAGCCGCTCGCGCTCCCTGCAGTTGAGCAAGACCGACCATGATGGGCCTGGTATCGGCTGAACATGTCAAGATCAGGCCGAACAAGAGGTCATTCCAGACCCAAGTAAACTGAAATACCGCCACCACCGCCGCAGCCGGAAGTGACAGCGGCATGAACATCTGCAGGTAAATCCTCAGGTCCGAACAACCGTCCAACCTGGCAGCTTCCATCAGCTCATTGGGAATAGTGCTGAAAAAGGCTCTAAAAATCAATGTGGCAAAGGGCGTACAGATGGAGATATAAAACAGCATCATGCCTAGTTTTGTATCGTACAGGTTCAGCTCCTGATACCCCTTGTATAGAGGAACCAGGTACATCTGAAAGGGAAAGACGGTACCACTGAAGATCAGTGCAAACAACAGGTTAGCTCCCTTTGGCCGCAGGCGGACTATGGAGAAACTGGCCAGCGATGCCAGGATGATTGATCCCGCTGCCCCCGCGACCCCGTACAGAAGGCTGTTGATGAAATAAGTTCCTAACTTGGCTTTATTCCAGGCGTATTTCACATTATCCACAAAGTTCCACTGACTGGGCAGCTGCCAGAAGGACTGGGATGCATAGTCATCGAGATTCTTAAATGCAACCAACAGCGATGTCCAAACAGGCAGGAGCCAGACTAGACACAAAGGAACGACCACCAGATAAACCAGTATCCTGCGCTTCATCCTCACTGAGCTCCTTCCTGTTTAAGATTTGCCCGAAGATATGACCCGGACAAGAGAATAACTATGATAGACAAGACGATGGCAATGGATGCTCCGTAACCCATGTGGAACATGGTGAACGACTCTCGATACATGGTCACCGCCAGTGTTTCGGAGGAGCGATACGGGCCTCCCTGCGTCATGACGTAAATTAGGTCAAACTGGTTCAGAGAGTTGATCAGGCTCATGGTGACAACTACCATGGTCATGGGGCGCAGGAGCGGGAAAACAACGTATCGGAACGTCTGCCACTCGGTGGCCCCCTCTAACTTGACTGCTTCAACCGGTTCCTTTGGAATTGCCTGCAGACCAACTAGAAAGATGATCATATTCTGGCCGGTCATCTTCCACGTCCAGGCGGCAATCATGGCCAAGGTGTTGGTGGGCACCTCTGTAAGCCATGACCGGGCCCATCCCGACAACCCAACGGCCCGCAGGATGGTGTTCAGCACACCTAAATCAGGACCGTACATCCATGTCCAGATGAGCCCGGTGGCAACAGCAGAAATCGTCAAGGGTATATAAAACACCGACTTGAACACACCCGCTAAGGCAACCCTGTCAACCACCACAGCAATAAAGAGGCCCAGTCCCACCGGCAAAAGGAGCGTTCCCAACATCCATACAAAAGTATTTGTCAGGGATGTTAGAAAATTCGGTTCCGTAAGCAGCCGCCGGTAATTGTCCAAGCCGATAAATCTCGGCGGCGTCATCAAGTCATACTGGGTAAAGCTCAAATAAAACGTGTACAGCATCGGTGCCAGCAAAAATGCTCCCACGAAAAAGAGCGCCGGCAGAATGTAAATATACGGTGCGGCTTTCCGTAGCGCTCGTCTCATGTGTGACTTGGGCCTCCTCATTGCTAACTAGCGGCAGCTGCCGCTGTCAAAACGCTGTCACTGTGCAGACCAATACCGATCGGCTATGGTTACCAAGGTGTTGATAACGTCTTCTTTCTGATCGGGATTGAGGATGAAGCGGGCAAACTCGTCAACCGCCGCCTCGCAAATCTCTGTTGGCGTAGCCTCCCAGTACCTATTTACCAGCCGATAGCCGCCCTCATTGATCTCATTCAACAGATTCTTCTTGGGCTCCATCAGGAAGCTGGCATCGGTCTTGGAGTTGGGCGGAATGAACCCCAGGATGCTGCACCAGCGGGCCTGGGTTTCAGGAGATAACCACCAATCCGCGATCCTCACGGCGTACTGCGCATTGGCCGCGTTCTTGCTGAACAGCAGCGGGGCTGCTTCGTAAATGATGACAGGCCCGACTTCCGGATTAATGGGAGGCACCACAAAGGTGTCATAGTCCACACCGGCCTTGAGACCGATACTGTCCAAGCCATCGGTATACCAGTCACCGATGAGAATCATGGCTACCTGACCGTTGGCAAACATCCTAGGTACTTCTGCAAAAAGGTCGGTTCCCGGATCAACAAAATAGCCTTTCTCCAGCATGTCCTGCCAGATATCAAAGGCCTGCCTTACAGTCGGATGATCGTAGTTAATTTCCCCAATCATTAGAGCCTCATAAATGTCGGGGTCCAAACGGGTAAGGAGCTCCTGGAACCAGATAAAAGTCGGCCACCGTCCCTGCACCGTGTGGGCAAGAGGGGTAATACCTTCGCCTTTGAGGAACTCACACATCTCAATAAACTCATCCCAAGTCTTGGGAGGCTTGAGGCCGTACTTCTCAAAGACCGGCTTATTGTACCACATGGACCAGTAGGCTAAGTTAGTCGGTACACCGTACACCCGTCCTTCGAACTCAAAGGCTGCCCGCAGCGCTGGATTGTATTCATCAGCATGGGCATCCCAGGCTTCTGTCACATCGACCAAACCGCCGGTCTTGTACAGGGCCTCCATCCGGAAGTCGGACCACCAAGTAAACATCTCCGGCGCCCGCGAAGAAGGCAGTGAAGTCCTCACAGCGGTTTGATGCATATCAGTTGTGGGATAACCGATGGTCTCCCAGGTGATCCCTAGCTCTTCAGAGGCCAACTCGGCCATCTGCTCGAATGGGCCCTGCCATGATGGTGCACTGAACTTGTCATGGTACACCTTGAGGTCAGCAGCCAGTACAGTGGTGCTCATCAAGGCAACGAGAGCCAACAAAAGCGCCCTGCAAAGCATCCGGCGCCACAGACCGTTCAACTCCATCTCAAGTCCCCCTTTTCATCCCTAGACTTTGCTAATTTCATATAACATCAGGACTATGTAACCTTTCTCCTTTTAACATCCCTTGACGCAATCTCGCCTCCCAACCATCACCCCCTTGTACTATTCTCCATTCTCACCGTGCATCCGAAGACGGTCTTCTACCTCCATTTATAGAATTCCTGCATAGAAATGAATCGCCCGGCAGCTTGGAGTTTATTAGCTTTGTTGTTACTTCCTGTGTTCACCAATGCTATAGGCGGCAGTTAGAGACTGCCGCCTAAACCCAATGTCTCGCACTACCTGAGTACAGTACTAGTACTTGACCTTCACTGGCTTGCCGCTAGCCACCGATTCAAAGATAGCCAGTATAACCAGTGACGTATTAGCCGCATCGTAAATGGACACCAGAAAGTCTTCCCCACTAACTAGGCAATCCACGAAGTGTCGAATACTCTCATAAGCAAAGCCCTTAGGTTTCCCGTGAACAAAGTGCCTTACCAACACATCGGGTCTGTCATTCTTATCTTCTGTAAAGCGTTCGATCATCTGGTTGTTGCTCAAATCCATGTTAATCATGCCCTTTGTCCCTGTTATGTTGAACTTGATGTCGTTTATACAGGGATGGGTATTCGGCGTAATCCATCCATTTTCCATTGTGGCAATTCCGCCGTTCTTGAACTGCAGTATTGTCTGGTAGATATCCTCAGTGTCTACCCCAAGCTTTTTCAAGACTCCAGCGCTTGACACAGAGTAAACTTGATCTACTTCATCATTGAAGAACCAACGAAGTGTATCTACGGAGTGGCTGCCTAAGAACCACAGGATCGATGACTTAGCGGCCCATGGAAGCATGTCAGTGGCCACCCATTTGATATCGTTTAAACGCATGTACGCACTAACTGGATCGCCCAGTTCCCCTGAATCCAGCGACTGTTTTGCCACCGCAAAGGGCGGGCTCCACCGATTATGCAAATCAACCATTACCCGCACATTGTTCCTTTCAGCAGCCTCAACCAAAGCCTCCACATCTTCTCGGGTAGTGGCCAGTGGCTTTTCTATCAGCATATGCTTCCCTGCGTTAGCACAATCTACCCCAATTTTTCCGTGGGCAAAGTCAGGAGTCACTATAGCTACAGCATCGATATCGGCCTTTCTCAACATCTCCTGATGATTGTCGAAAACATTGGGGACGTCAAACTTAGCGGCCAACTCTCTTGCCCTACCCATATTCACATCACATACTGCCGTAAGTTCCACATCTGGATGTTCCTTATAAAGATAGGCATGTGTTTCTCCCCATACTCCAGCTCCAATAATAGCAAACTTGAGTTTTGACATGGTCTACCTCCTCTATTGTTTGACTGCTCCAAAGGTTAGTCCACGGATCATGTGTTTTTGCACCAGCATTGCAAAAATGATAACCGGAAGGGCTGTTACCACTCCAACAGCTGCCATCTCTCCCCATATCACCCCCGTTACCGATAAGAAAAACGTCACCGTAGTTGGCAGTGTACGGGCATTGACACCCGTTAGGAACAGAGCGAACGCAAATTCATTCCAGGACTGAATCACACAAAAGATGGCTGTCGCTGTCAGGCCTGGGGCTGACAGTGGAAGCAATATTCTCAAGAAGACCTGCCAGTGCGAACAGCCATCCACCAGTGCTGCCTCTTCAATCTCCCTAGGAATCTCTTCAAAAAAGCCTCTCATCATCCATATGGAGAAAGGAATGTTAAAGGTCATGTATGCCAAGATAAGGACAATATGAGTATCTAGTATTCCCAGTAGGCGGGCCACAATGAAAAATGGGATGACTGTAGCCATTGGAGGCAACATTCGTAGACTTAGAATCCAGAAAGCAAGACTCTCACTTTTCTTGAAGGAGAATCGTGCAAAACCGTAGGCTGCAAGGCTTCCTAAAGCCAAAGAAAGCAAAGTTGTTCCAAGCACTACGATAAAGCTGTTTCTAGCGAAATGCAGTAGGTTCCTTTGCCGGAAAATGGCGATATAATTCTCGAATGTCGGACTGAAAACCCAAACACTCGGATCGTACGTCAAAACCCGTGGTTTCAGGCTGACTATAACCATGTAAACGAACGGAAAGACAGCAATTACTGAGACTGCCACGAGTGCCAACGCGCTCAAGAATCTTTTCACCTTGGTCCATGACCTGGAGTTCATACCGTGCTACCCCCTTCCCGAATGTGGCGTACCAGCAACCTGCTAAGGCTGATAATCATCACCAATAGCAAAACAGCCGTAGCTGCTGCTCTAGCAACCCATCCGGTCTGGGCAAATCCTAAGCGGTAGACGTGAAGACTGAGCAACTCTGTTGCACTCCCAGGTCCTCCCTGGGTCAAAACAAAGGGAACATCGAACAGCTTCAAAGAATCCATAGACCTGAATATGACTGCCAGCATCAAGAGCGGCCTTATAAGGGGAAGTGTAATATACCAAAAAGATTGGACTGTGTTGGCCCCGTCTACCAAGGCAGCTTCGAACGGTTCAGACGGGATAGACCGCAAACCGGCGTAGATAATCAATGCTACAAAAGGGGTCCACTGCCACACATCTACCATTAAGGTAGAAAGGAAAGCGAGCTCCGGTCCCAACCAAGCGACCTTAACACCAAGAAGCCTTTCAGTAAAATAGTTGAGTACTCCGTATTCGGCGTTGTACATCAGCTTCCACATTTGACCTACAATACTCGGGGTAATCGTAATAGGCATCAATAGGCATCCAAAAACTAGACTCTTGAATCTGAACTCTTGATTCAGGAGTAACGCAATCGCGAACCCAAGGACGGTCTCAATGGATGTAGCCAGCAACATAAAGGTGATACTAATTCGCACTGATGGCCAGAACTCAAAATCTCTGCCACTTAATAAACGATGGTAGTTCCTAAATCCGATCAATTTGTGGGTGCTCCAAAGCTGTCCTAATTCATAGTCCGTGATGCTTACATAGTACAGAAAAACACTGGGGACAAGTGTAAGCAACACGAGAATGGTTACAGCAGGCAGAATATACACCCAATGGGGATTCCTACTTAGCCATGATTGCCGCTTTGCTGGTGAGCTCGTCTTGATAATGAGAATAACCCCCTTTGCCGAGAGGGGGCTTACGCCCCCTCAACAGGTTCGCAAATGGTAGTCCTTTATTGACCGATTATGTCCTCCAGCTCGATCTGGGCCCTCCTGCAGGCCTCTTCCGGTGTAATCTCACCAATGAGGGCCATGTTGCCCCAATAACCTACCCTGTCTAGCACTTTGCCGAGTTCAGGTGTTGGCGGTATCCATGCAAGTCCTCTTTCTACTAAGGCATTTGCTCTCTCGAAGGATGCTAACTGTACAGGATAAGACGGATCTCTAGCAACTAATTCCGGATCCTGGTATACGGATGTTCTGGTAGGTACTCCCCCGTGCAGGACATACTCCTTGGCCTTAGCCCTACTGGTCATATAAGTGATAAACGCCCATGCAGCATCCTTATTCTTTGAGCCAGAGGCGATAGCCATGTTCCAGCCTGCGAATACGCCTGCATCGCCGATTGGACCTGAGGGTGGCGGAACAAAGCCAACCTTGTCGTAGACCTGGGACTTGGTTGGGTCTAAGATCCAGGAGACGAGAGCTGTAGCGTCGAACCACATCGCAGTTCTACCTGCCATGAAGGCTGAGACAGCTTCCTCGTGAGTGTAAGTCGCTACGTCTGGGGGAGCGCATTTCATCAGTTCGATGAAATACTTCAGGGACTCTACTGTGCCGGAACTGGTTATCAGCGGTTCCCATGTTTTCTGGTCAAGGAAACCATCTCCAAAGTTATATGTTATGGTCAACCATCCCGAGGCAAAGTGAATTCCACGCTGCGCCCGCATTGCAATACCATAAAGATTAGGTTCCCGTCCGGTGAAGAACTGTGCAAGTTCCAACAACTCGTCGAGGGTTTCCGGTGGGGTCTTGCCGTACTTCTCGAATAGGTCTTTACGGTATCCAACGAAACGGGTCTCCCCCGCAGTAGGAATTCCGTATATTTCACCTTCGTAGGCTCCAATACCGTTTCTGTAGGCAGGCATTATGTCTTCATAGTCAAACCAATCGGGAGTCGCATCGGAATTGATGTATTTGGAAAGGGGTACTATCACTTGCTTCGGCGCGTACTCTGAAATCCAGAATCCGTCCACCATGAGGACGTCATACAATTGACTACCACCAGCAAAATCCATTAACTGCTTGTTTTTGAGGTAAGTCTCTTCCATGACGTCCCAGTTGACTTTGATCCCCGTCAATTGCTCAAACTCTGCAGTCATTGCCTGAAACGCCTCGGTTGAAGGATGTGTTGCAAATGCACAGGTTATTTCTGAACCGCCCAGTTCGGCCTTTATTCTGCTTGCCCATTCCTCGATACTCTGCGCGCTTACATAGCAAGATACTGCCAATACCAACAACAGCGCCATCAGAATCGTTCCATAGCGTCTCATACCTCTTACTCCTTTCCTAAAATATTACTCCTGACTGCCCGCCAACATGATTTACGGCTCTCTTGGCTCGCACCCCCCTCAAAGACCAATTGTTGCTATTTGACTGTTGTCATAGAACAACCGTGTGGCATAGGCAATAGCACCTACGATCACGGCTTCTTTCCCAAGTGATGACGCAACTAATTGGTACTTGCCCTCGGCAAAGGGCAGCGCTTCTTCAGCGGCTGTTTCGATCAGCACGGTCCAGTATGTTCGGGAATCGCAGAGGACACTCTCAATCACGACTACATCGGGGCCTAAGACATTGAGGACATTTACTACCGCAGTGGCAGTGCTCCTGGCTATTTCAGTCAAGACTTTCTGTGCTACCGGGTTGTCAAACCGATCTCCCTCAACTAGATACTCGAAAACGTTCTCAATACTAAGACCGGGAGGCAGCGTTCCTTGGTAGTGGTGTAATAGGGCAAGAGCAGCCCGGCGACTGACTTTTGTCTCAAGGCAGCCTCTTCTGCCGCATTTGCACCTCTCCCCGTGGATGTCAAGAACCATGTGACCGATCTCAGCCGCGCTTCCCCTCAAACCATGGTGCAGTCGGTTATTGGCTATTACTCCCGCTCCGACAACACGGCCAATCCTCAGATAAACCAAGTTGTGAACTGCTAGATCCCTGGCAGACATCTCGCCATAGGCCGCTAACCCAGTAGCATTCTCGGCCTTGATCGGAATCCCAAGTCTTTCAGTCAAAGGTTGAACAACTGACACGTTACTCCATCCGAGATTAACTGCAGAGAGAATGGTACCTTCCGGTGAGACAATACCGGGCAATGCCAGGGCTAAGGCTGCCGGTTGGTTTGTGTACCCATTGGTCAGTTTCTCAATCATGCGGAGAATACCTGGAACCAGCTCATCAGCTTCTCGCACTTTGTCCGTTGCTGTATTGATCTCGGCTCCTGCTAAGTCTTCTGCTCGGCCTTCCAGAGTACCATCGTCATCCAGGTGAATTGCACAGATAACGCGCCCCTTCGATCGGATCTTAATGAGAATGGGACGCCTCCCACCGATGGAATCACCTGTCCCAGCTTCCTCAATAATTCCTTGCCTAAGGAGAAAGCCCACTAACTCGCTTACTGTTGAACGACTTAATCCCGTCTGTCTGCTAATCTCAGCCCGAGATATCAATCCAGCCTCCCTGATCACATTAAGAATGACTTTCAAATTCTGCTCTTTGATTGCAGCATTGTGACCAAGTGCCAGTTTCATCTTGCTGCGTCCATACGAAGTCATTACTTTGTTCGTTCCCCCTACAAACTAACTGTTCATAGTATTCTCCCTCACCCTGTCTTCACCTTCCATGTCGTTGATTTTTTCTTACTAATGTACTCCGTGTTATTGATCTCTCACTTAACTTTTTCGATATATTTGCCTGGCAAACCTTCATGGAGAGACACCAGTATCTAACAGGATCTTAGACAAACAGCAGGATCTAGGAAAGCCCTATGGAAGTAATCTTAGTATACCCATCGCGAGGTTCAACAGGGAGGACTACAGTTGAAAGAGCTAGCTCTGCAAATTAACCGATGGATAAGTTCCAAGTTCTGCTTTCTGGTGGTTGCATCGCTGATCTTGGGGCTGTTGGCCCCGGGCATTTTTGTGAGGCTGCGATCAGGTGTCAACATACTGCTGGCTGTGACCATGTTCACCATGGCCTTAAGCTGCCGCTTTTCAGATTTCCAGCAGGTCGCCCGCCTGTGGAAAAGACTGGCCTTCATTCTGGTCATCAGCTACGGCATCGTGCCCCTTTTTGCCCTGTCTTTGGGGAAAATTATCCTGCCGGGAGAGCCCAGCTTAGCAGCGGGCTTGGTACTTATCTCCCTTCTGCCCGTTGCCGTGACATCGGCCTTCTGGACCGAGGTCAATGAAGGCAATCTGCCGGTTACTTTGTCTATCATCTCTGTCACCACGCTGCTGTCTGGTGTGGTGATCCCTGTTCTCATGCAGGTATACGTGGGTGCTATTGTGGAATTTGACTCTGCAGCTTTGGTTGCAGGTTTGGTGAAGAACGTTCTGATCCCCGTGATCATTGGAATTGGGGTCAACCAATACCTGCCCAATCCCGCTAAGGCTGTAAAGCCGTTCTTAGATGTGGTAGTTAAGATCTGTCTGTTTCTCGTCGTTGCAATCAACGCAGCGGTAATTGTTCCGTATTTGGAACAGATGGGCAAAGTCCTATTGGGAGTTATCCTGGCCATTATGATCCACGTGTTTGCCTGCTATGTTGTTGGATACTGCTCCGCCCGGCTGGTATTCCCCCATCGGCCAGATATTCAAACTTCAATTCTGTACACCAGTAGCATGCGAAACAATGCCGCTGGTATAGCCATAGCCCTGGCTTACTTCTCACCCTTTGTGGCGGTACCGGTGATCTTGAGCATCCTGTTTCAACAACCCATGGCGGCGCTGGTGAAGACGCTTCTTGACAGGAGAGCAAGGGAGTCCCGGCTCGCCGATTTCCCGACAACTCGCTAGAACTCCCTTGCCGTAGAATATCTTATCCAGCGCGGATGAATGGTCCTCACCGTTGTCTCTTCAGGCCTAATCAGAAGACCCAGCTGAGGCCGGTGGTTATCGCTGCCCTAGGCATCAGCGGTCCTGGGCCGAAGAGACTGTCTTCTCTCCCGAGAAAGAGCGAGGCACCCAAGGTCAGTTCCCAATCCCTCGGGAGCGTGGTCCGGTAGACGGGACTGAGGACTATGCTCTGGTCATCCAGATTATAAAGGGTCAATAACGACACGCTGGAGAAGTCATCTATGGGATAGCTTGCGCTCCCCACCAAAAGTTCGAGGGATCTGTCAGAACCTTCTAGCTTGAGGAGTTCTGACCGCTGCTCCGGTGTGAGGCTGTTAAGTTCCAGCCGTAAGTACTCAAACTGCAGCGTGACCTTGGTCCAATAGTCCAAGCTGAAGCTGTAGTCTGCCCCCACCAGATAGCTCATACTGGTTTCTATACCTTCTTCGAAATAGCGCCCCACTGCCCCATACAGCCCAAAGTCGCCTACATCGCCCTTGACTGTCATTCCAACCCGCTGTCTGGGCAAGACGCTGCCAACCAGTGAACCGACCACATCTTCCGGATCGGCAGCCTTAGCCTCCCTCACGTAATTGATGGTCAGGTCATACCCCCGGACTCCAAGTCTTCCCCGGATTCCCCACTTCATCATATCCCGATCGGCAGCAAATCCGCCTGGAAAGGACCCTACTATATCTACGCCTGAATTCCAGTTAATGGGTATATAGACTACAAGCCCGTCTGTGTATTTGCCCCTGCTTTCTTTCTCCAGTGCCACCGCTCCCAGGGTATAGTCCACCGGGTTGAGAAGCGAACCAAAGGACCAGGAAATGGGCTGCCGTCCCACGGTCAGGTGGAAGTTGTCAAAGCGGCTCTTGATGTAAAGCTTCTTGGTGAAATAATCTGCTTGTTCACCGGCCATAAGGCTTTGGACGGGTTTGGTCACCACAAATTCATAGCGCACTTCACTGTTTCCCATGGGAGGCAGGATGAACTCAAGGTCCAGACTCTCGGTGAGATCCCCCTCAAGCTTTCCTCCGTCCGGCAGATTGCCCTGCCAGTTCACCTGGATTTCCCCGCCCAGCTCCATCGCCCAGACTCCGCCGGGGAGAGCCAGCGCTAGGCAGATCAAAGCCGCGGCAGCAATTTCCGGCATGTGCTGATTTAGCTTCTTCATAGCCGCACCTTCTTATCGCAGGTTTTCCAGCGTAAAGGTTTCGGGTGGAATAGTGGCGTTAAACTCGATGGATTTGATCACCAACTCAGTACTGGTATTTTTCCGGAGTCTATCCTCCATCACTGCCTCCACTGGGTACCATCGATCTTCGAACTGCTCTACTTTAGTAGTCGTCATCACCTTGAGCAGGCGGCCGCTGCGGGCATAAAGCTCCTCCCGGAGTCCAACGAAGCGCTCCTTGTCTACCCAGGATATCCGGCGGTAATACGCCACTTCTTTGTCCGGGAGGGCCGTTCCCTCTAGTACATAGCACATCCGTCCATCCATCTCTTCTTCACCGATCAGCTTAAACTCATACAAGTCAGTGAGCTTATCCGATTCCATAATGTCTTGGTATGAGAAGTCGCTGCCCATCATTCCCTGGTTCAACATGTGGCCGGAGATCTTAACCAAATCCTCAGCATCAGGGAAAAACATCCAGAGTTCTTCCCCCCGTTTGAGGAATTTGGTACCCCTGTCCCGTGGGTTAGTAAAGATCACCAAGGCGTTTTCGCGATCAGCATAGGACGTCATAGTTTTGGTGATCCTGCGGTTGTTGTTGATAATAACCATCTCCACGTCGGCGATGGCTGTTTGAACGTATTCATTGCTGTCCCGGCGCTGGATGATCTCCTCTGCGGTCATGGCAGAAGTATGCTGCGGCAAAAGGAGCAGTACCAAGCAGAGACATCCCAGTATACCAGCCAACCATTTATGCATCTTTTTGTTAAGAACCAACAGCATTGCGATGCTCCTCTCTGATGGTTTACTCATCCCGCATGGCCACGGAAGGCTCAAGTTTGGCGGCTCGGCGGGCAGGTATGAGACAGGACACGGCAACGATCATTACTCCCAAAGCGAATGCAAACAAGGTGTTTGTCCAGGAAGATTCAGGATAGACCACAGCGTCAAATACAACATCCGCGCTCAGCCCCTCTAGGTCCGCTGTAAAGTCGAGACCGACACGGGCCAGGTATGCTGTCAAGCCAGCCCCTAATCCTGCGCCTATCAAACTCCCTATTATCCCCATGATTCCGCCTTCCGCGAGAAACATCTGCAGAATGCCTTTCCTTTCCAGTCCTAGAGCCGCCATGGTCCCGATCTCCTTGGTCCTCTCCTGCACGATCATCAGCATAGTATTGTTCACCACAATACAAGCCAGCAAGATGAGGAAAACGTAAATGCAGTTGTACACAATCTTCCCTACATCCAGCCACGCAATCAGGTCGCTGGTATCCCTGTAGCTTATAGCCTGGTACCGTTCCGCTTCTCCCCTCTCAGCGATCAGAGCCTCAATGCTGGCAAGCACCTGGGGAACACTGCCCAGATCCTCAGCGGCAACTATAAGTTCCGTAACCTGACCGTCCATGTACAGAAGCCGCTGGGCTTCGTCCAAGGGCAGTAAAACCACATGTTCATTTAGGAGTTGCACACCAGAATGCAGCCGTCCTACTATGGTAAAGGTAACCCCCCTGAAAGACCCAAAGGCGGTGTTGAAGACTATGGTCACCTTATCGCCGACCCCGCGGCTGATTTTCTCCAGAAGTTTAGTGCCCATCACCACCTCCAGCTTTCCCGGCGACGGCATCCTGCCCTCAACCAGATACCTTTCAATACTGGTAAACTTAAGCTCCTTGTCGATATCTACTCCCCAGCCTGTCATAGTCACGAGTTCTGATTCGGTACTGACCATAGCCCCGAACTTCAGCCGGGGAAGCACCATCTCCACCCCATCTATCCCCTCAAGATCCGCTGTCATTTCATCTAAACTCTTTCTAGAAAACCCGTCTACTGGGTGATTGAGGGGAAGGAGCCGCTCCTGCTCGTAATAATGACGGTCAACCACTTTGACGTGCCCGCTGTTGTAGTAAATATGGTCCCTGATCATGGAATTGACCATACCCTCAACCAGACCCCTGGTGAAGACAACCACCATGACGCAGACGGCAACTGCGGTGATGGATACAAAGGTGCGCAGGCGGTGACGGGTTAGATTTTTCAGCGCCAGTCGGAAAATAAAGTCCATGGTTCACCCTCCCTAGCGGTGCTGGATGGCCTGGATGGGATCCTTAGCCGCCGCCCAATAGCCAGGCAGGATACTTGACAGGAACGATACAGCAACTGCAAAGGCAAATACAGTGATGAAGGCGTTGGGATTCCACTTTCCGTAAATCCTGCCGACAACCGGTACGCCGAAGGATGTCATATCCAGCTGGACCAGGGCGGCAAAGTCTATTCCATGGCGGACCATATACCACACCTCCAAGGCTCCCAGTACCACGCCGATGAGGCCGCCCAGGAGCCCAATGCCGGTTGACTCCATAACGAAAAGATAGACAATCTCCCGCACCTCTAGGCCCATGGCCTTCATGGTCCCGATCTCCCGCATTCGCTCTAGAGCAGCTAGAATGACGGTGTTGATGATGGCAATACCTGCAATCAGCAGAATGATGCCCAGGATGATTCTGTTTTCAGCCGCCGCATACCGGCTGAAGGATATGGCATCCACATCATCCCATTTGTACACCGCAAGGTCGGCAGCTACAGCCCTCAGCTTATCTTCCAGCTGTGCTGATGCCAGGGGTGCTTGCTCTTTGCGCTCCAGCCTGACTACCACTTTGCTCACAGCATCTCCTACCGCCAGGGCTTCCTGGGCGATGTCCAAAGGAACATAGACCACGAAGTTATTCACGTTAGGATTGATGGTGTGGACTAAACCGGAAACCTCCGCCTCTATGGTATTAAAGGTGCTGTGCTTATCTCTTACCAGCAAGGTGACAAAATCACCTATGTCCAGATCCAGCAAATCCGCCAGTCTCTTGCCCATGACAACCTTGTGTTCCCCCAGGGCAAACATCTTTCCCTCGACGAACTTGTCAGAGAGGGGGAAAACACTCATCAGTTCCTCAGGCACAACTCCCCGCCCTACTACCGGCAGCTCGTTGATCCCGTTGTTCAGCCTCGCCTGAAAGGAAAGCTCAGCGGAACTGCCTTGGTATCCCTGTACTTCTGCCAGACTTGTCATCCTCAAGAGATCAAGGGGAATTAGATGATCCAGCGGCAGTTTTTCCTCTTCCTCCCAGTAGGCGCTGGCAGCTATCTGCAGGTGCCCAGTCTCATAGTCGATAATCGCTTCATACGACATCTCGTTCATGCCGGCCATCAGCGAATCGTACATAATGTAGAAAAAGACGGCAAAGGCGATGATCAGCCCTACAGCCAGGGTTCGCGTGCGGTGCCGCGCCAGGTTCTTGAAGGCCAGTTTAGTGAGAAACAACTGCCCCGTCCCTCCTTCGGTCTGACGAGATTAGCCCGTCTCTGATCTCTACCAGCCGGGCGGCATATTCCATCACCCTCGGGTCATGGGTTGAGAAGATGAAGGTGGTCCCCAGCTCCTTGTTCATCTTCACCATAACTTCCAGAACCTCTTCACTGGTTTTCGAATCGAGATTAGCCGTCGGCTCATCGGCAAGGACCAGCTTAGGTTCTTTGACCAGCGCCCTCGCGATAGCCACCCGCTGCTTCTGCCCGCCGGAAAGCTCATTGGGCTTTCGGTTTTCTAGGCCCTCTAGCCCAACGGCAGCCAGCATCTCCATAACCCGCTCCCTCAGCTCTCTCTTGTCGTGGCGGTTCAGCAGTCGGATGGCAAATTCCACATTTTCGTAGGCAGTTAAGACGGGGATCAGGTTGTAGCTCTGAAAGATAAACCCGATGTTTTCCCGCCGGACTTTGGCTAACCCCTTCTGGTCTAACCCGATGAGCTCCACGCCGTCGAACACTAGAGTACCGGCCGTAGGCTTATCTAGACAGCCGATCAAATTGAGCAGTGTGGTCTTTCCCGAACCCGACGGACCAAAGATGGCGACAAACTCCCCCGCTTCTACCTCAAGGTCGATCCCTCTAAGGGCCGGCACTGCAATTCTCCCCTGCTGATAGACCTTGGCAACACCTCTAAGCTCCAGCAATGCCATCTGGACAACCTCCCCTATCACGGGCGTCTGGGCGTTTCTTGAGGCCGTTCTCAACGATATACAGCATGTGATCAACGATCTCCATATCATCTAGATCCACTACACCGTCTTCGTAGATAAGATCGGCCAGCGAATACGTCATTCCAGTCAAGATGCGGGCAGCAATCTTGACATCGATCTTGGGATCTAGATCCCCGTCAGCCATGCCCTTTTCCAGCAGTTTCTCATAAAACTGGACAGCAAGATCCTGCTGCGCACCGATTACCTGGTAAAAGAGCTCTGGGTTATTCAGCAGCTGCAGCCCGATGAGCACAAGCCGGGGATTTTCCTTGGCAAACCGAAAACCGCTGAGAAAAAGCTCCCTGAGCAGCTGAAAGAAGCTGTAGTCTTCCATGCGCAGCATCATGTTCTTGTTTAGGTATGCCATCTTTTTCTCTGCTATCAGCCCTACAATGTACTTGAAGAGGTCCATCTTGTCCTCGAAGTACTGGTAGAAACTGCCCTTAGCAATTCCCGCAGCTTCCACAACAGCGGTAATCCGTGCATCGTAAAAGGACCGCTGGCCAAATTCGTCAATAGCGGCATCAATAATCTTCTGCCGCTTCTCCTCCGGCAAGTTAAAGAAAGTATCCTTGGGCATCTCCATCCTCCCCTGACTGTGATGGGTAGAGTCTAGCAGCCATTGATTACCAGCAACAGCGGGCCACAGTTCACATAACCCCCACTCATATCCTATACCTGAAGCTACAGTCATATGAATATGCAGTCATATGACTTTTCGGTCATATTGTACCCTGGATACCGGCCCAAGTCAAGGGCCAGGTGCTGGTTGGTGGTTCCTCAGACTATCCAGATGTCTTTACAAGGGGAAACAGCAAGGCACCAGGGAAAAAGCGACCTGCCGCTGTCATTGGACACAGCAGCAGGTCACCGGGCTAACAGCCAGCAGCGCTGTTCAGCTGTATTCTAGTTCCCGTAGGGATCTGCGGCATCCCGCAGCCCGTCGCCCAGAAAGTTGAAAGCGAGGATGGTGATCAGAATGACAACCCCGGGGATCATAATCCACGGGTATTGGCCTATGGTCTGGAGGTTGCTGGCATTGCGGAGCAGCACGCCCCAGCTCACCATGGGAGGCTGGATGCCCAATCCCAGGAAGCTCAAAGAACTTTCAGCCAGCACTAGATTGGGGATGGTTATGGTTAACACTACAATGATATGGCTGAGACAGTTGGGGATAATGTGATGAATGATTATGTACAGGTCCTTTGCCCCCGAGACCTTTGCCGCAAGGACAAAATCGGCTTCCCGGTATGACAGCACCTTGCCCCGCACCTCTCTGGCTAGATACGTCCACTGCACCAAGGTCATCACCACAACGACGCCGACAAAAACACCCATTGGCGGCCAGTTGGTGGGTATCGCCGCACTTAAGGCCATCATCAGAGGCAGCTGGGGGAAGAGCTGGAGGAGCTCAACAATCCTCTGAATTATACTGTCTACCTTTCCGGAAAAGTATCCGGACACTCCGCCGATAAAAGACCCCACTGCCGCGCTGATAGTTGCTCCCATCAACGCGATAAAGATTGAAACCCGACCTCCGAAAAGAACCCTGCTGAAAAGGTCGCGACCGAGGTGATCTGTGCCGAACAGGTATAGGGTGCCGGGCGGATCAACACCAAACAGATGGATGTCGGATTTGATGATCCCGAATAGACTGTACTCCCAGCCGCGGACAAAGAACTTAATGGGGTGAATGGTCTTTGGGTCTTCGACGTACACCCTCTGCCAAGTCACTTCATCTACACCATACTTGAGCCCATAGACAAAAGGACGCCAGTGGAAATTGCCCTCCGAGTCAACGAATCTGACCCGCTGGGGAGGGACATACGCGTACCGGTATTCCGGCTTGGTATAATCGTACGGCGCAAAGAAAGGAGCAAACACGCTGAGTACGGCCAAAACTAATACCACCGCTGCCCCAAATACACCTAGTCTGTGTCGGCGGAACCTTCGCCAGATGAGCTGGCGCTGCGTCAGAGTTCTGCCAACAACCAGTTTCTCCTCAGTCACCTTGTTCCAATCTGTTGGAATCTTGTTCTGTGGAATAGGTACTTCTCTACTCATAGCGCACCCTCGGATCCATCCATGCTAGTAGGAGATCGGCCAGGAGATTTCCTACGATCAACACAACCGCGATCATCAACAGAAAGGACCCAGCCAGATACATATCTTGATTCACCAAGGCGATATGGAAGGCTGGCCCTATAGTCGGCAAATTGAGGACGATGCTGGCTATAACCTCACCCTGAATCAGAAAAGGCAGCGACATTCCCAGGTACATAATGATCGGCTGAATCGCATTGCGCACCGCGTGCCTGAAAATGACGACCCGTTCTGGCAGTCCTTTGGCTCGGGCTGTCTCGACATACTGGGAGTTTAGTACATCCAGGAGGTTCCCCCGCATTACCCTCATGTTCTGGGCTGTCCCCGCCAGGCCTACAACAACAACCGGCACCCAAAAGTGTTTGAGAAAATCGACAAACTTGGCCCAGCTCCAGGGAGCCATGATGTACTGTGTAGAAAACAGTCCCCCCACATGGGTTTTCACGTGAAAGGCCAGATAGTACATGATCAGCAGTGCCAGAAAGAAATTGGGAGTGGATAATCCCAAAAAAGACAGCACTGTGAATACGTTATCAAAGAAGCTGTACTTATGAGTGGCAGAAAAAATGCCCACCAGCACGCCAATTCCCACCGATACAGCGTGACAAGTAGTTGCAATCAGCAAAGTCCAGCCTAACCGCTGCCACAACACCTCGTGGACCGGCCGGTTGTAGTGAAAGGAATAACCAAAGTCACCCCGGGTGACGATGCCCTTCACCCATTCATAGTACTGGACTATAAAGGGACGATCGAGACCATAGCGGGCAGCCATTCTCTCGGCAATGGCTAAGGCTTCTTCCCTCGTCAGTCCCGCCTGGCTTTCCAGCTGCTGCCGCATTGTGGTTAGGTAATCCCCTGGGGGCAAATTGATGATGACAAAGGAAACAAAGCTCACCAGCAGCAGCATGGGAATCATGTACAGCAATCTGCGGATGATGAAACTGGTCAACTGCCGCTCACTCCCCAGCGCCTATCAGCGGTATCTGGAGGGATGCTCCAGCACCCCTCCAGATGAAAACCTCATTCACTGCTGATTCATTCCTGCCAAGACCGGTTGCGGTAGCTTTCCGCAGTTGGGATGTACTCCTTAAACTTGGGCTCAAACTGCAGTTCTTTAGGAACCCATACGATCTGCAGCGGGATGTTCTTGTCCAGCCAGTCGTACAGATAGGCAGGTACATCCGGCTGCACGTTGCGGAAACGCTTGGCGATTCCCAGCCCTCGCCTAGCCTCGTACAGGCCAACGCTGTACACATTTTCAGTATGCAGGCGGAGAATCTCGACGAAGATCTCCCTCCGACGGCCGGCATCTTGTTCTGTCCTTGCTTCCATCATAAGGCTGCGGATTTCCTCTTCAAAGGGCAGCAAGAAGCGTTCGCCCTCAGGGCCAGCCTGGTGCCAGGACGGAGAAGTGTCTGTGATCGGCCCAAACTCGGTCATATGGATGAAGGGGGTAGTGGAATCCAGTCGGGCAATGTGGAAGTGGAAGTGTCCGGAGTCCACTCTGTTGGTTACCACTGGGCCGGTCATCACCCGCACCCTGACATCGATGCCCACACTCCGCAGCATCGGCTGTACAAATTCCGCTGCCTCCACCGACGCAGCCTGGTCTTCGGGGACAATCAGCTCGATGATCAGATCGGCTCCGGCATGGGCAGAATCCTGCGGCCAATTCAGTATTCCGTTGCCATCGGTGTCTTTGAACCCGAGCTCAGCCAACAGTTGAGCAGACTTCTCCGGATTGTACTCATGACGCTTGACAACAGTCTCATCATAGTAAGAAGAACCGGTGGGGTAACCACCTTCCCACGCTCGTGTCAGATCTCCGGGGAATGCCAAGTCGGCAATGGCATCTCGGTCCAGAGCATGGGCTACCGCCTGCCTGAACCGCAGGTCCCTAAACAGATGGCGGAGTTCCAATTCCTTCTCATCGCCGTCTACTCCCTTGTTCAGCGACAAGTTCATCATCAAGCGGTAACCGATGCCGAAAGGACCAAACTGAATGGTGAAGTGCGCATTGGGGTCCAGGGATGCCTGGCGGATCACGCTGAATATTTGGGGATTCTCAATATGGTCTCGGTCACCGGTACCGGCAATCAAGTTCAAAGTCCTGGCCTCTCCCGACTGAGCCTCGGTGAATCACACCTCGTCTATATACAGCAGCTGGTTGCCTGCTTCATCTACCTGCCAATAGTAGGGATTTCGAACCATAACCAGCAGCTGGCCCGGTTCGTACAGGACAGGTACCCACGGTCCCATAGTCACCGGCGGCAGATCGTGGGGCGGAGTTGCTGCCAACAGATCGTCATAGGTCGCTTCGGGATTGAAAGCCGGGTGGAACTTGGAGTATACGTGCTTTGGCACCACGGAAAAGTCGAGATAATCCATGTTGTAGAAGCAGTCAACGGGGAAGCTCACGGGGAAATGCCACCGGATGGTGTAGTCATCTACTTTCTCCAAGCGGGTGAGTTCTCCGTTGTATGTCCAGCTGCTAGTCGACGCCCAGCTGGGAACGTTAGGATCGCAGATGTAGTGTTCATAGGTAAAGATCACGTCGTCGGCCGTGAACGGATGACCGTCCGACCACTTGGCACCCCTAATCAAGTACATGGTCAGGGTCTTGCCGTCCTCCGACCATTCCCAATGGGTGGCCAGATTGGGCACGGGATCAGGCTCCTTCATAAGCCACATGGGACCGGTCTCTATCAGGGTTTCCTGCACGATTTCGTTGATCCCAAACCAGCCTTGAGTGAACCCAGCCCCCCAGTTCCAGCTTTCAATGGGAACAGCGAAAGTATCTCTCCATACACCGCCGTAGACGCCGATTCCGTCATGCATGACATTGGTTTTCACAACTCGGGGGTTTTCCGGCAGCCGTTCTTCAATGGGCGGCAGCTTGCCCGCAGCAACCAGAGCTGCTAGATCAGGTGACTCGTTGTATTTAGGCAGCGCCTTGTACTCCGCGATCTCCTCTAGAGTAAAGCGACCAGCATAGGTATCGTATTCGGCAAACACTGCAGCAGAGGAGACAAGCAGCCCCCAAGCCACAACCATCAGCACAAGAACCAGACTATTCTTTCCCCTGCTAACGGTTTTCAACATGCTGGACATGAGAGTTTCCCTCCTCTAGATTTGTTGTTGTCATTCCCCACGGCCAAACTTTCCCTGAGTCCATCACCCCCACTTCACAGTTCCTGCTGACCCGCGGCCGTTTCCCCGGGCATCAAAGCCGCTGAGCCGCAGCTCTTCGGCCAAATGACAGGCCACAAAGTGCATCGGTTCTATTTCCCTGAGACCGGGTGTCTCTGTTCGGCATCGTTCAACGGCATAGGCGCAGCGAGGGTGGAAATTACATCCGGGCGGAGGATTAACGGCATCGGGAACACTGCCTGCTAAAGCTCTGCGCCTTTTCCCCAGCAGCGGATCGGCAATCGGTATCGCCTGCAGCAGTGCCTCCGTATAGGGATGCCTTGGGGAGGAGTATAGGTTCTCGCACGGCGCACTTTCTACGATTCTTCCCAAATACATCACCATCACGCGATTGCTTATGTACCCAACGACACTTAAGTCGTGAGCGATAAATAGGTACGTAAGGCCAAACTCTTCTTGCAAATCAAGCAGCAGATTCAGCACCTGAGCTTGTACAGAAACATCCAAAGCTGACACAGGCTCGTCGCAGATGATGACCTGCGGATTGGAACTCAGAGCCCGAGCAATACCGATTCTCTGGCGCTGACCGCCGCTGAACTCATGTGGAAAGCGGTTCATGTAAGATGCGCTGAGGCCCACTCTCTCCAAGAGCTCTCCCGCCCGCTGGAGACGTTCCTTTCTAGTACCAATTCCTTTGATTCTCAGCGGCTCAGCCACGATGGCTCCCACGGACATGCGGGGATTCAAAGAGGCAAAGGGATCCTGGAAAATGAGCTGGATTTCGCCCCGCATCGGCTCCAGTTCTTTCTCACTCAAGGCAGCTAAGTCAACGGTAGTGCCGTCTCGCCGGGTATACCCAATATACCCTGCAGTAGGTTCCAGCAGCCGGGCAATGGTGCGGCCCACAGTGGTCTTACCGCAGCCGCTTTCTCCTACCAATCCCACTGTCTCGCCTCGGCGGATGAAAAGGTCAATGCCGTCCACCGCCTTCACATAGCCCACGACCCGGCGGAGCAAGCCAGCTTGAATGGGATAGTATTTCTTGAGATTTCTTACGTTGAGAATCACTTCATTATTGTGGTTCATGCCGTGGCCTTCCCTTCCCGGTGCAGCCAACACTTTACCCGCTGCCCGGTATCCAGGAAATGAGTAGTGTCCGGTATGATGGTGTAAATTCGAGAATCAGGATGGCGTAGCAGTAGGAGGGGCCATCCCCCTCCTGGTAATGGTTGAGTTGGTCTACAAAACCAACAGGAGGTTGAAGAGGATGGCCCAGTACCAGATTACCGTAGATGGCGAGGTATTGCACCAGCTTTTTCGTGGAGACGAGGG
>DUMM01000083.1 GCA_012839845.1 Bacillota bacterium | reverse complement strand
TTTTCTTCTTCTTCTGGTACAATGAACGTAGCTCATGGCTCCTCCCTGAACAATGATTTGGTTTTGCACCCTTACATTGTATCAGAGAGCCGTGAGCTTTTCTTTCACTTAATTCTACAAGTTGCCTACTCTCATAGAGCGTAAGTTACCCCTTTACACTCCGGCTGTTTCTGGCTATAATATAAGTGCAGTCAACAGCAGGGTCGCATAGCTCAGTTGGTTAGAGCGCTACGCTCACATCGTAGAGGCCTCTGGTTCGAGTCCAGATGCGACCACCAATTGAAGCCCCACAGGGTTTGTCCCTGTGGGGTTGTTTTGTTTACAGGGAAAAGACTCGTCCTTCGAGCAGGATGGTGGGCATAGAGAAAGCTCCCTGCTGACCAATCACAGCAAGGAGCCACATGGAGCCGGCGAGCGGACTTGAACCGCTAACCTACGCATTACGAATGCGCCGCTCTACCGATTGAGCTACGCCGGCAAATAAAATGGAGCGGATGACGGGATTCGAACCCGCGATCCTCGGCTTGGGAAGCCGATGCCCTACCACTAGGCCACATCCGCCTGTGTCTATTATTATATCCAGACATTTGGCGAAAATCAAGAGCTCCTTTCTCGACCCCTGATCTTCTTTTTACGCCCAAAGGCAGACATTGCGCCTATCTCCGCACCGGCAGGCAAAGGCTCAGGTCAGCGGTTGCCGGCCAGGCTTAACAAAGCTCTCATCATCTTTCCGGGTGGGGCTGCAGACACGGCTTTTGCGATGTGAAGCCTGCATGACCTTGGTTCTTTGCGGTGAGACAAATCAGGGATGGAGCACCGCCTGTGCCGCCATCCCTGCTCTGTTTATCGCCGCAAGGCAGAGAGATCCGCGCTTCCCCCTAATGCTAAAGCCCAAAGACAGCTTTAGCATTGGCCGTAGTGATCTCAGCAGCCTCGGCTTCACTGATTCCCTTTAGTTCCGCCAGTTTAGCGAGAGTATAAACCAAGTAAGCCGGTTCGTTGCGCCTTCCCCGGTAGGGCTCCGGGCTAAGATACGGGCAGTCGGTCTCCAGTACAATCCTCTCCAGCGGGACCTTAGCTGCTACTCCCCGCAGACGGTTGGCATTCTTGAAGGTGATAGCACCTCCAAAGGCGATGTACAGACCCATGTCTATGCATATCTGTGCGGTCTCAAAACTGCCGGAAAAACAGTGCATGATGCCCCGGAGAGGGGCAAACTCTTTGAGAATCTCCAGCGTGTCTTGGGCTGCATCACGGCTGTGAATTACCACTGGAAGGCACAATTTCTTAGCCAGCTCCAGCTGCTTGCGAAAGGCCAGCCGCTGTACCTCTCTGGGCGAGTTGTCGTAATAGTAGTCCAGCCCTATCTCCCCGATAGCTACCACCGATTCGGCAGCAGCCAGCTGAGCCAGTTCCTCCAAGGCGGCTTCAGTGGCCGTAACGGCATCATGGGGATGGATGCCGACAGCAGCCTTCAAACCTGGATACAATCCGGCCTGCTCGATTGCCTCCCGGGAGGAATCTAAGTCATAGCCTATATTGATCAGCCCAGTTACACCTGCGGACACAGCCCGCTGGACCACTTGGGGAAGATCGTCTGCAAACTGTTCATCATTAAGGTGACAGTGGGTATCGATGAGTTCCATGGTACCACCTGCTACTTGACTTTGGCTCCGCTGGGCAGTTCCCTTTCTACTGTCACAAGCCCCAAGCTGTCATCGGTAGAGGCTGCCAGCAGCATTCCCTCAGAAAGAACACCCCTCAGTTTAGCAGGCTTCAGATTGGCTACCACCACAATTCGCTTGCCCACCAGCTCTTCGGGAGTATAATACTTGGCGATACCGGCCACGATCTGCCGCTCTTCTTCGCCGATGGTGACTATCAGTTTCAGCAGGCGATCGGCACCTGGTACAGGTTCAGCCGCTTTCACCTCTGCCACCCTCAAATCCAGTCTAGCGAAATCCTCAATTGATACTTGCAGTTTTTCTGCTGGCTTTTCCTCCCCAGCTTTAGCTGCCGTCTGCTGCTCAGTTTCAGCCATCCTAGATGCCTCCTCTGCTTCTGCCAATACTTCTGGATCGATCCTGGGAAAAATCGGGTCACCTTTGACCACCTTAGTGCCGGGCTGCAAACCTCCCCAGGCTGCATCTTCATACCGACAGGATTCGATGCATCGTTCTATTCCCAGCTGAGTCCAGATCTTTTCTCCGGTTTCGGGCATAAACGATTTAATCAGCAGGGCAAGAATCCGCAGAGTCTCGCCCAAGTGATACAGTACAGTATCAAGCCGCTCGCTCAGCCCTGCTTTGTTTAGGGCCCACGGCTCCGCTTCGTCAATGTACTTGTTGGCTCGGCTGATCAACTTCCAGATAGCCGACAGCGCGTCATTGATCTCCAGTGCCTCCATATGATCATTGACAGCAGCGACCGCGGCAGCTGCCGCCTGCTGCAGGTCTTGCTCAAGCTCGGTCAAGGCCCCCGGCTGAGGAATAATTCCGTCCCGGTAGCGGAGAATCATGGCTACGCTGCGGTGCAGAAGATTGCCTAGGTCATTGGCCAGATCCGCGTTAATCCGGTCGATGAGGGCTCTGCGGGAGAAATTGCCGTCTTGGCCAAAAGAGATCTCCCTTAAGAGAAAGTATCGGATAGCATCAACCCCAAACTCATCGGCCAACTTCATAGGATCTACTACATTCCCTTTGGATTTAGACATCTTGTCCTGCTCCATCAACAGCCAGCCGTGTCCAAAAACCGTCTTGGGCAAAGGCAGGTCTAAAGCCATGAGAATAATCGGCCAGATAATGGTATGGAAGCGGACGATTTCCTTACCCACCAAATGCAGATCTGCCGGCCAGTAGTGGGCAAACTTCTCCTCATCCTGCAAAAACCCGGCTCCTGTCAAGTAGTTGGTCAAGGCATCTATCCATACATAGATGACGTGGCCCTCATCTACTGGAACGGGAATACCCCAATCAAAGGTTGTCCTGGATACACAAAGGTCCTCAAGGCCGCTCTTGATGAAGCTGATCATTTCGTTCCGGCGGCTCTCCGGTTGGATGAACTCCGGATGCTCTTCGATGTGTCGGAGCAGGCGATCCGCATAATTGGATAGGCGGAAAAAGTAGCTCTCTTCCTTGACGAGTTCCACCGGGCGGCCGCAGTCGGGACACTTCCCGTCTTCCAGCTTAGTCTCCACCCAGAAGGCTTCACAGGGAGTGCAGTACCAGCCCTCATACTCATCTTTGTAAATGTCGCCCTTTTCGTAAAGCCTGCGGAATACCTCCTGAACCACCCGGCTGTGGCGATCTTCGGTGGTTCTGATGAAGTCATCATAGGAAATATTGTACCTCTTCCACAGAACCTTGAAGCTGTCGACGATCTTGTCAACATACTCCTTGGGCGTAACTCCTCTGGATTTAGCTATCCTTTCGATTTTCTGCCCATGTTCATCGGAACCTGTCAAGAACAGCACATCATCGCCTGTAAAGCGATGCCAGCGGGCAAGGCAGTCAGCCACGGTGGTTGTATAAACGTGCCCAATGTGCAGCCGATCACTGGGGTAATAAATTGGAGTAGAAACATAGTACTTCCCTTTCCTACCCATGTCCCATCTTCCTTTCTCCCGATTTTGCGCAGCTGGCTAACATATTTCTGCAAGCAAAAATCTCCCGCACCCTGATTATCACCAGGGGCGGGAGAGATCACTCACGCGGTACCACCCAGATTTCGCCAATGCCTCGCGGCAGTGGCCTTACCAGGTACTCGGCTCTCGAAATCTCGAGGCCTTCATACCCTGGCGCTGTAACGGGCGCCTCAACCTTAACCAAGGTTCCCGGTTCACCCTACTGATCCAGCAGGACGCATTCCATCCTCTGGACGTTCGAATGACGGCTCCTGGGCCATGTTCACCACCGCAGAGCAGAATCGGCTTTCACCTTACCCGACTCTCTGTATCTGCCCTATTGGGTGATTACTCTTCCCATTCACAGCCTTTATTGGTCAATTGTACTCACTACTATATCACAATCTTCCAGCCTGTCAAGAAGCCGCCTCCATCGTCAACATCCTGTATAATGCCTATCACACCGCTGTTGAGGGCAGTGTTCACGGCACCGCTCTTCATGAGACTTCGCTTTTTTCTAGAGGTTGGCTGCTGGGTCTCTATTCTTATGACGACACGTCTTTCTCCTGCTCATACCTGCCGAGGCTTTATGCTAACCCTTCCACGAAAGCAAACCGCTCTTTACCTGTCACCTACCGCATACACCGCATCTGGTTCTGCAGCTGAGACCTTTCCGGAGAAATACTGCGCCGCTCGGCGCCTCTTCGCTTCTCCATCAGTACCAGGCAAAAAATGGGTAAGCACCAAATGGCCAACCCCCGCCGCTGCCGCCAACTGGCCTGCCTCTTCCGGTGTCAGGTGGCTGGTGTTTTGGGCGTGCTCACCGGCATCTGAGGTTGCCTCGCACAGCAGAAGATCCACCCCGTGGAAGAACCGCTCAAGTTCCGGTCCCATCTTGGTATCTGCTGTATACCCCAACCGCTGACCTCTGCTCCCTTCAATGATCACTCCATGACAGTTCACACCGTGGTACACTCTGTCGAAGCGCACTTTCCAGTCTCCAACGGCAACTTGGTCATCCGCTTTGTATTCCCGGTATGTAAAGGCCTGGGAGTAATGTCTCTGCAGGTTCCCGAAACAGTCGAGCACTGTATTAAAGGCATCCACTCCTCCGGGCGGCATATAAAGGGGCACCGGTTCCTTCCTCAAACCCAGCATTAGGGCATGAAGAACGGCAAAACCAAGGGGAAATAGGTCTGCCGCGTGATCCGGATGCAGGTGGCTGATTATCACTGCCTTAAGGTCAGCTAGACTGTAGCGCTCCAGATACTTGGCTGTGACGCCGCTGCCGCAGTCTAGCAGCACGTGGCAGTCCGCATCTTCGACCACGTACCCGATGGCTGCTTCTCCAGGCCCGGCGTAAGGAGAACTCCTTCCAATAATGCGCAGCTTCATGTGACTTCATTCCTCCTCCGCTGACATTTTCTTACACAAAGAAGTTGACTTGCTATCCACGACTCTATATACTTTTCCCTGTGAATATGTCGACTTGTGTGGGAAAAGGATGTGTCAGTATCATGAAGTCTACCGGGATAGTGCGCCAAATGGACAGCTTGGGCCGAATCGTGATTCCCATAGAACTGCGCCGCACACTCCAAATCGACAAGCAAGACCCCATCGAGATTTTCGTCGAAGGCGATAAGATCATCCTGCGAAAGCACCGGGCCGCTTGCGTTTTCTGCGGCAGCACCGACGGGATAACGCCCTTCAAGGACAAGTACGTTTGCTCTGATTGCATTGCCGACTTGGGCAGCGCATTCTAAAAATCCAAGTCCCAGCCTAATTCTCTTTCATAGGCCGTGCGGGAAGGTTTATGGCGGCTCCATAGACCTCCCGCTTAGATATGCCTCTCTCCTGCGCCACGATCTTAATGGCTGTTTTCTTATCATAGCCCTGCTCGAGAAGGCTCGCCAGCCTTTCTTCCACAGTCAATTCCCCACCTGATTCCTCAGGAGACGATGACATGCTGCCTCTGTCAACAGCGGAAAAGACTAGGACAAATTCACCCCTGGGAATGTTCTCTTCAAAATACTGCAAAAGAAACGACGGCTTTCCCCTTACAATCTCCTCGTGGACTTTAGTTAACTCCCTGCAAACTGCCACCGGCCGCTCAGGCATCAGGTCTGCACAAAGACGCAGAGTATCCAGCAGCCGGTGGGGTGCCTCATAGAGCACGGTAGTCCGATGTTCCCTCGCGACTTCCTCCAGCGCTTCCCTTTTGGCCCGGCGGTTCCGAGGTAGAAAACCGCCAAAGACGAAGGCGCTGGTATCGTATCCGGCAGCAACCAAAGCAGTGATTACAGCACTGGGGCCCGGCACCGGCACAACGGGTAAATTTTCTCGGACAGCTGCCTGGATCAGTTCTTGTCCGGGATCGGAAATCCCCGGCGTACCGGCATCTGATACTACCGCAATACTCTCCCCCGACTTCAGCCGCTGGATCAGCTCCGGGATCCTAGAGGCGGTATTGTGCTGATGGTAGCTGATCAGGGGAGTGTGGATATCAAAATGGGAGAGAAGCTGGCGGGTCCGCCGGGTATCTTCTGCTGCAATCAGATCCACCTCCCGGAGAACCCGCAGGGCTCTCAGAGTAATATCCTCCAGATTGCCGATAGGAGTAGCGCAGATGAAAAGTTTTCCGCTAAGCTCTGTCACTTAGATCTCTCTCCCAATGGCACCGCCGTTCTTCACTGCCGCTCATCACTGCGGCTTTGCCTATTATCGCCCTCTTGCGGCCGCTTACGGGAACGGCGGCGGCGCCGTTTGCGGCGGCGCTTGCTTTTTGACTTACCATCTGCGGGCGCACTTTGACTGTTGTCATTGCTGTTCGCTGAAGCCTCACTCAGTTCATGCTTAGGAACAGAGATCCCTTCCAAATCCTCATCCGGGGATCCGGCGGCTTCTATTTCATCTTCATCCACCTTCTCAATTTCTGCCCCAGCTTCCTCCACAGCATACCTTTCCTCAACACCATCGGTAAAGGCACATTCAGTGCACTCTCCGCACAAGCAGATATCCTCCGTCAAGAGCTCTTCTTGGCTTTCTTCACCGGCCTCCGGCTGAAGTTCTCCCTTCTCGGCTCTATACGTATCGGCCTCGAATTTGAGACAGCACATTAGTCTTCCGCAAATGCCCGAGATCTTAGTAGGATTGAGGGACAGGTTCTGCTCTTTGGCCATTTTGATGGACACCGGTTCGAAATCCCCCAGGAATGTTGCACAGCACAAAGGCCTTCCGCAGGGCCCCAGTCCGCCCAGCATTTTCGCTTGGTCCCTGACGCCAATCTGCCTGAGCTCGATCCTGGTTCGGAAAACACTGGCCAGGTCTTTGACCAATTCACGGAAATCTACTCGACCATCTGCGGTGAAGTAGAATATCACCTTAGTGTTGTCGAAAGTGTATTCCACATCTACCAGTTTCATTGGTAGACCGTGCTTCTCGATTTTCTCCAACCCTATCCTAAAGGCCGAACGTTCCTTCTCGGCGTTTTCCGCCACGATCTGCATATCTTCATCGCTTGCCCGACGCAGAACCCGCTTCAAAGGCTGAACAACATCGCTTTCATCTACTTCTTTGGGGGCAACAACGACGTGGCCGAACTCTATGCCTCGTACAGTTTCTACAATAACAGGGTCACCGGTGTTTAGCTCTATATCACCGGGATCAAAGTAATAGATTTTGCCCGCCTGCTTAAATCTGACTCCCACTACTTTTACCATATTTATAAACCTCACTCGCTCGGGAAGAAGAGTTCAAATCAGCCAGCTGATAGAACAAAGCATCGAGGGTCAGCCGCCTATTGGCATTGCCTTTGAGGGCCCGGGCAGCAACCTCAACTTGCCACACAGCCTGCATGATTGCAGATGGAGAATACAGCCGGCTCTGTTCCAACAGCTCTTCATACCGGTCTTGATGCACCATCACTTGTCGGTCACAGCCCAACGCCAAAAGGAGCATATCCCGCAGCCAGGTAACTACAACCTGCAGGGCAAACTCAAGGGCCTCGGGTTCCGCGTCCAGTTCCGCTGCCAGCCTTAGGGCCTTCAAACCAGGGCTTTCCCTTCCAACCAGTGCGGAACGGATTTCTTCTATCCGGGCCAAGTTTGGCCCTTGGGCAAGTTCCTTAGCTTGTCCCAGACGGCCATCCGCCAAGCCGGCGATGACCAGAGCTGTCTCCGGCGATAGTCCGTATTCCCTTTCCAAAAAAGAGGCTATCAGTTGACGGGGAATGGGTTTCATCGCGATTCTCTGACAGCGGGACACTATGGTCGGCAGCAGCATTGAAGGACTTGCGCTGAGAAGCATGATTACAGCTTGACCGCTGGGTTCCTCCAACAGCTTCAGCAGACTGTTGGCCGCCTCCACGGTCATAGTTTCGGCTCCAACAATTATGCCCACTTTCCACCTGCCTTCGTAGGCCTGCAGGCTAAACCGGTCTTTCAGATCCCTCACCTGATCGATCTTTATCCTGCCCCCATCGGGCTCTATGACTATCATATCTGGATGATTGCGGGCCTCAACTCGGCGGCAGTTTCGACAAGTTCCGCAGGCAGTTCCGGGCTGTTCAGTACAGAAAAGGGCCTGGGCAAAGGCTACAGCCAGTGTTTTCTTGCCGGAGCCTGGCGCACCGGTAATCAAGTAAGCATGGGCCACCCGCCCGGAGATAATAGCTTGCTGCAGCCGCTGGACCAGTGTCTCCTGTCCCATAAGACTGACAAATCCGTGCATAATAGTTTGTCCCCCTCCGGCGCAGCCCAACACAGACTAACTATATATATCTAAAAGCAAACCCCTGATTTCGTCCAGTCGACTAATCCAAGTCAGCTGATCCGATTGGGCCTCCATGATCTCACGGGTTAAAGCTTCCAGTTCAGCATCGATCTTGGCTACTATTGTATACAGGCGTCGATGGCCATAGCGGTCAAAACCGGCTTCCCGCTGAACAGCGTAGGCTCTTGAAGTCAGCATGCGGATAAACTCCCGCACAAGCTCTTTGTACCTTTTCAAATTTCGCAAAGTCACTGAACGGCGGAGGGCCTCGGCCGCCTCATCGATGGCGACAAACGTCCGGGCCAGTGCTTCCTCATCCCGCTCGTCCATCGTCTCTTGCAGAGCTGTCAGAAATGGTGAGTGACGCAGCGATACGCGGGACCCAGCGGCCGACTTCCCAGACGGTATGTCCCGTCCGCCTAATGCTCTCTCTCTCCTGGCACGGATTTTCATGTGCGGGCACAGGCCGCATCCCAGGCAGCTGTGCTTTCTCCTCCTCCGGTTAGCTCCACTAGATCTTCTCAAACCGCTCTACATCTAAGATAAACACAGTTGCCCCACCGACTTTGACCTCCACCGGCTGAGGCATAAAGGCGCTGATAGACCTTCCCACGGCTGCCAGGGGAGTTACCAACTGTTTGCGAGCTTTGCAGGTTTCCCGCAGGTGGTCCAGCACCTCTTCAACCTGATGGTCTTCCACTCCGATCAGCAGCGTGGTGCTGCCAACTTTCAAGAAACCACCGGTACTGGCCAGCTTAGTAGCACTGATGCCGTGATCCAGCAGTCTTTCCAGCAGCCGATTGGCATCTTGGTCCTGGACAATGGCGATAATCAACTTCATGGGCCTTTCCCTCCCCTCCTGGGCCAAGCTGCAATCATCGATGGGCAATTTCCAGCCGCTGGGCTACAGACTCCCAGACTCTCTGGGCAACTGCCTCAATCCCCAATTCGGTGGTGTCTATGACCACAAAGCGCTCCGCATACAATTTCGCCAATATATGATACCCATCTCTTACCTTCTGGTGAAACTGAAGGTCCCGCTGCTCAATCCTATCCAGCCCATCGGTGCATTCTGAATGCCGGATGCCTGTCGCTTCGTATGCTCCTTTGCGTTGGCGGTGTCTTCGAAGGCCTACTGCGGGGTCAACATCCAAGAGGATGGTCAAATCGGGCCAGACACTTTCGATAGCCGCTTCATTAATGGCCTTTACTTGGCTTATCTCGCCCATGAGGCCGAATCCTTGGTATGCCAAACTGGAGTCAACATACCGATCGCAGACTACGACCATATTATTCTTCAGAGCTGGCTTGATTACCTCTTGAACGTGTTGGGCTCGATCGGCAGCCATCAGCAGGACCTCGGTCATCACCGACAGCCGCATATTGGGATCTAGAAGTATTTCCCGCAGTTTTTGCCCTACCGAAGTACCTCCAGGTTCCCGGGTCAAGACCACAGGCAGGGCCATCTGTCTTAACCTTTCCGCCAGCAGCACTGCCTGGGTTGATTTCCCAGAACCGTCGGGCCCTTCAAGAGTAATAAAGATCGGTCCCATACTCATTTCACCTTATTTCACCGGATAAATCAACTGGCAGAACCTTCACCCTCCGCTGCGGCTCATCTCCTACACTAGTAGACTGCAGGTTAAACTTCTCGATCAGCTGGTGCTGCAGGCGGCGGATATAGGCATTCTGAGGCGAAAGCTCAACGGGCTGTGAAAAGAGCTGTACCTGGTGGACAGCCCGTTCTGCCTCCATCAGGGCCTGGGCTTCTTCATCCTCCAGCAGACTGCTGACAAACTCCTGCATCTGCGCTTTCGTGTTGCTGCGGAGCACATAGACCGGCTTTCCTCTTGCCTCCGCTTCCCTCAGCCTCTTCGGCATTTTGCGGTACTGACCTTTAATGGTCAGCACAAAATCAGCCTGCGACAAATCATTGGTAATCCTGAGGGGTACCCCTGCTTCAGCAATGGCCTTTTCCAGTCGATTGCGACTCACAGCATAGGGAAATACCCGCATAGCCTTGGGAACAGGAGACCTGGCGGCCGGGGCCGAGTTTGCACTTGCTGCCCTGGCTTCTCTAGTCTCTCTGAGATGGAGTTCCTCCAGGTCACTTTGCTGCACAACCTTTATCTCCCCAGCCGCTGACCGCTCCCGGATCTCAGGCCGAGGTTCTACTCCCCGCAGGAGCAAGTCCACGGTTTTCGCTACATCGTGGTGAATAGCAAGCCGCTGGGTGCTTTGAATTTCAACCACGATTTCAAAGGTAGGAGGTGCCTTGCGCTCCAGCACCGTCTTTTGGGTGCCCCGGCGGCGAGCCTCTTCATCTCCTAGGGTAACCGCCTGGATGCCTCCGATCAGATCAGAGAGCGTAGGGTTGAGCACCAGGTTATCCAGCGTAATGCCGTGCGCGGTACCGATCAGCTGTACACCCCGTTCCGCGATGGTTCGGGCCGCCTGAGCTTCTGCCTCTGTCCCGATTTCATCAATAATAATCGCTTCCGGCATGTGGTTCTCCACGGCCTCAATCATCACCGCCGCCTGGTCAGCCGGACGGGGAACCTGCATTCGGCGAGCACGACCGATGGCTGGATGGGGAATATCTCCATCCCCGGCGATCTCATTGGAGGTATCTACAATCACCACCCGCTTCAGGAACTCGTCCGCCAACACCCGGGCTATTTCCCGCAGCATGGTGGTCTTGCCGACCCCCGGCTTGCCGAGCAGCAGGATGCTCTTGCCGGTTTCAATGACATCCCGGATGATGTCGATGGTGCCGAAGACTGCTCGACCCACCCGGCAAGTCAGGCCAATGATCTCACCTTGTCTGTTGCGAATGGCCGATATCCGGTGCAGTGTCCTCTCTATACCCGCTCGATTGTCCAGTCCAAATTCTCCCACCCGCTTGAGCACTGTGTCGATGTGTTCTCGGCTGATTTCGTTCTCGGAAAGATAGACAAACCCGTCGGAGTACCTGGCTTCCGGCCTTCTCCCCAAATCCAGTACAACTTCGATAAGGTTATTGAAGTTTCCGTGCTCCTCGAGGGTTTCCCGCACGAACTGAGGCAGAACCTCCAACAGACGGTCCAGGTCATCAACAATTTCTGTCTGCTTAGTCAATCTCCATCCACCACCCAGATTGTCTCTTTGCTTGTATCGGCCCAACCCCTTACTTCAATACCTTGACTGCGGCACTCCTGCAAGAAATCGACAGTCTCAGGGGTAATCTTTTCTCCCGGCACCAGTACGGGAATCCCGGGCGGATACGGCAGTACTGCTTCGGCTGCAACTTCACCCGCGGCGTCAGCTAGGCGGATCTGCCGCCTCGGAGACAATACCGCCCGTCGCGGAGACAAAAGCATCTCTCCCGGCCGGGGCAGCTGCGGCAACCTCACGGGAGAGCGACGGCTGCAGCTGCTGTGCTCCCCTGCCAGCTCCTCCAAGGCCTTGATCAGTGCCTCCACTTCCTCAGGACCGTCGCCGATAGTAATCATGGCCAAAACATGGTTGAGACCAGCCAGCTCTACCTGGATTCCCTTTTCCCGCAGCAGCACCTCAGCTTGGGAACCGCTCAGACCCAATCCATCAACCCTGATCAGGAGTTTGGTGGGATCCCAGAAACCAACTTCAGGCCTATTAAGTACCTCCTCCCCCAGACACTGCAGTCCCGGTATACGGTTGATCCTTTCCCTAGCCGTGCTGGCCAGCTCCAGGGCCCGCTGCCACAGCTTGTCTCCCGCCTGTACCATCTGGCGGCGCCCAGCATCTAGAGAAGCATAGAGCAAGAAAGATGGGCTTGTGCTCTGCAGTACCCCCAGAACTTGGGGCATCAGCAAAGCCAATTCTTCGTTGTTGACATGGAGCATTGACGCTTGGGTCAAAACCCCGAGGACTTTATGGGCGCTCTGGGCGGAAGCGTCTGCCCCCAGACTCAAAGCAGTGGGCGGTAAGCTGGGATGAAACCGAAAATGGGCCCCGTGGGCTTCATCGACCAATAGGAGCTTGTCCCCCCCGGCGGCAAGACCAGCCACTTCTTGCAGATGCCCTGCTATTCCATAGTAATTGGGATAGGTATCAAAACAGGCTGCTAAGAATTGGGAGTTGGCTGCGGCAGCCTGCCAAGCCTGTGCTGGAGGAGGCAGGGGAATACTCCACTCGGTGTCCCAGCTGTCCGGAATAAACCGAGGCACAAGGCCCGCCAGCACTAGACCTCCCAATACGGAACGGTGGACGCTGCGGGGCAGTACAATCTCTATCTCATCTTCCGTGCCGAGCTCAGCAACAGACAGCTTCCTGCCAGCCCACTGACGGGCAGCCAGCAGCATGGCATGAATACCTGCAGTGGTGCCATTGTGGAGAAAAAACGTCCTTTTAGCACCGAAGGCGTCAGCAGCCAGTGTTTCGGCTTCTTGCAGGACTTTCTGGGAGTCATTGCCGTGGGCTGGACTGGCAATCTCATCAGATATATCAAGCAAGAACGGAAACTTGCCCAGAGCCAATAGAAGTTCGGAATCTAAAGAACGTCCTTGTTTGTGTCCGGGCGTATGAAAGGGGATGATTTTATCTCGGCTGTATTGCCTCAGACCTTCTAGGAAAGGGGCCCTAGAATGGTCTAACCGGTACTGGGCTTTAAACATTCAACTGCCTCCACAGGCCTTCCATTAGCTTAGCTGAAGCTCCCGCCTCGGCGTCAAAGACATGTTGCCAAATAACCCGCAGCCTGTCTACGTATATATCATAACCTGAGTCTGCCGCCTTACTCTCCACCAGCTTTTCTTCGCATTGAGAACAGATCAGCATTCCCAAAACCCAGATGCCTGAATCCCTTCTCCGCTGACAGACAATACACTCGGCAGCTCCGCGCTGTCTTTCCATCCCAACCACCGTCCCCTCTCCAGCCTATTCACTGGAGCCCTGACCGGTGCATTCCCTAGGTTCCACGGCTTGTATGCATCTTAGTTCCAGTATTAAACGTCTTGCACTCAAATCCTTTACCTATCGCACGGGGATCTAAACCCTCGTTGACCGAGACCGGCATATAAATACAGCCTAACCTAACGGTCAGGCTGCAGAGTTTGATCGTGGAATAATTCCTAATCCCCTGGGTCTGTCAGGGGCAAGTTAAGATCCCGGGATCGCATTATCCACGGACTATTGGCCGGCTCTTTGCCCTTGGACTCTTGAGTAGAAGTTGATCCGCTTTCTCGCATCAAACAGCATATGTACTTCTCCCCGTAACCAGCAGGTGCGTAGTGCTGATACATTGACCTCCGGCTGATTTCACTCCTTCTACCGGGCCTCCTGCAGAAGTTGTTGCCAGGTTTGTTTGTACAGCTCACGCACGCCCTCCCCACTTTCATTATTACTGACCCTAGTGTACAGTAATATTTACTTATTGTCAATTTCTAGTGGATTGCTGTACATTGACTGTCCAGTGGGCCTATGGTACACTAAATTATGGCAGGACAATCCTAAACCAGGGTGTTTTTCCCCATCCTTGTCCTTCGGGAGGGTCTCACATTGACACGCTCGCCTAGTGTTGGTGAAAAGATCCGTGCTTTGCGGTTGAAACTGGGGATGACTCAGCAAGACCTGGCGGGTAATGACTTTACCAAGAGCTTCATCAGCCAGATAGAAAAAAACCACGCCCGCCCGTCCCTGAAGAGCCTCCAGATCATCGCTGATCGGCTGGGAAAACCGATCAGCTATTTTCTCGATGAAGATTACACTCCTCAGTCTACAGATCCAGACAAGATCGATCATCTAATCCTTCTGGCGAGTCATCTAGAGCAGGAAGAAAAAATCGCGGACGCCATCAATTACTACAAAGAAGCACTGTCCTTGGCGGACAAAACCGATTACCGCCGCAGAGGGCAACTGTTCTTTTATCTAGCAAAGGCTTACCTCAAATTGGGACAGACCGCAAATGCCGGACAGACGCTGGAGCTGGCTGGCGTTGAGTTGAAGCTGGCTGGGGATTGGGAGTTATTGGCTTATGCGTACAACACCCTGGGTGATCTGCAGCTGGAGCAGGGAGATGTCAAGCAAGCTGTTTCAGCCTTTGAAAAGGCTTTGGAAGCAGCTGAACACCACTTGGAGCGGCTGCCGGAGCTTCAGACAATGACGCTGACCAACTTAGGTATAGCTTATGCCCGTTCTCGAGAATATGCAAAGGCCCGGCAGAGTCTGCTGAAAGCTTTGGCGCAATCCGAATCCACCCGTACCTACTACAAGTACGGCGATATTTGCATGGCTTTGGGATATATCGACTTCTACCAAGAAAACCTAGAAAGCGCCTACAAATTCACTACCAGGGCTTGGCACTTTTATACAGCTGTTGAAAGCAAAGATATGCAGATTCAGTGTCAGATCAATCTGGGATCCATTCAGCGGGCGAGGGGTGAGTTTGAGTCGGCAGAACAGCATCTCTTAGAGGCCGCGGATAGGGCGCGAAGTGCCGGGCTGCTTCAAAGTGAAGCCCACGCTTATGAAGAGTTAGCCCGAGTATATCTGGCTTGGCAGCCGCCCTCTGCCGAACGGGCAGCAGCAGCAGAGGAGGTTCTGCACAAAGCGTTGGAACTATCCGCCAACGACAAGACTGCCCTGCAGCAGCTATTGGCTGAAGTCTATATTCAGCAGCACAGAGTTGAAGAGGCAGTTGACTTGCTCCTGGGTGTTGCCGACATGCTCAAGGAAGCTGGAACAGATCATCTGCCGCTGGCCGATGTCTACTCCCGCCTGGGTGAGCTGTACCAGCAGCTAGGCGACACCGAACGGGCTACAGCTTTCTTTCAGCAGTCGGTGAACCTTTTCCGAAAAAGCCAGTTCAAAGACCCTGCAGCGCCGCAGCAACTTAAGGGCAGCCCTAACCAAGGGTAACCAAGAGATAAGGTAACAGATTCTCCCGCGCGCAACCTCCCTAACGGACATGAAAGAAGAGAGAAAAAATGGCTCCCCGGGTTGGACTCGAACCAACAACCACCCGGTTAACAGCCGGGTGCTCTACCATTGAGCTACCGGGGAGCGCAAAATTTCCTGGCAACGAGCTACTC
>DUMM01000082.1 GCA_012839845.1 Bacillota bacterium | reverse complement strand
TCCTGGACCATTTTCTCGGGACCACCTGGCGGGACGTGGTTAACAGCGTCTTGAGCCGAGGACAGAAAAGCGCCGTCTATATGCCCCTTTTGTACAAAGACTGGCCCGCCTCCAGGGAAGAGATGGTCAAAGTAATTGACGAGAAAGCTGCCCTTGATCCCCACTTTCCCAGGTTTGTGGAATACTGTCGGGACAAGGGCTACCATCTGGAAATAGTCAGCGACGGACTGGATATCTACATCCAGCACCTGCTGGCAAGACACAACTTGAAGGATATCCCCTATACATCCAATCGCCTGGTATTTGAGGACGGCACGGCTCGGGTGGAATCGCCCTTCCGCAGCGAATTCTGCGGACTATGCGGCAACTGCAAACGGCAGCGAGTACTTGCTGCCCGAAAAACTCTAGCCAGCTGCGTAGTATATATAGGCGACGGCATCTCCGACGAGTGCCCGGCGGGTCACAGCGACATTGTCTTTGCCAAAGGCAGTCTCTTAGCCTACTGCCGGGAAAGCAGCATCCAGGCCGTACCCTTCCGGGATTTTGCCGATATATTGTCACTCTTTCCAGAAGTCTTGGCTGAATGGCTGCAGTCTATCAGCGTACACGGAAGCGCCAAATGACAGGAGACCGGCCGCCGGCGAGCCGGTCTCCCCATTATCAGAGCTTGTGCGGCCAAGGTCAGAGGTCCAAGTTAACCCCTTTCCTTGGCAATTTTCTCTTCATAGCCGCTCTTGAGATAGGCTTCCAAGGGATTTACCGGAACCCCCATTTCCTCCCTGACGCTGGCCAGCAGCGGCGTTACATCCCGATCATAGGCTGCCCTCAAGATCATCTCTGCGCCGATGATATCTCCTCTCAGCTGGGCATTCCGCAGCGCCTCCCTGTCAACCAGCAGCGCCTTTGCGTAAGCCGTCTGGATCTGTTCTACCGACTGGATCATGGCCGCTACTTTAGGTTTCACATTATGGCTCTGGTCAATCATATAAGCCACATTCAGGTCATCGCCCAAGTCTTCTTCTCCCTTGACCAGCTCGTGGTAAATCAAGAACAGCTCGTACGGATTGATGGAACCAGTGGTCAGATCATCGTCAGCATACTTCTTGGAGTTGAAGTGGAAGCCTCCCAACTTGCCTTCATCGATCAGAATAGCGACAATGTGCTCGATATTTGCCCCCAATGGATGGTGACCCAGATCAACTAGGGTCTGCGCCTTTGGTCCCAGTTTCTTAGCCAGCAGAGTAGCCAGGCCCCAATCTGGTATATCTGTGTGGTAGAAGGCCGGCTCAAAGAACTTGTACTCAATGAGAATCCGCTGATCGTCGGCCAATGCATCGTAGACCGTCTGGAGAGATTCTTCTAACCTGCGCTTCCTGTCCCGGAAATCATCTTGGCCCGGATAATTGGTGCCGTCAGCCAACCACAAGCTCAGGACTTTGGAACCCGTTATGTTCATGATCTCTACGCATTCCAGTATGTGATCAACGGCCTTCTTGCGAACCGCTGGATCGGGGTGACACACGCTGCCCAGTTTATATTCGTCCTCTTGGAAGAGGTTGGGATTGATGGCTCCTATGGTCAAACCGAGTTCCTGGGCGTAGTCTACTACTTTCTGGTAGTCATCCACTTTATCCCACGGGATGTGCAAAGCCACTTTGGGGGTAATGCCCGTCATCTTGTGCACCATCGCCGCATCTTCCAATCTTTCAAATACCGTACGGGCTGCTCCCGGTTGGTGGAAGACTTTAAAACGGGTGCCGCTGTCAGCATATCCCCAAGAGGGCGTCTCAATCACTTGCTCCATTAGTCTCTTTCTTGCCTTCTCGAGATCAACGCCGTCGGGGAGACTGCTCTTGAAGTGCTCATAGGCCTTATCCACGGGGATACCTCTCCTTTCACTGATCAATCTGAGGTAAACACATGAGTACTACTAATATTTCCCGATGGCAAGAACCCTTTCCTGCATCAAATCAGACGGCGTTTTTGTTCCACCAATGATCTGCTGACTCCGGCGCTATGCTTTCGGCAATCAGCCTGACTGCCCTGACCATCTGGCGAAACTGCTGGGGCGTTAGGGACTGTGCTCCGTCGGACAGGGCAGCATCGGGATTGGGATGGACCTCCACCAACAGGCCCTGGGCGCCGGCTGCCACTGCAGCACATCCCGCCGGGACTACCAAGTCCCTTCTCCCGGTGGCATGACTCGGGTCAGCCACCACCGGCAAGTGGCTTAACTGCCTGACCAAGGCGATGGCAGACACATCCAGTGTGTTCCGGGTGGCAGTTTCGAAGGTGCGAATGCCCCTCTCGCACAGAATCACTTGGTAGTTGCCTTCCGACATGATGTACTCCGCAGCCATCAGCCATTCTTCGATTGTTGCTGAAAGACCCCGCTTCAGCAGCACCGGCATACGGGTCTGGCCTACCCGCCGCAGCAGTGCAAAGTTCTGCATATTGCGGGCACCGATCTGAAGGATATCTACATATTGGGACACCAAGTCCACATCCGAAGGATTGACCACTTCGGATACTGTAGGCAGTCCAACTGCCTCCCCTGCCTCGGCAAGGTACTGCAAACCCTTCTCCCCTAAGCCCTGGAAGCTGTATGGAGACGTTCTCGGCTTAAAGGCTCCGCCCCTGAGGATAGAAGCCCCCGCTTCCTTCACTGCATAGGCCGTTTCCATTATCTGCTCCCGGCTCTCCACGGCACAAGGTCCTGCCATGTAAGCCGGTTTCTCACCGCCGATTACCGCATTTCCCACCAGGATTACCGTATCTTCGGCCTTGGCATCTCGGCTGGCTAGTTTGTAAGGTGCCATGATGGGAACAGCCTTTTCAACTCCAGGCATGCTTTCAAAAACTCTGGGATCAAGTCCCTGCTTATCCCCTACTAGGCCGATCACCGTTCTTGCCACTCCGACGATCACGTGCGGTTCCAGTCCGCAGCTCTTTACCCTCTTGACAATATCCTGTAACTGCTTTTCCGTTGCATCTTTTTGCAGGACAATGATCACCGCTAACCCTCCTCACAGTCCAACAAAAAACCCCTCATCCAAAGGGACGAGGGGTTACCCGCGGTACCACCCTATTTGCGCAGTGCTTAACACCGCGCCACTCCACCGGACACCTTTATCCAGGGGAATTGATGCCAATCCCGAGGACAGCCGAGGCCCGCTTCCTTTTAACGGTGGAAGTTTCCGTTGCCGCCTACTGTCCGTTCAGCAGCACAGCTCCAGGGAGAACTTCATCTCTGCCGCCCGTACCGGCTCGCACCTAATCCGGCTCTCTGTGACGGACTCTGCAGGACTACTTTTCCCCTTCACGGCCTTTATCAAGCTAGGTGAACTATGTTAGTCATTATTCTACAGGGACAAAAACGAAAAGTCAATAATAAAATCATTCTGGCCCGATCAAGTCCTCCCGGCGCCTAATAGGTGCCGTAGTATCCGTATGCCCCAAGACCGCCTCCTCGATTTCGCCTTCAATAAGAAACTGCACTGCCTCTATGCCGGGCAGTTCTGTCAATGAATTGACGACGGAAAAGAGAGTGAAGGTATCCCCTGCCGAACCGCCCCAGTGCTCCGTTTGAAACTCCCGGGAGAAGTCGACGTAAGCCACTCCATCCTCCACCCAGACCTTTCGCAGGCTCACAGTCGGCGGAACAGTTCTCACTAGACCTTTACGCTGCGGCCCCCGGATAAGCTCCCCGATCACCAGTGCAGCTCTGTCAGCATCCGGATCATCTACCACCCGCAGCTCCGGCCGAAGGTACATAGCTTCTCCGTCGCTGAAATACAGGGTTATGAAAAGCGATTCTCCTTCATCCTGCGGCGAACCGGAGCTTTCCTGTTGGGGCACAACTTTAGGCGCCGGGCTTTCCCTAGCCTGCTCCACCGGGGGTGGAGCAGCTTCTTTATCAAACCATCCACCGGCGATACCTAGACCAATTCCTATTATGAAAAAGACAAGGAAGACTCTTGCGGCTTTCTGTCCCATATCCCGGCAGCCTCCCCGCCAGAAGGCCCTCTCCCTCCCAGGCACCTTACAGGCAACATGTAACCTTGCTTACAAGTATATTAGTGCATACAGCTGGCAGAACCTTTTTTGTCTACTGCAATATGTGTTGACCAGGAGGGCTGTTTGGCTGATACCTCACCCCATCAGTCGCTGCAGCAGCATCCTTTGCGCTCCGGGCACGAAGGTGCACCGGGTACATATGGGAAGTAAATCGGTACCCGGCGTCGAGACGATTCGTACATGGCAAGCACCATATCTACAGCGGTCTTGCCTTCCCGGCCGCAAATCTTGGGCTTCCGACCTTCGAGAATTGCCCGATAATGATCCTGGATCTGACGCTTATGGCTGTAACCCCAGTATCTCAGACCTGAAGTCTCATCGGCCTGCTGTTCCACAGTCATAGTCTTGTTGCCCACGGTAATGATGGCCTTATCGCCGATGATGTGAGCCGTACCCTTTTCTCCGTGCAGCTCCAAGAAGATCGGGGCATCATATGAATAGTTGCAGGTAGCGTACAAGCAGCCTATGGTTCCGTTCTTGAAACGGATATACGCCTCGGCAACATCATCAACATCTATCTTCTCGTGAGCCCTGGTGTCATAGCGGGCTTCGAGATAATCCCCCTCCCCCACCAGCCACTGCATCAGGTCTATAGTATGTATAGCCTGATCGATGAGGACTCCGCCGCCTTCTTTATCCCATGTGCCCTTCCAATCGCTCTCGGAATAATACTCATCGGTGCGGCGCCATGTGATAAAGGCTCTGGTACCCAAGATAGCGCCAAGCTTCCCCTCTTCAACTGCTTTCTTTACAGCCTGGGAAGCATCGTTGAAACGGTTTTGGAAAATAACTCCAAGGGTCCGTCCGCACTCGTCTGCAGTCCTGATCATCGCCTCCGCATCCGCGACTGTGATGGCCATAGGCTTTTCCGTCAGCACATGCTT
>DUMM01000015.1 GCA_012839845.1 Bacillota bacterium | reverse complement strand
GGCAAAGGTAAGGCCGGTCTTTCTCCCTGACTGGATGCGGCCGGCTAGATCCACGGAAAAAGAGTCCAGCCGCAGAGAGGGAAGCGAAATACTGGTGCCGCAACCTCCATATCTAGTCAAAAGCTCATCTACCAAGGGTTCGATGCCGGTGTAGTCGCTGGTGCTCAACGACGTAAGGGAGATTTCTTCATAACCTGTACTATCCGCAAGGGCTGAGGCCTGCTTCAATAGGGTTTGCAGTCGACGCTCCCTCACCGGCCGGTAAATCATCCCCGCCTGACAGAACCGACATCCCCGGGTGCAGCCCCGCATTACCTCCAGCATGATTCGGTCGTGGACTACATCGATGTACGGAACGACGAACTCCTCTGGGAACACAGCGGCATCCAAATCCTTGACTACCCGCTTGCGGACGCGAGCCGGCACACCCTGCCGGTTGGGTACAACTGCCTTTACCGTTCCGTCAACATGGTACTGCACATTATAGAAGCTGGGGACATAGACCCCCGGGATGGCTGCGGCCTTCAGCAGGAAACCCTCCCTATCGGTGCCCTCCTGCATCCACTGCCGATAGGCTTCCACCAGCTCAATAACCGCTTCCTCTCCATCTCCGATGACAAACAGGTCAAAAAAGGGCGCCAGGGGCTCGGGGTTAAATGCACAGGGTCCGCCCCCCACCACAAAGGGATCCTTTGCAGAGCGATCCGCGGCCAAAAGGGGAATACGCCCCAAATCCAGCATGTTCAAGATATTGGTATAGCTCAGCTCATACTGGAGAGTGAACCCCACCAGATCGAACTCACAAAGGGCGCGGCGGTTTTCCAGGCTGAAAAGAGGCAGCCCTTGCTTCCGCATTTCAGCTTCCATATCCACCCAAGGGGCATATACCCGCTCAGCCAGGGTATCCTCCCGCTGATTGAGCACATAATACAGAATCTTATATCCCAAATGCCCCATTCCTATGTCGTAAATATCAGGAAAGGCCAAGGCAAATTTCACTGGTGTCTTGTCCCAGTCTTTCCGAACCATGTTCCATTCATTTCCCGTATAGCGGCCGGGCTTGGCCACCATAGGCAAAATCCCGTCGAGAATCTTATCTTGCAGCATGCCAGCACTTCCTATTCTCAGCAAAAAGCTAATGACAGTGTTTATTATTACAATAACCAAACAGCAGCATCCCGGCAAGACCGCCCCTTTCGGCCTCCAGAGAGCCTGAAACCAGCTCATAGGAACTGTTCCTCAAAGCCGGGAAGAGCCTACCACCTCCGCCAAGGGCGTATCGATACCCTGCTCAAAAAAACTGGTCACAACTTCCATCTCAGAGGCAATACCTTCCACATCTCCCTCAGGACCGATCATTAAGATCACATGATAGCGCCTGGGCACGAAGTGGCGGACGATGTCCTTCACCGGAACATCGCCATAGGCAACCAGCTGCTCAGCGGGCATTACTCCTGCTTCATCCAGCTCTGATTTTTTTCTGGTCAAATACCGGACAAAGACGTATCCCGCCATCCGCTGCTCTTTACCGGCAGACACATAGATGAAAAAGGCCAAGATCGGCAGTGAGACGCCGGCCAGGCCGTAATACACCGCCACTGCACCGACGGCCCCCAATACCACCGCCAAAACCTTGCCGATGAAAGCTGCCCGCTCCGTCGCCCGGCGGTATCCCAGCTTGAGAGCCAAGTAAGCCCGCACCACCCGGCCTCCATCCAGGGGAAAAGCGGGCAAGAGGTTAAACAACCCGATGACACAGTTGGCCTTAATGAAGTAATCAAGCCATTGGGCCGGAACGACTCGGTACGGCGCCGCAGCCAGAGCCAAAATACACAGAACGCCGTTGGTCAGGGGACCAGCTAAGGCAATTACCGCCTCAGCAAAGGGGTCTGGGTCGTAAAACTCCTCGCTGCTGGCTACGCCGCCGAAGGGGAAAAGCTCTAGGGCTGTAAACTTCATGCCGTAAGCGGAGGCTACCAGCGTATGGGCCAATTCGTGAAGAAAGACTATACTGAAAAGAATCAGGCCGTGGGTAAGGTACCCCGTTATCCCCAGGAGGATCAGTAGTACAAGAAAAAACGGGTTAAATGCTATCCGTAAGCCGCCTATCCGCCCGACCTGCATGCTCCGCCCCCACCGCCTGTCACTGACGGTCCCACTGCGCCCGCATTCCTCCTGCAGCGAACCGCAGCCCAGTGCTCACCTAATCCTAACTAACCTATTCACAGTATTATGATTAGCCGAGGTCACATTATCAATAATACTAGCGGTGGGGCAGTCAGTAGTACCGCGGTCGGCCCCCTATCGTCCGGACCGGCCCAGGAGCTACTTGAACATAATCTTGCGGCGTCTCATATACACGTTGAACAGCAGGCCGATGCCGGCCATGTTGGTCAAAAGTGAACTTCCCCCGTAACTTATAAAGGGCAAGGGGATTCCCGTCACCGGCATTACACCCAAGGTCATGCCGATATTGATCACCAAGTGAAACAGTAGCATCGACACTACTCCCGCCGCCAGGTTTGCCCCGTAGTCATCCTTTGCTAGAACCATGATTTTCAATCCCCGCCAAAGGAGCAGCACATACAAGACCAAAAGGATGAAGGAGCCCATAAACCCCAGCTCCTCCCCCACCACGGAAAATATAAAATCAGTATGGTGAGCCGGGAGGAAATTGAGCTGAGCCTGGGTCCCCCGGAGAAGGCCCTTGCCGAACAGGCCTCCCGACCCGATGGCAATCATGGACTGGATGACATTCCAGCCGGCGCCGGTTCTGTCGCTGTACGGATCAAAAAAGACCAGAATCCGGCTGATCTGGTGGGGCGCAAGGATGGGGACAATTCCCCGGACGCTCAAAAATACCGCTGCACTGAACAGCGCCATCCCTGCACCGGCGGTGGCCAACAGGTGACGGTGGTCTGCTCCGGCCATGAACAGCATACCGAACAGTATCCCGATGAACACCATCGCAGTACCGAAATCCGGCTGTTTTAGAATCAGCAGCATCGGAATCCCGACGTGCACAAAAGGAGAAATCAGGTCAGTCAGCTGGTCAAGGCCGTCCTTCTTATCCAAGTGCTTGGCTAAGGTAATGATCACGCCGATCTTAGCAAACTCCGCCGGCTGTATCCCTACAGAACCGACCCTAAACCACCCTTGGGTTCCACTGACGCTGCGGCCGAACACCAGCACCAACACAAGACCAGCTAATGTCCCGGCATAAATCAGGCGGTAATAATGCCCTAAGACATTGTAGTCCACGGAACAGATGGCAATCATGAGTGCGATACCCACCAGCACCCAAACAGACTGCCGTTTTACATACAGCAGTGGGTCGCCCTGGGCCTTTCCCACACTGCCTGCTGTAGCACTCCACAGCACAACCAGCCCAAAGGCGAGTAAGATGGCGACTATCAACAGCAGGGTAAGGTCTAGATTCTGGATCAGCTTCTTCAATCAATTGCCACCATCCCGCCCCAATCTCTTAGCTCAACCGACCCTGTTCTAACGACCGCTTCAACCGCCGCACGGGAATATTGGCTACCAAGGCCACCGAATTCTCAAACCTGTCCAGATTAACTTCCAGCCCCTCTTCTTCAATCTCCATGTACTTGGATATGACCTCCAATAGGTCTTCCTTCAGGGCCTCCAACAAGCTCGGGGAAACGTTCACCCGGTCATGGACCAGCACCAGCTGCAAGCGTTTTTTGGCGATCTGTCTCGATGAATCGCTATCGCGATTCCAAAACTGCCTTAGGAAATCCAGCATGCTAGGTTGCCCCCTTTAACTGTGTCCCAATAACGCCCTCTTCAGCCGAGTCAGCAGACCTTCCTCTTCCAAGGACATGAACGGAACATCGAGACCCTCTATCCGCCGAACAATATTGTTGTAGGCTTGTCCCGCCCTAGACCGCTTATCCATCACCACCGGCTCGCCTTTATTGGTGGAAACGATGATGGTTTCGTCATCGGGTACAACACCCAAGAGCTTGATGGCCAGAATCTCAATAATATCCTCAATTCCCATCATGTCCCCTTTTCTAACCATCTGGGGCCGAATGCGGTTGATAATCAACCTCGGTTCATAGAGCTCCGAGGCTTCCAACAGCCCGATAATCCTATCGGCATCCCTTACCGCTGCCACCTCGGGGGTGGTGACGATTATGGCTTCATCGGCACCGGCAATTGCATTCTTGAAGCCCCTCTCGATCCCAGCAGGGCAGTCAACAATGACATACTCAAAGTCTTCCCGAAGTTCATCACAGAGCGCCTTCATCTGCTCAGGAGCCACTGCCTCTTTTTCCTTAGTCTGAGCGGCCGGCAGAAGGTACAGATTATCTGTCCGCTTGTCTTTAATCAATGCCTGGCGAACTCGGCAGTTGCCCTCTACTACGTCGGTCAGATCGTAGACTATTCGATTCTCCAAACCCAAGACGACATCTAGATTTCTAAGCCCAATGTCTGCGTCGATGAGACAGACTTTGCGGCCCAAAAGCGCCAGGCCGGCCCCAATATTGGCCGTTGTGGTAGTCTTGCCCACGCCGCCTTTGCCGCTGGTAACTACCAACACTCTTCCCGCCATCGGACTACCTCCTTAATCCAAGGAACCCGGACATATCCTGAGGGCAGCTCTCCCTGTATGTCCAGTCACGCCAACCAAGCTCTTCATGTGCTGTAGCTTTGAATCGTAATCAAATTATTGCGGACCTGAGCTATTTCCGGACCCTGCGGCTCAGGCAGGTCTGCATCATCCGGAGCCCGGGAGATGAAATGTGCTATCCGCAGCTGTGTCGGCTGCAGCCGAAACGCCACTACTACTGCATCTTCCTCTCCCATGGCACCGGCGTGGGCCACACCCCGCAGCGCCCCCAGAACAATAATATCGCCGCCGGCGACAACCTCCGCACCGGGGTTTACATCCCCGAGAATCACTACACTCCCGGGATAATGCACTCTTTGCCCAGAGCGCAGTGTCCGGCGGACAATTAAGGCATTGTCCCGATCAACCATTAAGGATTGATCCTCCTGCACCTTGCCTATACTGACCACTTCCTCAGGCTCTTCCCTTAATGCCATGCCGAATTCTCCCATTACCTCTTCTAGCTGTCTTTTTTCTTCAGGGCGGCACTTCCTCTGTGATTCCTTCAGGGTCACTGTTACACCCTGCCAGAAGTCCTTGGTCCTAGAAAGCTTCTCCCGCAGTTGATTCACTATATCACTGAATTCCGCCTGGGGATCGAGCCACAGGACCAAACCCTGCTTTGTACCCTTGAAGGCTACGTAATCACGGGCCACTCACCCTTCACCACCATGACACCGTACTTTCCTAACTTCGGCGACAACATTATGATTCCTTCTGAAGATTCGCAGATAGCCGCAGGTCATTATCCAATCGGTTCCAGATCCGGCACCGCTTCCCCTGCTGGCTCAAACTGCTTGCGGAAATATTCTTCCATGATCTTACGGACAACAGGGCCAGCAGTCGTTGCACCACCGCCGCCGTGTTCCGCAAAGGCTACCACCACGATCTCCGGGTCATCCACCGGTGCAAACCCGCAAAACCAGCTGTGGGCATCGCCCTGGCCCGGCCCCAGCTGAACCGAACCAGTCTTGCCGGCGATCTTAACAGGATAAGGAAAACCCCTAAAAGCTGAGGCACCGGTACCGCTTTTGACTACCTCAACCAGCCCGTCAATAACTGCATTCCACGTCTGGGGTGATGCTTCCAAGACTCGCGCCACCCGGGGGACGGTCTCTTGCAGCACTTCCCCCGTGGGCCGCTGAATACGCTGCACCAGATAAGGGACATAAATCGTTCCCCGGTTGGCCAGTCCCATGTAAAAGGCAGCCATCTGCAGCGGAGTTACCAAGAGAAACCCCTGCCCTATGGCCATATCCATGGTTTCCACTGGATACCACATCTGTTCCGAGCGGGACTGCCGTGCAAACCGCTGCTTCTTCCACTCTGGGTCCGGTACCAATCC
>DUMM01000081.1 GCA_012839845.1 Bacillota bacterium | reverse complement strand
CCCGGCCGCGGCCCTCCAGGACCCATGGGCCTTGGAGGGCGAGATGACTCTCTGTCTGATCCCGTTTTATTTGTCACGCTACTTCATCCTCCCCCAGCTGCGAACGGACAATTTCCCGGTAAACCTCACATTGCTGCATTAACTCTGCATGCCTTCCTATGCCGACGATTCTCCCTTGGTCCAGTACGATGATTTGGTCAGCATTCATGATGGTGCTGACTCGCTGTGCGACGATGAGCACTACTGCATCTTTGGTTTCCTCCATCAAAGCCTTCCGCAGCGCCGCATCAGTGCGAAAGTCCAGAGCAGAGAAGCTGTCATCGAAAATATAGATTTTTCGGTGTTTGACCAAGGCCCGGGCAATGGCCAGCCGTTGCTTCTGACCTCCTGACAGGTTTGTACCCCCTTGGGCAACAGGAGCATTCAGCTCGCCGGGCATGGCCTTGACAAAATCTGCGGCCTGGGCGATGGAAAGAGCCCGCCACAGTTCATCATCTGCTGCATCCTCCCTGCCCCAGCGGAGATTGCTGGCAATCGTGCCGCTGAAAAGCACAGCCCTCTGCGGAACATAACCAATCAGGTCCCTCAGCTCTCTTAGAGGCATCTCCCGAATATCTCTGCCGTTTACGAGAATCCTGCCGCTGGTAACCTCATATAGGCGAGGTACTAAACTAACCAGAGTCGACTTACCTGAACCTGTTCCGCCAATTATGGCAGTCACCTGACCCGGACGGGCCTGAAAACTAATATCCTTTAAGACCGGCACCTCAGCTCCTGGATAGGCAAACACTACCTTGTCAAATTCAACTCCCACTTCCCCACCGCAGGGGGCACCGGGTATTCCCGTTTCTCCAATCTCCGGCTCCTCATCCAAAACCTCCACAATCCTGTCAGCTGAGGCGCTGGCTCGAGGGATCATGCTTAACATCATCACCGAGATCATCACAGAAAAGAGAATGTGCATGATGTATGTCAAGAAGGCGGTAAGGTTCCCAATGGGCATAGCTCCCATATTCACCCTGTGACTTCCCACCCAGGTGACCACTACATTGGCTAAGTTAATGACTAAGAACTGCAGGGGCAAGAATAGGGCAAAATGCTTCTGGATCTCCAAAGCTGTGTTAGTCAAATCCGCGTTGGCCTTCCCAAACCGCCTCTCTTCATGTTCCGACTTGACGAAAGCCCGGATAACCCGCACGCCGCTCAGCTTTTCCCGCACAACCTGATTGAGCCGGTCAATTTTAGCCTGCATCTCTTTAAAGCGCGGTACTACTCGGCGAAGATTAAGGGCCAGCAGCCCCCCCATCACAGGCACGAGGAAAACGATAGTTAACGACAGGGTTGTATCCTGCTGCAGAGCCATAATGACACTGCCGATGGCCATAAAGGGCGCAAAGAGCATGACGTTCATTCCCATGAGAACAGCCATCTGGATCTGCTGAACATCATTGGTTGTGCGGGTGATGAGAGAGGATACTCCAAATCGATTGACTTGAGCTTGTGAAAAACTCTGCACCTTGCGGAAAACATCCCGGCGCAGATCCCGACCTACCGCCATGGATACCTTGGAGCTGTTGTAAACCGCCAGGACACTGCAGACCCCGAGAAGGAAAGTAACCAGCAGCATAAATGCTCCGGTCCGGAAAATATACTCCAAATCCCCCTTGGCAATGCCGTTATTCACTATAGCGGCATTGAGATTGGGAAGGTAAAGGTTTGACATTGCCTCTACCAACACGAGGATGACACCTAGAAGAACCTGGCGCCAATAAGGTTTGAGATACTTCACCAGTTTTGCCATATAGAGGTCCTCCGTTCGCTGTTCTAAAGTTCTTCAGCCGCAAACCGACAAAACAGCTCCAGTAAGCTGCTGAGCTCCGACTGCTGCTGCGGTGACATCTTGCCGAAAGTACTCCGAATAAACTGGGCAAGGACAGCATTCAGTTGACCGTACAGTGCCTTGCCTTTGTCTGTAAGAGAGACCCTAACCTGCCGCCGGTCTTGGTCGTCGACTTCTCGGACAACCAAACCAGCCTCTTCCATTTTCCGCAGCATCACTGCAACGGTGGGGGCAGCCTTGCACAGCTTCTCCGCCAGTTCCCGCTGAGTGATGCCGGGGTAGCTGGCGATCACCAGCAGGCACGCAGTCTGGCCTGGATAAAGCCCCTTCTTGGACATGAGCTTGAACATCAGCTGGTGGTGCAGCCGCATGGCACGAAAAAAGCTGTGAAAGAGAGCTGCCGCGTTGTCGTCGATGTCTGGTATATCGTGGAAAATAGGTTCAGGATCCCTGTCCCATCGGCATCCCGGCATAGTCGGCTCTCCTCCTTTCTTCCGACAGTTGGCAGCCCCGAGACAGAACGGGGAAGCAAGACCTGGCTGCATTCCTTAGCTTGCTAACTGATAGTACGCTAATTATTTTATCACAACGGCATCCCGTTTATGGATGAAAATACAGCGCCTTAAAATGTCAACTTGCAGTGAAATATGTCAGGGTATTCTGCTAAGAATATTGTAAAGGGCCTTCATAGGAAAAGACTTCCCGACACTGCCGCAATACAACTTAGAATTCCTTGACAATGCAGTTTTGCTGCCATAGGATTGCTGTAGAGCACTTATCGGTTTTATGAGGTCTAGAGGTGAGAGTGCGGCTAGACGGGAGATAGGATAACAATATGATTCAACAGATGGTCAGCGCATTCTTATTGATATTTCTTGCCGAAATGGGCGACAAGACCCAGATTCTGGCCATGGCATTTGCCACACAGTTTCCGATGGCGAAAGTCATGTTGGGGATTGGGATAGGAGCGTTTTTGAATCACGGTGCAGCAGTGGCCTTGGGAAGCTACCTATCGCGGCTAGTCCCAATCAACACCATTCAAATGATTGCCGGAGCAGCGTTCATCGGCTTTGCCCTTTGGACGCTGAAACCTGACGATGGAAAAGGGGCAGAAGAGAAAGAGGCACGGAGACAGCTGGGACCGGTAACGACGGTCGCTTTAGCTTTCTTTCTGGGCGAGCTCGGGGACAAGACACAATTGACGGCAATTACCTTAGCGGCCGATGCTGCGTATCCGCTGATGGTCCTTATAGGTACCGTCTCAGGAATGGTTGCTACTGGGGCTTTGGGAATCATTGTAGGTAAGAAGTTGGGTGAGAGGATTCCCGAGACAGCCGTTAAGCTGGCAGCAGCATCGATTTTTATGTTCTTCGGGCTGCAGAAGCTATCCGACACTGTCCCTGTCCAGTATTTGAACGCGTCTATCGTCCTACCTTTTCTTTCTCTGCTGGCTCTACTGGTGTTTTGGATGGTATATTCCCTCATTCAACGGCAGCGGGAAGGAGTCCAATCTGAACTGGTTGCTGCTGCCAAGATGCTCCGGGATTACTACCAGCACGTGAACAAGGACCTCAAGAACATGTGCCTTGGCCCAAGACGCTGCGGTGCGTGCCAGGGAGATCAGTGCCCTGTGGGTAAGTCAAAGAACGTTATCCGGGCGGCGTTGGGAAGCCAAAAGCGGCAGATTCTACTGCAAGATGCTAGGACCAGAACTAACGGCAAGCCCTTCTCCCGAGAAAAAGCCCTAGACTGCTTAGTGGATACTCTCTGGTTGATCACGGCCGTCCCAGAGGGTGAAGTTCTGGTTAATGCTCACCTGATAAGGAACCAGATGGAAACAATCTTGCTCGGCAAGCCGATAAAGGAGTTTGGGAACATCACGTCATACCTGCGTGAAGTAAGAAGACTAGATGCCGGGCTGGCCAATAAGCTTGTGCGACTGCTCCGAACATAGCTGCTTAGGAACGAGCCCCGGCCGCAACTGCACCGGGGCTCCGTGCTTATATCCGTTTGCCGTTCCGTGTCAGCTATTTCTCTATCTCGATCAGGCTTACACTTCCCGGCAGCAGGTTGAATTTCAGCAGCAGCTTCCCACCCTCAACCTGAGCGGCACGGTTGACTTCTACCAGCTCCAGCTCCATACAGTCCCTCAGCTTCTGGAGCTGCTGCGCGGTGGGTTCAGCTGGGCTCCCCATATCTTTCCAGCAAGTGTAAGCATTGCTGTGGTATTCGTCAACTAGATACCGTTTTACCGTTACCCTTTCGCCGGACAGTCCGTCAACCTCCAAGGCGACAGGTCTCGAAACAGCTCCTTCATGCTCGGGTGCAACGTAATTCCACAGGAGGATCTGCGCTCCCTTTTCCGATACTGTCGCCAAGCCGTCGAGCCCGTCGACCTTGTCCATAGTAACCGGAATTCTCTCATTCCCCAGCATATGCAGCATTCTAAACGCGTGGAAGGAAGGTTTCTTGATCCCATTGACGGTCAGGAGTCCAAACCCTCCGTGAAATTCAGCTTCCGGCCAACCCCGCTCCTCAAAGATATCTGAGAGGGTCCAATAGGAGAATGTATCTACATAACCAGCCACGTCCTTAATCATCTGGCAGATGAACGCAGCGTTGTTGGCATCATCGTGCCTCGGATCCCGGCAATCAGGGGATGAGTTCCACTCAGTCACGTGGATCTCCAGCGGGAGCCCCTTACTGACAACGATCTTGTGATTGTCCCGAGCCATATCATGCCAATAATTGCTGTGCAGATAGGTGACCTTCTCTCCGCCTACCACCAGCCCAGCATCGGTGGGATAACCGTGATATGAGACAAAGTCCACCGGTGCGCCCCGCTGTCCGGTAACGGCATTGGTGTCTTCAATGCAGTGGTTTAGGAAAGGTTCAATCCAAGCACCGGCCGCCGTAGCCGGCCCGCCAACTCTGAGACTAGGATCTACTCTCTTGATGGCCTCGACAGCATAGTCATAAAGCTTGAAGTACTCCGCCTGCGACCCTGCCCAGAAGTAGTCGAGGTTCGGCTCGTTCCAGATTTCGAAGTACCAAGTCTTCACCTCATCGATACCGTAGCGGTTTACCAAGTGACGCGCGAACGCCTCACAGAGATCGGCCCATTTCTTATAGTCTTTAGGAGGTGTGATATTGCCCTGCCAAAAGAACAAGGTCTTAGTTCCAGAAGCCAGCTGAACTGGCATGAAACTCAGCTCAACAAAAGGCTTGATGCCAATTTCCAGCAGCTGATCATATACCCTGTCCACGGCTCTCCAGTCATAGACTACTTCCTCTACACCATCCTTGACAAACTCCCTGTATATCCCCATTTCATCTTGGAAAACGCCGTGGGCGCGCATATACCTGAAGCCCAGCTCTTCCCGGCCTATTCGGTAGTGTTCGAGGATGTTTTCACGCAAGACCATAAACGGGCGTTCTGAGCCGAATACGGTCTCCCAGAAATGAGGAAACGGTGTGGTCTCGCTTCGTAAGTCAACCTGTACTTTTGCCATTTTCAGCATCCCCTCTCCATAGTAATAGTCACTCTGTGCAGGCGCTGTCCGTGCGGTCCGCTTAACTCTTCAGCCCAGACAGTTTGATTCCCTGGATAAAATACCGCTGAGCGAAAGCAAAGATAACCAGCACCGGCAGCAACGCTAACAGCGAAACGGCCATCATCATACCTATCCTCACGTTGCCGTAAGCGCTCTGGAAAAACTGCAGCCCGATGGAGATAGTATATTTGTTCATAGAGTTTAGATAAACCAACGGCAGGAAGAAGTCTCGCCAATGGTAGACCAGTGACATGACGGTAACTGCCAGCAGAACTGGCCTTACAGTAGGTAACATGATCTGCGTATAGACCTGGAAAGAACTGGCTCCGTCGATGGTCGCTGCTTCATCCAGTTCCTTAGGCAGTGTCTTGAAAAACTGTATGAAGAGGAAGATGTTGAATGCGCCTCCCCCGAGCCAACTGGGAACGATGAGAGGCCAGTAAGTGTCGATCCAGCCCAGCTTGTGAAATAACAGGTATTGCGGGATTAAGGTGATCTGCACAGGCAGAATCATGGTGCCGAGAAGTACCGTTTCCAACAAGCCGGATAGTCTCGACCTGAACCTGGCAAATCCATAACCGACAAAGGAGGATGAGAGAACTGTGCCCAAAGTGGCGGTCAAGGCAACGAAAATCGTATTCTTGGTAAACGTGGTGAAGTCCGCATAGCCCCATCCCTTAGAGAAATTTTCCAGAGTGGGCTTGCGGGGAATAAATGTCGGTGGTATCCGGTAGACTTCCGCCATAGTCTTAAATGCAGTAGATACCATCCAGAGGAACGGAAAGATACAAACAAGCGTCGCGGCTATCAAGATCAGGTAAACGGCAACCCGTCCCATTCTCCTGAAAACTATGGCCCGCCTAGCATGCATGAGTGCTCACTTCCTTCTCATCTAGCTGGGTTGTCTGCAGCTTTGAATTAATGATCATAGAACACCCACCTCTTGGATGACCACTGGATGAGCACCGTTAACGCCATTGCTATGATAAACAACCCCCACGCTATCGCCGCTCCATAGCCCATCTTCCCATATTCAAAAGCGTTTCTGAACATGTGCATGGCCACTGTATATGTAGCGTTCATTGGACCACCACCGGTCAGAATGTAGGGCTGATCGAAGATCTGAAAGGCCCCGATGGTTGTGACCACCAAGTTGAAGTAAATGGTAGGCGTAGATAGCGGTAAAGTGATGTGAAAAACGCATTGAAGCTCATTGGCGCCGTCAATCCGCGCGCTTTCGTAGTAAGATGATGGGATATCCTGTATACCAGCCAACATGATGATTATGTTGTTTCCAATGGTCCACAGAGAAAGGATGACTATGGATATCATGGCGTATTTTGGATCGCCGAGCCAGTTAGGTCCATCAATACCGACCAAGGAGAGTACGTAGTTTATCAGGCCTACCTCCGCGTTGTACAGCCAACCCCACAGAATTGTAACTGCAACACCGGCAGTAACATAGGGTAGGTAGAATACTGTACGGAAAAATCCCAGGAACTTGATGTTCCGCGAGAGCAGTAGAGCCAACACAAATGATATTACTAGACAGGAGGGGACATACATGAGAACGTACTTGATAGTATTCTTGAACACCGTGAAAAATAGAGGATCTGTCCTGAAAGCATAAACCCAGTTGGCCAGTCCAACGAATTTTCCTGTCCCAGCCAGAGTAGTGTCGGTAAACATCAACCAGAAGGAACTCACTATAGGATAAAGCGTCAGGACCAAGAATCCGAACAGCCACGGGGATGTGTAAATGTAGAAATTGAGGGCATCCCGTCTCGCCTTCGCCGAATACCTTCGTCCTCCTTGCTTCCTGGAAGCTGTACCTAGAGCGTTCATTATCCAACCTCCACAGTTGTTGATCAGCCGCTCAGTAGTCTCTTGCAGCTATTTTGAAAAGCAAGGAGGTGGAGAGGTAACCTCCAACCCCCGCACCTCCTTGTACAGCTGTCATTGTTCATCTTATTGGTTGGTTAGGCATTTAGTCTAGGGCTTCAAACGCTTCGAGGAATGCTTTCTGGATCAGCGGAGCGTATTGCGCCTGTGCTTCCTTCACCGGCACTCCGCCGATGGTCACAGCTTCCCACAGCTGGCCCCAGAAATCACCTGCAGCGGCCAGTGCACCGCCCCAAGGATTAAGCCTGGAAGTAGCCATGCCTTCCAAGTACTTGCGGTTGGGCACGGGGCCGTTGTACAGGTTTGCCCAATACTCTTCAGCGATCTTCCTGTTGGCCGGCATACCTACCCGAGCAGTAGCCTTTGCCATTTCCTCATTACCGAAGGCAACTTCCTTCAGGAACAGCCAGGCTGCTTCTTTATTCTTAGCGCCGTTATACATGGCATAACCTGTTGCGTAGGTAATGTTGCTGTTCTGGCCTGTTGCGCTGATCTTGGGAGGAAGCACTGCATCCCACTCAAATGCATCTCCGATCTCCTCTGCCAGAGCAGCAATTTCAAAACCACCCATCGGATAGATGGCTGCCCGGCCGGCGATAAACAGCTGCTCCGCCGGCATGCTTCTTGCCGCTACGTCGGAAGGAATGGCACCTACTTCGTTGATCAGGTACGAGAACAGCTCAAGTCCAGCAGCTACCTCTTCGGTGTGCACCATAGTAGTGGAGAAATCTGGGGTATACGGAATTCCGCCCTTACAGATCAGAGCAAAGTTGGGCATTACCCAGTGGTTTACCATGAAATAAGTACGATTGAATCCTGAACCGGAAACGAACTTGGGAGCCATTTCCGCGAAATCTTCCCAGGTCCAATCGTCGGTTGGATACGCCACTCCGAACCTATCGAACAGCTCCTTGTTGTAGGCGAACACAAAGCAGTTGGCCAGCAAAGGCATCGCTTCGAGCTTGCCATCGGGCCGATAATAGCCGCCCAAGAATCCCGGTGTTATCAATTCTTCAAGATTGATGCCGTCTCTTTCAACATAAGGACGCAGGTCTTCATAGTACTTGCTCAACAATCCGTAGTAGTCGGGGGACATCTGCATGACGTCTGCCGCAGTGCCAGCGGAATAAGCAGCAGCTTGCTTCTGGTCCCAGACACTATCTGCAGTGGGAATCACAGAGTGCTCAATCTGAAGCTCTGGATGGGCTTTCATGAACGCCTCAACTGCTTTCTCACGGGCTTCCTTTTCTGCTCCGGCTCCCCACGACCAGATAGTCAACTTACCTGAGACACCGCTGCTAGCACCGGCAACAACTGAGAATGAGGCTACCAAGCTTACAACCAGCATTCCCACAACCAGCGCAACCGTCAGCTTCTTTCCACCCATGAATTCCAGACGGGGTCTAAAAACGTTGACGGACGTAATGAGTTGGCGGTGTATCGAAGACTAACTTACTTAGACCAGGATACTTGGAATACTTGTTGAATGTAGACGTGTAAGCGGAGGATGAGTGACGGGGCGTACCCCGAGGCATCGCAGGAGTTTGCCACACCGTTCCTGAAATATGCATTTACTGGAACAAACTGTGATATGAGATGAGGCAGGTAGACCGCATGACAAGAGCTACGCTCGCAAAAGCAGCAGGCATAGTCGCTTTTTTGACCATCGCCAGCAAGATCTTGGGTTTTTTCAGAGAGACCGCACTAGCGGCTGTGTTTGGCGCTGGTTCAAACACAGACGCCTATTTGATTGCACAGACGATTCCCTATCTGCTTTTTTCCACGGTTAGCTATGCACTTTCCACAACATTCATCCCTGTCTATTCCCAGATTAGAGAAGAGCAGGGCACGGAGGCCAGCTCCCGCTTTGCATCCACTGTGATCTGGGCGGTCGTGATTATCGGAGTGATGCTGGTCATCATCGGTGAGGTCTTCGCCGGGTTACTGGTCAGGATAGTTGCTCCTGGGTTTGACCAATCGGTCGCTCAACTGACAGCCTATCTCAGCCGCATCATCCTGCCGATGATGGTTTTCCAACTACTCTCCGGAATTCTAACAGGCCTGCTGCAGGCCGATGGCCAGTTCGGCGTACCGTCAGCTGCTAGCTTATTGCAAAACGTGTCCATAATCATATCCATAGTCGTGTTTGGTGTGCGTTACGGCATCACGGCAGTTGCTGTAGGAACTCTGGTGGGAGCTATACTCGCTACGATAGTGAAGATACCTGCGCTGAAGTTGACCGAGTTTCGCTGGACTGGTGCATTTGACCGTCACAATCCCGGAGTTAAGCGAGTTGGAACTTTGGTAATACCTGCAATCATCGGCGCCGGCGTGGGTGAGCTGAACACGTTGGTAGACCGCATCTTAGCCTCCGGACTGCCGGAAGGAAGCGTGTCTGCGCTGAATTACGCCAATCGCCTGATGCAGCTGGCTCCTTCGATCATCGGGACGTCTTTGATTACGGTGATATATCCTACGTTGGCAGAACTAGCTGCGAAGAATGACCGTAATAGCCTTGCAAAGAGTCTAGCAGATTCTCTAGGCCTGATGCATTTCATGCTTGCGCCAATAGCTTTAGGTGTATTAGTGCTGAGGGAGCCTTTTGTGCGCATTGTATTTGAACGCGGCGAATTTGACGCCGCTGCTACGCAGGAAACGGCTTGGGCCCTTTTGTTCTTGAGTCTAGGTATAGCCATCTTTTCTATGCGCAACTTGGTGTATCGAGCGTTTTTTGCTTTACAGGATACAACCACCCCTATGGTCTTGGGCGTTGTTTCGGTGGGTGTCAATGTGGTATTGAACTTGCTGCTTGTGGGACCCTTGCGGCAAGGTGGCTTGGCCTTAGCTACGACCATCTCCGGGCTCGTAGGTTTGGTTGCAGGTCTCTTCGTATTTGGGCGTAGGTCTTCAGTAAGGTTTCCGGTTAAGCGGCTGCTGAATACCGTTTTGAAAACTGGGTTGTCTAGTATAGTCATGGGGGTAATAGTATGGGCGGTTTATCAAAGAGCTCAACTAGTGCTGCCCTGGCGCGGCTCGTTTCTCGAGTTAGTCCCGGTAGGAATTGTAGTGGCAATTGGCGCCGCGGTGTATTTTCTCACGACGTGGATTCTGCGTGTGCCGGAACTCGCGTCTGCCTTAGACATCGTCAAGCGAGGGGTGGGCTGGCTTCGCAGAAAGCTGATCGGCACCTAGTGCGTATTCCGTGGTGATCGCGTATTTCGGTTCCTGCCGGGCGGTGGAAAAAACCCTCTGCTCCAGAGGATCCCGTAGTCTGTTTCGCTTTTCGTACGTGAGACTGTTCAGACTGACACACGACAGCCATAGGTCAGTTTGGGGCGATAAGAACTACTACAATACTAGACAAGTAAAACGGCGAAAATTTACATGAAATAGGTCTCGGCCCGTTCGTTTCTACTGTTAATGGTCAATTTGAGAATCACGGTCAAATTTGGCCGTTAACAATACCCTGCCAACCACCAGTGTCCGATTGATCTCGAGATCCATAGAAGCGCCCACTACTTCTCCGTCGTCGCTGCCACCAGTGCTGCCGGAGTCTCAATTGGATGATATGTCTCCACTAATTCTTCCAACATGATTCTAACAGCCTCATCACGTCCCTCTCGGCTAGCCGTCTCCAGCTCCGCCAAAATACGGACAAACTTGTCCGTAAGCATCAAAACGATCACACCTTGACATTAAGTGGATAAGTCAACAATCGACACTGGGTGGCTAGGGATGGGCACGAGGACTGCATGAAAAGGCCCCTATCTCCCGGCAGTAGGGGCTAGAAAGACTCTATCATTACTTGGAAGTGCGACAATACTCCGGCAGGGTCTCTGACCAGGGCAGGAATTTGTCTAGGTCTTCTGAGCTGGCGTTAGGGAGCTCTGTAAATAAGTATTTCAAGTACTCGAAGGGTTTTAGCCCGTTCTCCTTCGCAGATTCAATGATGCTGTAAGTAGTGGCACTGGCTGTAGCGCCACGAGGTGTAATACAGAAGAGAAAGTTCT